>JBJEQK010000049.1:0-15789 GCA_051881715.1 Acutalibacteraceae bacterium
GAACCCTCGCCGGGGGTTCCCCGGTGCGAAACACAAATCCCACAATTTTCCGTGAGGAGCGTTTTTAGGGCAACACAACACAATCGGGATGTTGCCTTAGACTTCCTCGATCTTGATCAGGCTGGTGTTGCCCGTCTGACCGTTGGGGATGCCGCCGGTGATGATGATCTTGTCCGTAGGATGCAGGCACATCTCCTTCTCGGCGATCTTTTTCGCCGAGTAAAACAGCACGTCAGTGGAGGTGAAGGTCTCGCACATGGCGGGCTTTACGCCCCAAGACAGCGCCAGCTTTCGCCACGAATGCTCGTTGGTCGTCAGACCGATGATGCTCACCGGGGTGCGGAAGCGGGAGATCATGCGCGCCGTCATGCCGGAGATGGAGCACGCCACGATGACCTTCGCCTTCAGGTCGATGGACATTCCGCAGGTGGCGTGGGAAATGGCGTCCACAGTGTTCTGGATCTTGAACTCGGACTCGTAGAACCGCTTGGCATAGTTGATGTGGCTCTCCGTCTGCTCTGCGATCTTCGCCATGGTCTCCACCGCCTGCACGGGGTATTTCCCCGCCGCCGTTTCGCCGGAGAGCATGACCGCACTGGTGCCGTCGTACACCGCATTGGCGACGTCGGAGATCTCCGCACGGGTGGGACGGGGATTGTAGATCATGGATTCCAGCATCTCCGTGGCGGTGATCACCCGTTTGCCCAGCAGGCGGCACTTGGTGATCAATTGTTTCTGAATGGCGGGCAGCTGCTCAAAGGGCACCTCCACGCCCATATCGCCCCGGGCGACCATGATGCCGTCGCAGTGCTTGCAGATCTCCTCCGTGTTGTCCACGCCGGACTGGTTCTCGATCTTGGCGATCAGCTCCACATGGTCGGCGCCGTGCGCACGCAGAAATGCGTGCACGTCCAAAAGATCCTGCTTGCAGGAGACGAAGGAGCAGGCGATGAAATCCACGTCGTTGCGGATGCCCAGCAGAATATCTGCCTTGTCCTGCTCGGACAGATACACCTGCCGCAGATGCTTGCCGGGAAAGCTCATGCTCTTGCGGTTGCTCAGCTCGCCCCCAATGTCCACCCGGCACTCGATTTGCGGCGGGGCGATGTTCTCCACCGTGAAACGCATCAGACCGTTGTTGAGCAGGATCGTGTCCCCCACGTCCAGCTCGTTGGCAAGTCCCGCATAGCTGACGGAGACCCGATGCTCGTCCCCCACCACATCCTGCGTGGTAAAGACAAAGGGATCGCCCTCTTTCAATGTGACCTTGCCGTTTTCAAAGGTCTTGATTCTGTATTCGGGACCCTTGGTGTCCAGCATGATCGCGATGGGCAGACCCAATTCCGCACGCACCTTTTTGATGCGGTCGATGCGCGCCTGCTGTTCTTCGTGGGTACCGTGAGAAAAGTTGATACGCGCCACGTTCATGCCCGCAAGGCACATCTCCCGCAAAATCTGTTCGTCATCGCTGGCGGGACCGATGGTGCATACAATTTTCGTTTTACGCATAATATCCTCCAAAAAAATGCCCCGGACGGAAAAAACGTCCGGAGCGAATGCTGTTGATTACTGGTTGCCCTTGTTCTTGATGATGTCCTTGAGGTAGACATAGAAATCATCGTCCTCAATGCCGCTTCCCGTCCCGGAAGCAGGTGTTGCAGGTGCAACGGGCTTCTTGGGAGAGGAAACCTGTACAGGCTCCTGAATCTCCTCGGCAGGCTCCTCTGCCTTGGCGGGTGCACCGAAGTTGGGCAGGGAAATATCCGTGGCAGGGGCGGCAGCCGCCTTGGGCGCAACGGTCTCTTTCTTGGCCTGCTGCACCTGATTCATAAAGCTTTCCACGGCTGCGGAGGTGCCCACACGGTCAGAGGCAAAGCCGGTTGCCACGACGGTGATGACCATCTGATCCTCCAGCTCGGGATCGAACGCCACGCCCCAGATGATGTTGGCATCGGGATGTGCCTGCTCGGTGATCTTGTTGGCTGCATCCTCCACGTCCTCCAGGTCGATGTCCTCGGAGGAACGGATGCTGATGATGACGCCCTTGGCTCCGGCGATGGAAGTCTCCAGCAGCGGGCTGGAAGCGGCAGCGATGGCCGCCTGCTCCGCCTTGTCCTTGCCGGAGGCACTGCCGACGCCCATGTGCGCATAGCCGGCGCTCTTCATAATGCTCGTGACGTCCGCAAAGTCCAGATTGATGAAACCGGGAACTTTGATCAGCTCGGAGATGCTCTTGACGCCGTGCAGCAGCACTTCGTCCGCCATGGAGAAAGCCTGTGCAAGGCTCATGCGCTGCTCGGTGATATAACGCAGGCGGTCATTGGGGATGACGATCAGGCTGTCCACCTGCTCGGCGAGCTTGGCGATACCTGCCTGCGCCTGATTCATGCGCATCTTGCCCTCAAACTTGAAGGGCTTGGTGACGACGCCGATGGTCAGAATGCCCATTTCCTTGGCAGTCTGCGCAATGACGGGCGCCGCGCCGGTGCCGGTGCCGCCGCCCATACCGGCGGTGATGAACACCATGTCGGTGCCCTTAAGTGCGTCGGCGATCAGCTCCTTGCTTTCCTCCGCCGCCTTTGCGCCGATCTCGGGCTTGCCGCCGGCGCCCTGACCACGGGTCGCTTTTTCGCCGATCTGGATCTTGTGCGTGGCGCGGGAGTGGGTCAGGATCTGCTTGTCCGTATTGATCGCGATGAACTCCGCACCCAATACGCCGGCGTCCACCATGCGGTTGACTGCGTTTCCGCCGCCGCCGCCGACGCCGATCACCTTTATCTGAACGGTACTTTCAAATTCGTTTTCGATTTCAAATGCCATGTCTTATCCTCCTAAGATATTTTGCACACCATATCCCGATTTTTATATACAATACAAGAATATCACACTTTTTTTAAAATTACAAGAACAATTTTTGAAATTTTATCCGTTATTGCTCTCTGTCGCCGCTTCGTCCGTCGTTTCCGTCTCGGAAACGTCCGCAAAGGTGTCGCGGGAGAACGCATAGGGAATCACCGTCAGGTCGATGGCGCCCGTGCGGTTGTTGGCGGTATCGGACTCGGCGCTGATGGTCTTGACCGCTGTGCCCAGCTTGTCATCCAGCCGATCCTCCGTGCCCAAATGGAGAGTCAGACGGTTTTCATACATCAGCGTGATGGCGCGGGTATCGCGGATGTCGATCAGGGTGATGTTCTCCAGCCCCGCCTTTTCCAGCGCCTGCATGATCCGCTTGAACAGCTCCACGGTTTCCTTGGCGGCCTGCGTCGTTTCCGCGTCCTCCTTGCTCTGGGACACGCCGATATACTGTCCCAGATTCAGCTCGAACTCCGTATTGCACCGCAGTACGGCAACGCCCTCCGGTGCGTTCAGCGTACTCTCGAGCATCTTGCCGTCTATGTCGATCAGCAGATATCCTGTGCCGTAGGCGATCGCCGCCGCCGTTTCGGTGGGCGTTACGGTGACACGCAGTGTGGACGGGAAGTCCCGCTTGACCTCGGCCTTGCCGATATAGGGCAGGCGCTGTTCGATATTTTTCGCCACCTTCTTGAGGTTGCAGCTGAACAGGTTCTGCGTCCCCTTGACCACGCCGCTCTCGGTGGAAATTTGCTCGACGGTATATTTGGCGACGTCGGGGTTGGTCACCTCGATGGTCTGAATTTTAAACAGCACCGTTCTCGACAGGATCAGCGCAACGAGCAGAACCACCACTGCGGCAGCGCCGATGCGGATATTGCGCACACGCTTTCGCTGTTTTTTGGCACGGATGGCAGCTCTTCTGCGCTGTTCCTGAGGCGTCAGCGGACGGCGCTGTACCGGCGCTGTGCCCGGTGCAGGGCGCTTGCCCTGCGGTGCGGGACGTGCGGCGCTTTGCGGTCTTTTCTGCGGTGCCGCCTTTCTTTTCTGTTCCTGCGCCTTTTTCTGCTGTTTCTGCGCTTTGGAACGCTCTCTTTCGTCCGCAATGTTCACGATGATATACGCCAGCCGCTTTTTCAGCGGGATCTTCCGCTTCTGCGGAACACGTCTTTTTTGCTCCATAGATGACTTCCCCTTACTCCACATCCAAATGTACTCTTTTTATTCCGGCGCCCAACAATGCCAGATTTGTCTCAAACCGTTCACAGCCTCTGTCTATATGTGCAAGACCGGTCACAGTTGTGATTCCTTCCGCCGCAAGGCCTGCGCTCACCAAAGCCGCTCCGCCCCGCAGATCTGCCGCCTGCACGCACGCGCCGTGCAGCCGTGGCACTCCTTCCACTACGGCAACATTATTTTGCACCGTAATGTGCGCTCCCATACGCACAAGTTCCGGCACATGCTTATATCTGCTTTCAAAAATCGTTTCTACAAACACGCCCGTTCCGCTCGCCACACTCGCCATCACCATCGCCGACGCCTGAAAGTCCGTCGGGAAGCCGGGATAGGGCATGGTGCGGATCAGCTTCGCACTGCGCAGATGCGGCGGTGCGTTCAGGCGCAGGGTGTCCTTTGCCGCACGAACGGCACAGCCTGCCTGCTCAAAACAGGGCATGACCGGCAGAAGATCCTGCGGCGCCGCCCGGCGCAAAAGAATGGAACCGCCCGTGACCGCCGCCGCCGCCAAATAGGTGGCCGCCATGATGCGGTCGGGCATGATCGTATATTCGCACGAGAGAAACTGTTCCCGGGGCGTCACCGAGATGGTGTCGCTTCCGGCGCCCTGAATACAGGCGCCGCATCGGTTCAGAAACGCCGCCAGATCGGCGATCTCCGGCTCCCGCGCGGCATTATGTATCACCGTTTCCCCCTCGGCGCAAACGGCACACAAAAGCGTGTTTTCCGTGGCGCCCACGGAGGGAAATGCCAGTGTGATCTGCGCACCGTGCAGTCCGTTCGGCGCTGTACAGCAGAGTCTGCCGCCGCACTCCTCGGTATGTACACCCAGCGCTTCCAGCGCGGAAAGATGCAGGTCGATGGGGCGCAGTCCGATGGCACAGCCCCCCGGCGCACACATCTCCGCTTTGCCGAACCGCCCGAGAAGCGCACCCAAAAAAATGATGGACGAGCGCATTTCCCGCATCAGCGCTTCGGGGATATCGTACCGCTTCGGTGCATCGGAGCAGACGATGACCGCCTCCCCTGCCCGGCTTGCCTCACAGCCGATATGGCGCAGTATACGCATGGCGGCGTCCGTGTCCCGCAGACGGGGACAATTCAAAAGGATCGAGCTTTTCCCGGTCACCGCCGCCGCTGCCAGAATCGGCAGGGCGCTGTTTTTGGAGCCCTGCACCTGCAGTTCTCCGTCCAGCCGTCTGCCGCCCTCGATCACGAATTTTTCCATGACACCGTTACACCCTTTCCGACTAAAATCGAAATATTTCCTCGATTTTATCGTATGCGAAAAGGGGGATTTCCGTGAAGGGATTTGTACGATCCTGCGGAAAGAAACGGTATCTGCGCCGCTTCACGCCTTGGCGAGACCGAATAGGATGTCTGCTATGCGCTCCACGGTGTCGGGAATCGCCATCTTTTTGGCGTTCTCGCCGAGGATGCGCAGCCGATCCCGGTTGGCAAGCAACCGGTTCACCTCTTGCGTCAGCCGTTCGCCCGTCAGATCTTTCTCCTCGATGATAACGGCGGCGTCGTTGTTGACCAGCGCCATGGCGTTGTGATACTGGTGATTCTCCGCCACATTGGGGGACGGGATCAGGATGGACGCTCTGCCCACGGCTTCAAACTCCGACAGACTGGAGGCGCCTGCACGGCAGATGACCAGATCCGCCGCCGCAAGACATCTGTCCATGTCGTCGATATATTCACGAACGGTGATGTTCGGCATATGCGCAAAATCCACGCCCTTTTCCCGCAGCTTGTCCGGCACCCATTTGCCGTACTGTCCGTAGGCGTGGTGGAAATAGCAATCGCCGTCCGCCGCCTTGTTGGCGATCAGCTCCACGACTGCTTCGTTGATCGCCCGTGCGCCCAGACTGCCGCCCATGGACAGGATCATCGGACGCTCGTCCAGCTGCATCTCCGCTCGGGCGAAATCCCTGTCCGCTTCCACGATCTCTCCACGCACGGGAAGACCGGTGAGGATGCAGGGATTCTTGGGCTTGAGATACTGTTCTGCCGCCTGTACGGTCAGCATCACGGCGTCCGCCTTTTTGGCGAGGGCTTTGTTCGTCACGCCGGGATAGGCGTTCTGCTCATGGATCGCCGTCGGGATGCCCAGCTTTGCCGCCATGCGCAGTACGGGACCGCTGACATAGCCGCCGAAGCCGACCACCACGTCGGGCTTGAAGTCCAGAAGGATCTTTTTCGCCTGCGAAGAAGCACGCAGCAGCTTCGACAGGGTGCCGAGATTGCGCTTGATGTTTTGCAGTGTCAGGGAACGCTGAAAGCCGCTGATGTCGATGGTGCGGAAGTCAAAGCCTGCTGCCGGAACCAGCTTCGCCTCCATTTTTTCCGCCGTGCCGACAAACAGGATCTGTGTGTCCGGCGCCTGTTTACGGATATAGCCTGCCACCGCCAGCGCAGGATTGATGTGTCCGCCTGTGCCGCCTGTGGCAAATAAAATTCTTTTTCCGCTGTCCATTTTCCTTTTCCTCTTTCCTATTTCTTTTGCAGATTGGACGCTCTCGACACGGACAGGACGATGCCCATCTCTCCCAACAGCACCAAAAGGGACGAGCCGCCGTAGCTGAAAAACGGCAGGCTGATGCCGGTGTTGGGAATGGTATCTGTCACGACCAGAACATTCAGGATGGTCTGCAAACCGATCTGGGTGATGATGCCCATCACCAGCAGGGCGTTGAAGCGCTTGTCGCTGTTCATGGCGATGACGAAGCCGCGCCAGATCAGCAGTGCGAACACCACAAGGATCGCCACTGCGCCGACAAAACCCAACTCCTCACAGATGATGGAAAAAATAAAGTCGTTCTGCGGCTCGGGCATATACAGGTGCTTCTGCTTGGACTTGCCCAGTCCCTGCCCGAACAGACCGCCCGAACCGATGGCGTACAGCGACTGGTTCGTCTGCCAGCGGATATCCTTGGCAAAGCTGTCCTTGTCGAGCCATGCGATCAGCCGGTTCTGCGCATAGGTGCCGATGGGCAGCTTGGGAATGATCTGCTCATGGAAAAGCAGGAACACCGTTAAGCCCACTACAGACACGGATATGGCGGCAACGATCCATCGCGTTCGCACGCCGCCCAGCACCAGCATCGCCGCGCCGATGCCCAAAAGAAGAATGGTACAGGACAGATGGTTTTCTGCAAGGACGAGACCGCAGGTCAGCACCATCATGACAAAACAGATCGGGATGGCAAGGTCGTGGTTGCCGAACCGTTCGGCGATCTTTTTGCGTTCGGAAAGCACCCGGGCGCAAAACAGGATCAGTCCGAATTTTGCCAGCTCCGACGGCTGAAACTGCGGCAGGAGCGGCAGATCCAGCCAGCGGCGGAAGTCCTCTTTGTTGTCGATTTTTGCCGGCATAACCAGTACCAGCACCAGCAAAGCGAGGTAAACCAAAGCGAAAATGTAGGCGAACTTTTTCAGCACCGCCACCCGGATGCGGGACACCACCAGCATCACGATCACGCCGACCACGGCGAAAAGAAGCTGTCGCTTGAAGTAGTACGCCGGATCGTAGCCCGCCTCCTTGGAGTAGCTGGCCGAGACGTAGCTAGCGGAGTACAGCATGATGACGCCGCCCGTCAGCAGGAGGATCACGATGATGAAGAAAGGCATATCGTAGCTGCCCTGCTGAATCCAGTTTTTGATCCCTTTCAAACTTTTTTGCATAGTAACCTCCAATAGATCGGAGCGCTGTCAGGCTCTCATCAAATAGATGCCGACGGCACAGCCGATCATATTGACAACCGTGAATACGGAAACGATCTTTTTTTCGCTCCAGCCCGACAGTTCAAAATGGTGATGAATGGGCGCCATTTTGAAAATGCGTTTGCCGTGGGTCAGCTTGAAATATACGATCTGTATCCCATCGGACAGCCCCTCGGCAACGTACACGATCCCCACGGGAAGCAATATCAGCGGGCAGCCGACGGCATACGCCAAAGCGACCACCATGCCGCCGAGAAACATGGAGCCTGTATCGCCCATGAACACCTTGGCGGGGTGACGGTTCCACACGAGAAAACCGGCGCATCCCCCTGCCAAAGCCGCCGCGATCAGGCTGACGCCGAACAGCTTCTGCATGGCGGCGATCACCGCAAATGCCACCGCCGCCGTCAGCGTCACACTGCCGCACAGACCGTCCACGCCGTCGGTGAAATTGACCGCATTGACCGTGGCGTACAGCACTGCCAAACCGAATATCCAAAAGAAAATGCCCATTTCCACATTGCCCACAAAGGGAATGTACATATAGGGCTTTTGATTCATGCTTCTGTACAGCGACCAGAGGTAGGTGCATATCACGAGAATTTGCAGCGCCGTTTTCTGCCGGATGGTCAGACCCAGATTGCGCTTTTTGACGATCTTGATATAGTCATCCGCAAAGCCGATCATCCCAAACGCCAGCGCCATCAAAATGCCGGAGATCACTTTCGTGCGCATCTCCAGCGGAACGGGATAGTCCCCGACGAGGATATCGCCGCCGGTGAGGGCGTCCGTCACCAGCGCCACGGTGACCGCCGCAAAAAAGCCTGCGGCAAACAGGATGCCGCCCATGGTGGGTGTGCCCTGCTTTTTCTTGTGCCATACGGGACCGATGGAAAGGATCGTCTGCCCGAATTTCAGCCTGTGCAGCCACGGAATGACCGCAAAGCCCAGTGCGGCCGTCACCGAAAACGCCACCACACCTGCCAGCACGATCAGCGCAACGGAACTCATGCCTCCAACTCCTCATAAACGAGCTGCAAAACTTCCTCCAGCTTCATGCCTCGGCTTCCCTTGACCAGAACGGCGTCCCCCGGCTCAAGGATGCGCAGCAGCGCTTCGGCAAGGGCGTGTTTATCCGCAAAATGCTCCACCGTGCGCACGCCCTTTTCCCGGGCGGTCTGCGCCGTTTTTTTCGACTGTTCGCCGTAGAGAAACAGAATGTCCGTCCCCTTTTCCGCCGCCAAAGTGCCGGAACGCCTGTGCGCTTCGTCCGACACGGCGCCCAGCTCCAGCATATCTCCGAGAACGGCGATGCGGCGGCGCACGTTCAAATCGGAAAGCGTCTGCAATGCCGCGCGCACGGAATCGGGGCTGGCGTTGTAGCAGTCCTCGATAAACTGAATGTCCTTGACCGTGCGCATTCTTTGGCGCATCCCGGCAGGTTCGTACCGGCCCAGTGCCTCGGCGGTCGCCTCGGGGGAAACGCCTGTGAGGAACCCTGCGGTGAATGCCGCCAGTGCGTTATAGATATTGTGCCGTCCCATGGCGGGCAGCTCCACCGGCTGTTCACCGCAGCCGTAGTCCACCGTGAAGCGGCTGCCGCTCTGCGTGGCGGTGATGTCATACGCCTTGAAGCGGCAGTAGGGATTGTCAATGCCGTAATAGTACACAGGTCTGCCGGAAATTTTGGTGCCGTAAAGGAACCGATCGTCTCCGTTGAGGATCAGCGGCGCATCCTGCGGCATCCCGTCGAGGATCTCCAGCTTGGCCTTGAGAATATTCTCCTGAGAGCCGAGGTTTTCAATATGGGACACGCCGATGTTGCCGATAATGCCCATGGTCGGCTGTGCCGTTTGGGACAGCCGGGAGATCTCGCCCGGATTGCTCATGCCCATCTCGATCACCGCCGCTTCGGTTTCTTCCGTCAGGCGAAACAAGGTGCGGGGCAGACCGATCTCGTTGTTGAGATTGCCCTCGGTTTTTAATGTATTATATTTGGCGGCAAAAACAGCCGCTGTCATCTCCTTGATCGTGGTCTTGCCCACACTGCCGGTCACGCCCGCCACAGGAATGGCGAACAGTCCCCTGTAGTACCGTGCCAGCGCCAGCAGCGCCGCACGGGTGTCCGGCACAAGAATCTGCCGCTCGAGCCCCAGATCCCGCGCACAGAGCACAGCGTTCGCCCCCTGTTCCAATGCGCTTTGGGCAAACGTGTGTCCGTCAAAGCGTTCGCCCCGGATGCAGACGAACAAACATCCCTTGCGCACCGCACGGTTATCCGTGCAAACGTCCGTGATGACGTCCTGTACCTGCGCCGTGCCGCCGACTGCTGCGGCGATTTCCTGCGTGGTCAGTGTTTTCAATGTAGACCCTTCTCCCAATTAAGGCAATACCGCACAATCGGGGTGTGCCGCAATTTGTACGGTGTTGCCTTAAGCATTATTTTTAAAGTAATCTGCCACAACTTCCCGTTCGTCCAGATGCGTTTTGACGGTGCCGATGATCTGGTACGTCTCCTGTCCCTTGCCCGCAAGCAAGATCACATCCCCCGCCTTGGCCTTTTTCAGCGCCTTGGCGATCGCCTCCCGCCGGTCGCAGATGCGATAGACAGAGGGTCTGTTTTTCGGGATCCCTTCCATGATGTCGTCCAAGATCCGCTCCGGGTCCTCGGTGCGGGGGTTGTCGGAGGTGACGATGAGCATATCGGAACACGCCGCTGCGATCTTGCCCATGATGGGGCGCTTGGTGCTGTCCCGGTCGCCGCCGCAGCCGAACACGGTGATGATCTTGCCCTCTGTGATCTCCCGCAGGGTGCCGAGCACGTTTTCCAGCGCATCGGGGGTATGGGCGTAGTCGATGATGACGGTATAGGGTGTATCGGTGCGCACGACCTCCATACGTCCGGGAATGGTCTCAAACGCCGCAACGTGCGTGAGCATATCCTTAAGGGCGAACCCCAGCTCCGCCAGACAGACCAGCGCGCCCATGGAGTTGTACACCGAGAAGGTGCCGGGAACACGGAAACGGACTCGGCCGATGGTGCCCTTGCCGACCAGCTCGTACTCCACGCCGGCGGCACGGATCTGCTGGTTTTTGGCGGTATAGTCGGCGGAATCCCGCTTGGCGGAGAAGGTCACAACGGGGCAGTCAATATCCTGCGTCATCGCCGCCGAAGCATCGTCGTCCGCGTTGACGACGGCCAGATCGGTCTGGGTAAACAGGAGGTGCTTTGAAGCGATGTAGTTTTCAAAGGTGCCGTGATAGTCCAAATGATCCTGCGTCAGATTCGTAAAAATCGCCGCACGGAAGTGCACGCCCTCCAGTCTGCGCTGTGCCAGCGCCTGTGAGGACGCCTCCATCACGCAGTGGGTACAGCCTGCGTCCACCATTTTGCGGAACAGTCCGTGCAGTTCAAAGGGGTCGGGCGTGGTCAGGGTGGAGGGAAGCTCCACGTCCCCTGCCACGTTTTTGATGGTGCCGAGCAGTCCGCAGGAAATGCCCATGCGGGACAGGATATCGTGCAGGAGAAAGCAGGTGGTGGTTTTTCCGTTGGTGCCGGTCACGCCGATAAGCGTCAGCTGCTGTGCCGGCTCGCCGAAATAAGCTGCGCACAAAAGCGCATACGCCGCCCGGGTATCGGTCGTCTGAATCTCCTGCGCCAGTCCCAGCGGACGCTGTGTCACCACAGCGGCGGCACCGTCCTGCAGGGCTTTCTGCGCCGCAGTGTGACCGTCGAAACGGTTGCCCTCGATGCAAACAAACAGGCATCCTGCACATACTTTACGGGAATCGTCCGTCACGGTGGTAACTTCCGTTTCCGGATCGACGTTGGAAGAAAGTACGGTTACTTTTTTTAGCAGAGTGTTTAACTGCATACACTCTCACCTCGTTATTAAAAAATATTTTAATCGTCCTCGATATTGGTATTCGATTTAAAGTAGACTGTAACGGTGGTGCCGTAACCCACCTCAGTGCCCGGCTCAATGCTCTGCTTGTAGGAGGAAAGCTCACTGCTCATGAGGGCATTGCCGGAAATTTTCACGTTGATGCCTGCCGCCAGCGCCTTGTTGGTCGCTTCGTTGACGGAAAGCCCCACCAGGTTCGGCATCTGCAAGGTGTCGTTGGTGGACTCCTGCGAAGTGTACAGGATGATGGCGCCGTTCTGCGGCACCTTCTGTCCGCCGGCGGGGATCTGGGAAATCACGGTGTCGCCGTCGCCGCGTACCTTGACGGTAAAGCCGTCCGCCAGCAGCGCTTCCCGGGCTTCGCTCACGCCTTTGCCGACCACGTTTTTCGCTTCGATCTCCATCTCTGCCAGTTCCTTTTCGGTATACTGGGGTTCCACATTCAGGTACGGCATCACATTTTCCAGCACACCCGCCGCCACAGGCGCTGCCACAGCGCCGCCGCCGTGGGCACCCTTGGGATTGTAGAGCACCACGATCATGGCGACTTTGGGATCGTTGGCAGGCGCAAAGCAGGCAAAGGACGCCCAGTACTCCGCCACGCCGGTCTGCTGTTCTTTCTTGACGTTCTCGGAGGTGCCGGTCTTGCCCGCCACGCGGTAGCCCGCCACATAGGCGTTCTTGCCGCTGCCCTCCTGCACAACGCCCTCCATCATGCTGCGCATCTTTTCCGCAGTCTCCTCGGAAATGACCTGACGCTTGACGGTGGGCTTGGTCTCGCTGAGGATATTGCCGTCCGCATCCAGCTGCTTTGCCACCACGTACGGCTGCATCAGCTTGCCGCCGTTGGCAATGCAGGAAACCGCTGTGATGATCTGCATAGGGGTCACGTTCAGCGTCTGCCCGAAGGAGGCACTGGCCACATTGGCAAGGGTCATATCGGACAGTTTAAAGTAAACGGAATTCGCTTCGCTGGGCAGGTCGATGCCGGTTCGCTCCAGAAAACCGAAAGCTTCAAAGTATTTGTTAAAGCCGTCCACACCCAGCCGAATGCCCCGGGTGATAAAGAACGGGTTGCAGGAATTTTTCAGCGCCTGCGCAATGTTCTGCGTGCCGTGTCCCTCGTGCTTGTGACAGTTGTACACGGAACCGGCTTCTTTCACCTTGCCCACGCAGGTATAGGTCTCGTCCATGGTGACCAGTCCCTCTTCCAGCACGGCGGAGGCGGTGAAGATCTTAAAGACGGAGCCGGGCTCATAGGCGTCGGAGATGCAGATATTGCGCCACTGCTGGTACTGCGCCTGCTTAAACGCTTCGCTGCGCTGCGTCTCGTCTTCAATGGCTTCGACCTTTGCACGGGCGTTGTCGTCCAAAATGGAATCGTGGGCGGAAAGGTCAAAGTAGCCTGCGCCGCGGCTGCCCATGCCGAGGACAGCGCCGGTATCCACGTCCATGATGATGCCCAGTGCAGTGTCGCATTTCGTGTCCACATAGGCCTGTTCCAGACCCTTTTCCAGATAGCTCTGGATATATTCGTCGATGGTCAGCACAAGACCCGAACCTCTCTGCGGGTCGTAGACACTCTTGTATTCGATGGGCATGGGCGAGGAGCCGCTGCCGTTTTTGGCGGTGATGATCCTGCCCGGCACCCCGGTCAGCACGGAATTGTACTGCTGTTCGATGCCGTATTGCCCGTTGTTGTCCCTGTTGATAAAACCCAGCACCGAGGACGCCAGCAAGGGATTGGAGTAGTACCGCTTGACGTCCGGCTTCAGGCCGACATAGGCACTGTAATAGTATTCCTTTTCTTCGCCGTTTTCATCCGTGCGCGTAAGGCAGGTGTTCATAAACTCCCGCACTTGCTCGGCGACGTCGTTGTCCACCCTCGTCTTGACCTCGGAATAGTGCATGACGGATTTCGCCGTCTTGCCGCGTACATATTCCTCCGACAGCTCCAGAATTTCGGAGAGCTTCTGCACAATATTGTCCCGAATCTCCTCGTCATCGCCGATCTCCGCCGGATCCACATAGACGATCTTGGCGCTGGTGCTCTCCGCAAGCGGATGCATATTGGTGTCGTAAATGATGCCTCGTTCTGCGTTTACCACGGAGTCCTGCAGCTGGTTCTGCGCAGCGACCTCACGGAAATCATCCCCCTTGATCAGCTGGACATAAACCAGCGCACCGATACACGTCCCAATTCCCACCACACAAAGCATAAACAGTACGAACACCGAACGCCGCACCATCTTCTGCCTGGAAGTTTTCATGGATGCCATGTTGCTCTCCTTTTCGAATAAAGAAGCCCCAGGAGGGTGATGTTTCGTCCCGCCTTGAGGCTTAAGGCTTTTGTAGTTCTGGAAAAATATATGTTTCGTTTGCCGCATTCATGCAGGAAAGCGGGAAACTTCTTATTCATCCGCCCCTGCGATGCGAATCTCATCTGTCCCTTCGTTGCGGAAAAAGTGAATCTGATACTTCTGGCGCTTGACCATGCCCAGCTCACTGCGGGCGTACTCCTCCACGCTGTCCACGGAGACCAAACGGTTGAACTCCGACTCCAAGCGCACGGTGTCGCTCTTGACCTCGGACAGGGTATTGTTCAGTCGGTACTGCTTATTGTTCAGCGCTGTCAGCTGTGCGCGCTGGAAAATGAGGACGGTCATCATCACCAGCAAAGACGCACACACCGCAAAGACCTTGGCGGAATGCAGAATGGTCTGCACCGCTTCGCGGGCACGCTCGGCTCTGGATTTTTTCTTTTTGTGCACGACCTGCGGCTTCTGCGGCACGGGGGCTTTCGGACGGGCGGGAATACGAACCGGTGCGGCCAAATGGAGCGCCGCGCTTGTGTTGTCTGCCAAAATAGAGCACCCCTTACTTGATTTTTTCGATCACTCGCAGCTTGGCACTGCGGCTTCTGTTGTTTTCGGACAGCTCCTGATCGGCAGGAGAGACCGCCTTCATCGGCAGTCTGCCTGCGGCGCTCTTGCCGCAGACACAGACAGGGAAATCCTTGGGGCAGGTGCAGCCCGTGCAAAGCTGCGCAAAACGCTTTTTGACGATCCTGTCCTCCAGAGAGTGGAACGTGATGATGCAAAGTCTGCCGCCCGGGTTCAGGGAACGGAACATACTCTGCACCGCTTCGTCCAGCTTTTCCAGCTCCCCGTTGACCTCGATGCGCAAAGCCTGAAAGGTCTTGCGCGCAGGGTGACCGTCTCTGCGCACTGCCGCCGGCACGGACGCTTTTACCAGTTCTGCCAGCTCCAGTGTGGTTTCAATGGGCTTTATCGCACGCTGACGCACGATGGCGGCGGCAATCGCCGGGGCGAATTTTTCTTCGCCGTAAGTCAGGAGAATCTTTTGCAGCTGCGCTTTGGAATAGGTATTCACAATGTCCGCTGCGCTCATGCCCTGCATACTCATGCGCATATCCAGCGGTGCGTCCATGTGAAAGGAAAAGCCGCGCTCGGCTGTGTCCAGCTGGTGAGAGCTGACGCCCAGATCCGCCAAAATGCCGTCGGCGCCGGAAAAGCCCTCCCGGGAAAGAACCGATTCGATGTTGAAAAAGTTGTCCTGCACGATGCGGACATTGCCGCAGCCGGAGAATTTATGGCGCAGATTTTCGATGGCCTGCGGATCTCGGTCGATGTCGATCAGCGTGCCGTTCGGCAAACGCTTCAAAATCTCCGCCGAGTGTCCGCCGCCGCCGGCCGTACAGTCCACATACACGCCGTCGGGCAGAATATGCAGAGCGTCCACCGTCTCGTGCAGCAGAACAGGAATATGTGAAAAAGCCATGTTGTTTCTCCCGTTATCAGTATGCCATTTCGACCTTGAGGTCGTCCGCGTCCGAAAGCTCCTGCGCCTCCATGGCGTCCCAAACAGCGGGATTCCAAAATTCCACGTGGCGGCCTGTGCCGAGGATAAAGATCTCTCGCTCGAACTCTGCCGCATCCATAAAATACGCCGGGATGGTGATGCGACCCTGCTTGTCCACTTCCACGCGGTCGGTGTTTTTGAAGATCAGGCGGCGCTGGAGCGTCAGCTTGCGGGAGGGCTCCTG
>JBJEQK010000050.1:0-15534 GCA_051881715.1 Acutalibacteraceae bacterium
TGGACACCTACGCCGAGATCAAGGGGCTGAACACCCGGGACATCATCAACGGCATCTGTCTCGACCCGCGCATCGGCGCCCACTACAACAACCCCTCCTTCGGCTACGGCGGGTACTGTCTGCCGAAGGATACGAAACAGCTTTTGGCAAACTACAACGACATCCCCGAAAGTCTCATCGGCGCCATCGTCCAGTCCAACCGCACCCGCAAGGATTTCATCGCCAACAGCGTCATGCGCATGGCGGGAGGCTACGAGGACGGCAGTGTGTGGAACGCCGAGCGGGAGAAGGAGATCATCGTCGGCGTGTACCGCCTGACGATGAAATCGGGCAGTGACAACTTCCGCCACAGCTCCGTGCAGGGCGTGATGAAGCGCATCAAGGCCATGGGCGCTACGGTGATTCTCTATGAGCCGGCTTTGGGGGACAGCGCCACCTTTTTCGGCAGTGAGGTCGTGCGGGATTTACAGCAGTTCAAACAGCGCAGCAAGGTCATCATCGCCAACCGCTATGACCCCGTCCTCGATGACGTGCAGGACAAGGTCTATACCCGCGACCTGTTCCGCAGGGATTGAGCGGAAAAAGCTTGACAAATCACGGTTTTCTGTTTATACTTTAAAGGATAAATGCAATGACGGAGACAGTGTACGGATTTCCGGGTCACCAGAGAGAGCGCTCACCGGCTGAAAGGCGCTCCGAACGGCGCCGTGCAAATTCCCTCCCGAGCAGTCGGTGCGAACGACTTCCAGTAGTGCCGGACGGCTGATCCCGTTACAGATTTTTGAGCGCCGCCCCTTGTGGCGGAATTTGGGTGGTACCGCGGAGTTGTGCAGCTTCGTCCCGTTGGGATGGGGCTGCTATTTTTCATGTAAAAAATGAGGTGTATTCATGGAATCCAAAATCAAGGCATTGCGCGAACAGGTGGAGCAGACCCTGCGCGCCGTGCAGACCAAAGAGGAGCTGTCCGCCTTTTGGCAGCAGTTTTTGAGTAAAAAGGGCAGCATTCAGGGGCTGATGAAAAAACTCGGCTCCGTTCCCGCCGAGGAGCGTCCCGCTGTGGGCAAGGTGATCAACGAGTTCAAGTCTCAGGTCAGCGCCAAGTACGACGAAATGGCGGCGAAGCTGGAGGCGCTGGAGCTGGAGAGGCTCAACAAGAGCGAGCAGGTGGACATCACCCTGCCCGCCAAAAAGCGTGCCACCGGCTCCCTGCACCCGATCACCATCACCAAAAATCAGATGATCGACGTGTTCTCCGGCATGGGCTTTGAAATTTACGAGGGCCCTGAAATCGAGGACGACGACCACAACTTTACCCGTCTGAACGTGGCGAAGAATCACCCCGCAAGGGATATGCAGGACACCTTCTATGTGGCGGAGGACATCCTGCTGCGCACCCACACGTCTCCCGGGCAGATTCGTGTCATGGACAGTCAGAAGCCGCCCATCAAGGTTTTGGTGCCCGGCAGAGTGTTCCGCTCCGACAGCGACGCCACCCATTCGCCCATGTTCCATCAGATGGAGGGTCTGGTGGTGGACAAGACCATCACCCTGTGCGACCTGCAGGGAATGCTGGACGAGTTCGTCAAGAAAATTTTCGGCGGAAGTGTCAAGACGAGACTGCGCCCGAGCTACTTCCCCTTCACCGAACCCAGCGTGGAAGTGGACGTGAGCTGCTTTGAATGCGGCGGCAAGGGCTGCGGTCTGTGCAAGGGTACCGGCTGGATCGAGGTGCTCGGCGGCGGCATCGTCCACCACAAGGTTCTCGAAAACTGCGGCATCGACCCGAACGAATATTCCGGCTTGGCGTTCGGCATCGGCATCGAGCGCATCGCCATGCTCAAGTACGGCATCAACAACATCGGTCTGCTTTACGAAAACGATCTGCGTTTTTTGAAGCAGTTCAAGGATTAAGGAGGAGACGGACATGAAAGTACCCTTCAGCTGGCTGCGTCAGTTCGTTGACATAGACATTACGGCACAGGAATTGGAAGAAAAACTGTTCGGCTGCGGCTTCGAGGTCGAGGAGCTGATCGACATCGGCAAGGACGTGCAAAACGTGGTCGTCGGTTTGGTGACGGCGTGCGAGCCCATCCCCGACACGCACCTGCACGTTTGTATGGTGGACGTGGGTCAGGGCGAGCCGATCCAGATCTGCTGCGGCGCAGACAACGTCTGCGTGGGCGGCAAATTCCCCACGGCGCTGGACGGCGCAACGGTCATCGAGACCGCCAAGGATCACAAGACCGTGGTGGGCGTTGCCAAGATCAAAAAAGGAAAACTGCGCGGCTATGAGAGCAACGGTATGCTTTGCAGCGGCGTGGAGCTGGGTCTGAACGACGATCTCTATCCCGGTGCGGACTATTTCGGTCTGCTGGTTCTGCCCGAGGACGCCCCTGTCGGCGCCGACATAAAACCCATCGTCGGTCTGGACGACTATATTTTTGATATTTCCATCACGGCGAACCGCCCGGACTGCCAGTCCGTCCTCGGCATCGCCCGGGAAGTTGCCGCTGTTTTGGGCAAGGAAATCAAAATGCCGGCGACCGACTATACCCAGAGCGACTATGTATACGAGGGTCTCGACATCACCGTCGAAGCCCCCGACCTTTGCCCGCGCTACCTCGGTCACGGCGTGCGCAACATCACCCCCGGACAGTCTCCCGCATGGATGCGCCGCAACTTGGCGCTGTGCGGTCTGCGCAGTATCAGCAACGTGGTGGATATCACCAACTATGTTATGCTGGAGATCGGTCAGCCCATGCACGCTTTCGACATGGACACGCTGGAGAGCCGCCGCATCATCGTCCGCCGTGCGGCAAACGGCGAGCAGATCACGACCTTGGACGAAAAGCAGTTCACCCTCACTGATCAGAACCTTGTCATCTGCGACGGCAAAAAGCCCGTTGCGCTGGCGGGTGTCATGGGAGGACTGAACAGCGAGATCACCGACAACACCACACAGCTGTTGTTCGAGTCCGCCAAGTTTATGCGGGACAACGTGCGCAAAACTGCCCGCAGTCTCGGGCAGAACACGGACGCTTCCGCCCACTATGAAAAGGGCATTTCCGAATACACCTGCGAGCTGGGCATGGCGCGTGCTTTGCACCTGATCGAGGAGCTGGGCTGCGGCGAGATCACCGCCAGCGCCTTTGACTGCTCCGCCGGCGCACCCCGTGAGGGCAAGAAGTTCAAGGCGACCCTCAGCGGCATCAACCGCATTCTCGGCATCGAGGTGCCGGCGCAGGAGGTTCTGCGGATTTTAACCGCCCTGAGCTTCACGGTCGAACGGGATGGCGATGTGCTGGAGGTTACTGCACCGCGGTACCGTGAGGACATCGAGATCGGCGAACCCGACCTTGCGGAGGAAGTGATCCGCGAATACGGTTACGACCACATCACGCCCACCTTCCTGACGGCGTCCGCTGTGACCAACGGCGGCTTGAACGCTGCACAGCAGAGAGCCAACAAGGTCAAGCGTGTGATGTGCGCACAGGGCTTCTATGAGGTGTCCACGCTGGCGTTCTATGCCGATGCCGACCTGAACGCATTGCACCTTGCTGAGGACGACAAGGCGAGAAATGCCATCCACCTGCTTAACCCCATTTCCTCCAACCTCACCACCATGCGCACCCTGCTGGCGCCGTCCATGCTGACGACGGTGGTCGAGAACCTGAAAAAGGGCAACGGGGAGGGCAGGATCTTTGAACTGGCAAATGTCTACGAGCCGAAGCAGCAGCCTGTCACCGAGCTTCCGAAGGAGATTCAGCATTTAGGCTTTGCGGCGTTCGGCGCCGATGAGGATTTCTTCACCGTCAAGGGCGCCGTGGAGGGCTTCGGCGAGGCGTTCGGTCTGCACTTCGAGTTCGAGCGGGCAGAGGATGTGCCGTATCTGCATCCCGGCATTGCGGCGTATATTCTTTGCTGCGGCGAGCGTGTGGGTGTGTTCGGCAAGATCGCCAACATCCTGACCCGTGAGCTGGATCTGCCCAAGGACAGCAAGGAAAACCAGAAGATCTTCTTAGGCGAGATCGAGTATGCCAAGCTTTCCGCCATGATCCCCGAAACTGTCCGCTACAGCCCCATCCCTGAGTTCCCCGTTGTGACCCGTGACCTCTCTTTGGTCGTGGACGAGGAGATGACCTGCGGCACCATTGTCGCCGAAATCCTGCGTGCGTGCAAGCAGGCGCAGAAGGTGGATCTGTTCGACATCTACCGTGGTCAGCAGATCGGCGAGGGCAAAAAGAGCATGGCGTTCAATATTTCGTTCGTGCCGAAGGACGCTCCGCTCGAGCCGAAGGACATCGACCGCTTCATCCAAAAGATTCTCGGCAACCTCAAGCATAACCTCAACATCGAGATGCGCTAAGCAGAACAATAAAAAAGAGCAGACGGTTTCCCGTTTTGGTGCGGGATCCGTCTGCTTTTCTTTTCCGAAACTATCTTTTTTCCCGGATTCGTTCACGGAACAGTTGAAACAGCGCTTTCCAGTCCACGTCCGTGGGGTGGCGTTCGCTGCTTTCGACCGTGAGGGGTTCCAGCTCGTTGGTGTCGTGGTTGTCCACCATAAACTGCGGATACAGCGGCGTGTCGTGGACGGTGGGCTGGACAGTCAGGGAGGAGAGCCAGTAGGTGAACGTGGCGTAGCTGCCGTTGTACCAGGTGTGCATCATGTCCTTAACGAACCATGTGTATTCGGGATAGGCGCAGGTGGAGGCGTCGATCACGTTGTCGCAGGAGACGTGGTTGTGACCGTCATCCACCTTTTGGACGTAGCCCTCGCCGAGGGTCTTGCCGAAATCGGCACAGGTGGCGCCCATGGAGGTGCGGGCAGTGTCGATGAGAAAATCGCTTTGCAAGCCGGCGTGTTCCCCCACGGGAACGGCTGCTTTGTCGTAGTTGGCGATGATCGCCAGCTTTACCCCGTCCGCCAGAGCGTCGTCCAACAGCGCCTTGGTGCTGTCTGCCACGCCGTAGTGGTAGCGGTCGATCTTTTGGATGAGCACGGCATTTTCTGTTTCGTCCAGAAGGAACGATTTTGCCTGTTCATATTTTTCCTGCGGGACAAAGGTCCACAGTCCCGGGATGTTGCCGAACAGGTCACACAGGCACTCTTGGTACAGAATGCTGTTGCCCCGGGACATGGTTTTGTCCAGAATGCGCACGATGGGGGCGGCGAGGAAACCGAACCGCCGGAGCATCAGGCGGTAGAAGTTGACTTCGTTTTCGCTGCCCTCGAGGTAGTTTTCGGCGTAGCGCAGGGCGTTTGCGGTCTGAACGCGCAGATCGCCGGTGAACAGGTCACCCACGAGGGAAATGCCGTTGAAGGCAGAGGACTGCATGATGATGGTGTCCACGCTGTCGTGCCCGTAGACCTTCAGGTACGTCATCAGCACGGCGCCGCCCATGCTTTCGCCTTTGAGGACGACTTTGTTGTGACCGGTGAGACGCTTGGTTTCCTCGATGAATTCATGCAGCTCTGCGGCGATGTCAAACACGTCCTCCCGCCAGTCGTAGCGGAAACGGGTTTGGGTGTAGGGATTGTGAAACGCGGACGGGTCACTGCGGTAGCGCACGTCCACATAGTCGTTGATAGGGTCGCCGTTGTCGTCACAGGCGATCTCATCCAGCAGGAAATGCGCCGCTTTCGCCAAGGAGCGGGCAAAGGACTTGTAGTTATGCAGCAGCATGACCTGCACAATGGGTGCGATCAGCTGTTTGAGGGCGGTCTGGATCTTTTCCGTTTCCGGCATAAAGACATTGTATTGGTTTTCCGTGCCGGGATAGGCGACCAAGTTTGTCATGGCAAAGCCGGTGATGTAGATGACCGGGGGATGCGCACAGGTGCATTGGCGCGCAGGGGAGGCCGCCGCTGTGGTGCCGGCGGAGAACATCAGTACAAATGCAAGGAAAAGGGAAAGCACTTTTTTCATCATATCGCCTCCGTAGGGTATTGTACCATATTTTTTCGCCATGTGCAATGAAATGCTTTACTTTTTGGGCGAAGGGATGGTATACTGTAAAAAAATTCAGGGAGGACAGAGTAATGGAAAACGTATTCGATATCACAGCCTTCGGCGCAGTGTCTGACGGCGTGACCGACTGTACACAGGCGATCCAGCAGGCGCTGGACGCGGCGGCAGAAGTGAACGGTGCCGTGATCGTGCCGCCGGGACGGTATTTGTGCGCCGATTTGAAAATGTATCGCAACACGAGCCTGCGCGGCTTTGACGCATGGAGCTTCCACAAGACGAATTCCTCTGTGCTGGTTTTGTCGCGCCCGGACGCACAGTGCCTTGTGAACATCACGGGTGCTGTGGGCTGCACGATCCGCGATCTCGGTCTGGACGGGCAGAAGCTGGGCGAACACGTGCACGGAATCATGCTGAACCATCCCATTTACGATGCTGCGAAGGAAGAGGACACACCCACGGTAGAGAACTGCACGGTGGGCAGTTTCTCCGGCTCGGCGGTGTATTTTAACCACGTTTGGTGCAGTACCGTGCGCAACAATATGCTCTGTTTTTCCGAGCACGGCTTCTATTTTGACGGCTGGGATCTGTTCATGTCCGGCAACTGGCTTTCGGGCAACACCGGCAGCGGCTTCAAGACCGGCGCACTGGCGGCGGCGGTGATCTTCACGAACAACCGCGTGGAGTGGAACCGGGAGTACGGCATGGATCTGCACCAGTCGAAATTCTGCAACATTGCCAACAACCAGTTTGACCGTGCGGGCAAGGCACAGCTGCACATCTACAGTACCGGCGACGGCTACAACCGCAACATTACCGTCACCGGCAACACCTTTTGCCGCTCCGGCGCAGGAGAGTATCAGGACTGGATGCATACCAACGATTTCGAGGACTGCCATCTGTATGCGGAGAACTGCGTGAATTTAGTAGTTAGCGCCAATGCGTTCCATACGGGGCGTGACGGCAAGGATGAACAGGGGAAAAAGCATTTTGGCCCTAATCACAGCATTGTTTACAAGCATCTGCGTGCGTGCGTCATCAAGGATAACGCGATGCAGAGCGGCAGTGTGGTTCAGAATATGGTTGATCTGGGCGGTCATGAGGATGAAGTGATCGTCAAGGACAATCCGGGCGGCGTCATGGAGAGCGAGGAACGCTGGACGGCGATGCTCTCGGACAAACCCGTGGAGGTCATCCGCTCCTACTTCGACCTGACCGAAGCGGAGAAGCGGGAAATGGGGATTTGACGAGCCTTCGAGTAAACCACAGGAATACGCAGAAAAACAGAGACATCCCAACGGGGAACGTCTCTGTTTTGTGTTTTATGGGCGAAAGATTATTCTCTGTGCCATTTTACGCCGTTGGGCGTATCTTCCAAGACGATGCCTTGGGCTTTCAGTTCGTCACGGATGCGGTCGGCCTGCGCCCAATTTTTCGCCTTTCTGGCGGCGGTACGGGCTTCGATCATGGCTTCGATCTCGCTGTCGAGGGACTTTGTTTCCCGGTTGTAGACGAGACCGAGGACGCCGCTCAGCTCATCGAACACGGCGATGGCGGCTTCCACGGTAGCTTTGGCGGGGTTTTTGCCCAGCACGGCAGTGTTGATGTCCCGCACCAATTCAAAGACGGCGGCAATGGCATCGGCGGTGTTCAGGTCATCCTCCATCGCTTCGCAGAACTGCGCTCTGCGCTTGTCGAACAGGGCGAGGATCTCGGCGTCGGCATCCCCCTCGGCGGCGTTAGACAGCTCGAAATCGAGGGAGTCACGGCAGGTGTACAGGCGCACAAGGGACGCTTTGCACTGCTCGATGACATCCACGCTGTAGTTGATGGGACTGCGGTACTGGGAGGAGATCAGCAGGTAGCGCACGGGCTCGTAGCCGTATTTTTCAGCAACGTCACGCACGGTGAAGAAGTTGCCCAGGGACTTGGACATCTTCACGTTGTCCACGTTGATGTAGCCGTTGTGCATCCAGTAGTTTGCAAAGGGAACGCCGTTGCAGCATTCGCTCTGGGCGATCTCGTTTTCGTGGTGGGGGAAGATCAGATCCTGTCCGCCGCAGTGGATGTCGATGGTCTCGCCCAAATAGCGGCGCACCATGGCAGAGCACTCGATGTGCCAGCCGGGACGGCCGTGCCCCCAAGGAGATTCCCAATACGGTTCGCCGGGCTTTGCCGCTTTCCACAGGGCAAAGTCCATGGGTTCACGCTTGATTTCGCCCACCATAATGCGGGCGCCGGCTTCCAGATCCTCCAGCGGCTGATGGGAGAGCTTGCCGTACTCGGCGAACTTTTTGGGGCTGAAGTAGACGTCCCCGTCCACATCGTAGGCAAAGCCTTTTTCCACCAGCGTTTCAATGATGCGGATGATCTCGTCGATGTTCTCCGTCGCCTTGGGATGGACGGTGGCTTCACGGACGTTCAGACCCTTTGCGTCTGTCCAGAATTCCCGGATGTAGGTTTCGGAGATCTCTTTGTAGGTCTTGCCCTCCTCGTTGGCGCGCTTGATGATCTTGTCGTCGATGTCGGTGAAGTTCTGAACGAACTTGACGTTCATGCCGCGGTACTCCAAATAGCGGCGCAGGACGTCAAAGACGCACAGGGGACGGGCGTTGCCGATGTGGATGAAGTTGTAGACGGTGGGACCGCAGGCATAAATCTTGACTTCGCCGGGGGTGATGGGCTTGAGTTCTTCCTTTTGGCGGGACATGGTATTGAAAATGCGCATAGTACTCTTCCTTTGCAAATTATTTTTGATTTTTTTCCAGCTCCAAAATCCGTGCTTTCAGCTGGTCGATCTCCATTTGGACGGGATCGGGGATATGGATCTGGTCGAGGGAGACGCGCTTGCCGTTTTGCTTGACGACCTGCGCAGGCACGCCGACAGCGGTGCAGTTGGGCGGGATCTCCTTGAGGACGACAGCGCCGGCGGCGATCATACTGTTGTCACCGACTTTGAACGGGCCGAGCACCTTGGCGCCGGAGCCGACCATGACGCCGTTGCCGATGGTGGGATGGCGCTTGCCGGTGTCCTTGCCCGTGCCGCCCAGGGTCACGCCCTGATACAGCGTCACATCGTCGCCAATGACGGCGGTCTCGCCGATGACCACGCCCGTGCCGTGGTCGATGAACAGCCGCTTGCCGATGGTGGCGGCAGGGTGAATCTCGATGCCGGTCTTGCGGGCGGCGCGCTGGGAGATCCAGCGGGCAAGAAAATACAGCTTGTGGCGATAGCACCAGTTGGCTTTGCGGTGCATACGAATGGCACGCAGTCCCGGATACAGCAGCAGGATCTCCAAAAAGGAGCGCGCGGCAGGGTCGCGATCCTTGACGCACTGCACATCCTCGCGCAATGTTGCGAACATAACTCTCTCTCCTTGCAATCGGACGGTAAAAAAGCCTCCATGACCCGAAGGTCACGGAGGCGTAGATACGCGGTTCCACTCCGACTTATCACTCAAAAAGGCTTTAACGGCGCCACCGGGCGGGCATTTCCTCCCGCCGACTCCGGGATGCACTTCGCCGCCGCCGTACCGAAAGCCTTTCAGCGCAAGGGCTTTCTCTCTTTTGCACGCACGAACGGGTACTCTTTCCCTTCCTCGTCATTACAATAACTTATTATACGAAGATTATTGAAAAAAGTCAATTCTTTTTTTGGCATCCGCAAAGTAGATGATGCCGGAGATCACGGCGAATGCGGTGGTGATCCAAATCAGGATGGTGGAAACGGTGGGGAAATAGGCTTCAAAGGACGGGACGAACACGCAAAGCTCGCCCAGCAGCAAAATCACGATGGTGAACGCCATCTGGGTGGCGGTTTTGATTTTGCCGAAGATGTTGGCGGGGATCACGATGCCTTGAGCGGAGGCGATCAGGCGCATGGAGGTGACGGCAAATTCCCGGGTGAGAATGAGCATGACGCTCCAGATGTTGCACAGCCCCATCTGCAAAAAAGCGAGCAGCGCCGCAGTGGTCAGCACCTTGTCCGCCACGGGGTCAAGGAGCTTGCCGAAAACGGTGATCTGGTTGTTTTTGCGGGCAAGCTTGCCGTCAATGGCGTCTGTGACGGAAGCGATGGAAAAGATGGCGGCGGCGCACAGAAACTTGTGGGGAAACGTCAGCAGCAGTACCGCCAAAAATACGGGCGTGATGCACATACGCGCGACGGTCAGTTTGTTGGGTGTGTTCATAGTTCCTCCGTCACAGAGACGCCGTGTCTCTGCCTACAAGATCGTATTCCTTGGTATCGGTCACGGTGACTTGAACAAAGTCGCCGGGTTCATATTCTTTCTGGCTGGTGAAGTACAGCACACCGTCGATCTCGGGGGCGTCCATGTAGGTTCTGCCGATGTAGCAGTCGCTGTAGGCGTCGTACTCCTCCACAAGGACGGTGTAGGTCTTGCCGATGCGGGCAAGGTTTTTATCCTCCACGATGCTGTACTGGTCGTTCATGAGGATCTCGCCCCGGTGCTGTTTCACCTCGTCCTCCACCTGACCGTCCATATCGTAGGCGGGGGTGCCCGCCTGCGGGGAGAAGGAGAAACAGCCCATGCGGTCAAACTCCATCTCGTTGACGAACAGGGCGAGGTTGTCGAAGGCGTCCTCGTCCTCGCCGGGGAAGCCGGTCATGAAGGTGGTGCGGATAACGATATCGGGCATGGCGGTGCGCAGCTTTTCGATCAGCGCGCGGATATCGGCGGCAGTGCCCTTGCGGTTCATGGCTTTGAGGATGCGGTCATCTGCGTGCTGGAGCGGCAGATCCATATAGTGCAGTACCTTCGGCTCGGACGCCATGGTCTCGATCAGCTCGTCCGTCACTTTGTCCGGGTAGCAGTACAGCAGACGGATCCACTCGATGCCGTCGATTTCGCACAGCTTGTGCAAAAGCTCGGGCAGTTTCTTTTCGCCGTACAGGTCAGCGCCGTAGTTGGTGGTGTCCTGGGCGATGAGGATCAGCTCCCGAACGTCGGTTTCGGCAAGCTGTTTCGCTTCTTCCAAAATATTCTCCATACTGCGGCTGCGGAATCCGCCCCGGATGCCGGGGATGGCGCAGTAGGTACAGCAGTTGGAACAGCCGTCGGCGATCTTGAGGTACGCCCAGTATTCGGGCGTGGTCAGGGCACGCTGACCGTCCATGGGCATTTGCCTTTGGTCGGGGCACTCAAACAGGCGGGTGTCCTCGGTCAGCACTTTTTTCACCAACTCCACCACACTGCCGTTGGCACCGATGCCGATGACGGCGTCCACCTCGGGAAATTCGGAGAGGATGGCGTCCTTCTCTGTCTGGACGAGACAGCCGGTGACGATGATCTTGCGGATCACACCCTCCTTTTTCAGTTCCGCCATGTCGAGGATGTTTTCGATGGCTTCCCGCTTGGCGTCGTCGATGAAGGCGCAGGTGTTGATGATGACGGCGTCTGCGCCGTCCACATAGTCCACGATTTCAAATCCGTCGTCCTGCAGGGCGGCGAGCATCATTTCAGCGTCCACCTGATTTTTGGGACAGCCTAAGGAGATCAGTCCGATACGCATGGGGTACCTCCAAGATAAATTATTCTTCCAAAGTGCGCAAGGCAGAGCGGATATCGCTGTAGCTGTATCCGAGCCTTTGCAGGGCAGCCACCGTGCGGCGCAGCCCCTTTTCGTCGGCATATTTGCCAAGGTATTTTGTCTGTAACAGTTCTATAATACACGTTTGGGCGTCAAAGTCAAGAGCCTGCACGGTAAACGCCGCCGTTTCCCGGTCGATGCCCCGCCTTTGCAGTTCCTGCATGATGCGGGAGGGCGCCATTTTTTTGCGGCGCAGCAGCTCTGCGGCATAGGCTTCGGCGTAGCGGTCGTCGTCGATCAGGCGCAGTTCCTCCAGCCGGTCTGCGGCGGCTTCGGCGGCATCCTCACCGTAGTCCTCTTTCAGCCGGTCGATGAGCTGCTTGCGGGTGCGATCCTGATAGGACAGCAGACCCGCCGCCTTGTTGAAGGCACGCCGGGCGTTGGCGTCCTGCAGAAAAGCTTCGGCCTGCTCTGCGGTCAGTTCATCGCCGTCCTTGCACCCGCAGGTGCTGAAATACAGGGCATCGACGGTGGTTTGGTACACACCGTCGATGAGAATATGTATTTTATCTTTTTTACCGCTCTTCGCTGTCAGTTTCATACATCAATCGTCGTCCACAGCAATGTCCAGCTTGGAGCGTGCCTCTTCCTTGGTGGTGGGAGCGGCAGGTGCGGACGGCTCGGCGTCCTCCTTTTTCTTGTCGCCCTTTTTGGCGGCTTTGGCGGAGATGAGCAGCTGATCCTTGTTTTCACGGATCTTCGCCTCGATCTCGGCGCAGAGCTCGGGGTTGCTGCGCAGCTGCTCCTTGGCGTTGTCCCGACCTTGGGCAAGACGCATATCGCCGTAGTAGAACCATGCGCCGCTCTTGCGGATGATGTCCAGCTTGACGCCCAAGTCCAGCACCTCGCCGATGTGGGAGATGCCCTCGCCGTACATGATGTCGAACTCCGCCTCCTTGAAGGGGGGAGCGACCTTGTTCTTGACGATCTTGACGCGAGTGCGGGAACCGACAAATTCGTTGCCGGGGAGCTTGATGGCTTCGGTGCGGCGGACATCCATGCGCATGGTGGCGTAGAATTTCAGGGCGCGTCCGCCGGTGGTGGTTTCGGAGGAACCGTAAACAACGCCGATCTTGTCACGCAGCTGGTTGATGAAGATGATGATGGTGCCTGTTTTGGACACGGCGCCTGCCAGCTTGCGCAGTGCCTGAGACATCAAACGGGCGTGCTGCCCCATGTGAGAGTCGCCCATCTCCCCCTCGATCTCGGCACGGGGCACCAAAGCGGCAACGGAGTCCACCACCATGACGTCGATGGCGCCGGAACGTACAAGTGCCTCGGCGATCTCCAGCGCCTGTTCGCCGTCGTCAGGCTGGGCGACCAGAAGGGAGTTGATGTCCACGCCGATCTTTTCGGCATAGACGGGGTCGAGGGCGTGTTCGGCGTCGATGAAGGCGGCCTCACCGCCCAGCTTCTGCGCCTCTGCCACAACGTGCAGGGCGAGGGTGGTCTTGCCGGAGGATTCGGGACCGTAGATCTCGATGATCCTGCCGCGGGGCAGACCGCCGATGCCGGTGGCGGCGTCCAGTGCGATGGAGCCGGTGGATATGGCGGCAACATTCATGGCGCGGTTTTCACCCAGACGCATGACGGCGCCTTCGCCGTAGCTCTTTTTAATTTGGGTCAGGGCGGTTTCGAGGGCTTTCTTTTTGTCGGACATGGACAATTCCTCCGTTCAGTACAAATGTTCGTTAAATCCTATGTCATTATATCGTATTTGCACGGCAAATGCAAGCACAATTTGAAAAAAATAAAAAGATTTCCGCAAAAAAGACTTGAAATTTTTTCGAGAATCTGTTACTATATTTAACGCTATCATTGACTATGATCTTCAAAAAGGCATAAATCGCAGTCATAAGGAGGTGCCGAATCATGGCAAAGTGCGAATTTTGCGGAAAGAGCGTTACATTTGGTATTCAGGTTTCCCATTCCCACAGACGTTCCAACAGAACTTGGAAACCCAACGTGAAGCGCGTTAAGGCAGTCGTTGACGGATCCCCCAAGCGTGTGTATGCTTGCACCCGCTGCCTTCGCTCCGGTAAGGTCACCCGTGCTGTCTGACGGACGCGGGCAGATCGTTCATCACTTTTGAACGCAAAGGATCGTTTCTTCGGAAACGGTCCTTCTTTCTTTTTTAAAGGAACTCTTCCCGATGACGTTCAAAGAAGTCGAAACTGCGGCGGACATTGGCAAGGTCTGTCCACTTGCGCGGCGTGACAGGTGTGCTGTCGAGGTCGTAGACGCGCGCCCCCTTCATGGACAGCAGGACGGGGGAATGGGTGGACAGGATGAACTGACAGCCGTAGAAGCGCACGGAATCCAGGAGGAACTGCGCGAGCTTCTCCTGATTTTCAAAGGATAGGCTGTTTTCCGGCTCATCGAGGAGGTACAGGGCGTCCTGCGTGATCCGCTGGGCGAAATATTGCAGAGCGCTTTCGCCGTTGGACTGCATTTTGGGGTTTGGGGTGAGCCTCGCACGGACGAACTGATTTTTAGATTGCCGTTTTGCATCGGCGTACTCTTTCCATGCATCGTAATCGTCCAGTCCCTGTAGCCGGCGGGGTGTATTCTTTCGTTCGGCATATTCGTCAAACAGCGCCTGCCGGCGATTGTCGATGCCATCATTCATGCACCGCAGATTCAACAAATAGTCGAACACATCATCGCTCGTCACGATATGACTGTTTTCGGGAATGCGCTGATGCTCTGCTTGGCACAAGGAGACGTATTTCCCGAACAGCGCGGACGAGGAAAAAGGGGCGTTTCGTTTCACGCCGAGAAGGCAGGCGATGATGTTCAGCAGGGTCGTTTTGGCGGAGCCGTTGCCGCCGTAAAGGATGGTGACAGGCGCAAATTCGGCGGTACGCAGACCCTTTTGCGGAAAGATCTGAAAGGGATAGAGAGTGTCATACATCCGCTCGTTTACACGGATGAAAAAGTTGAATTCATCATCCGCGGAAGGCAGACAGATGGAACGGACAAACAGATCGTCCTTCATGGAAAATCCTCCTTTTTGGGTCGCTTAAATGACAAAGTGAAATTCGGGTAAATACCTTAGTTGCACTTCAAAAAATCGAAAAAGCAGTATTTTGGGCTTTCTATCCTTTTTCGCCTTTGAAACCGCAAATTGTAGCATTTTCATCAACAACCCGTCAAGGTCATGCCAACTTCGTTGGTAGCGGCTTCCTCAGGCTCTGAAAATCTTGAAATATCTATTATATGCCATACGCTTTTGTCAAAGTGAACTTAGGGTATTTCTCCTTTTTTACCCTAAAAATCCGAACTTCACTTTGGCAATTTATGTTTGCTTGATTCTTATTATACGCAAAAAGAGTACCATAAAACGGACAGTAACAAGCACCCGGTTGCCGAAGCGATCGGGTGCTTGTTATCTAATGTTTAGTTCTTGGAAAATTGTGGGATCTGTGCTTCGCATCGGGGAACCCCCGGCGAGGGTTCCCCACACCAAAACAGTCCACCGGACTGTTTTGGCTCCCCTCCTGCGCTTTTGGAATCCGCAAGCCTTTAAAAAGGCTTGAGCGAAACTTTTCATCCCGCAAAAATCCGTGATGAACCTAATGTTTAGTCCACGGGGTAGACCCAGCCGAAGGTGTCCTCGACAGTGCCCCACTGGATGCCGGTGAGGGTATCGTACAGCTGCTGGGTGACGGGGCCGATCTTGCCGCCGTTGACGGTGTACTTCTTGTCCTTGTAGCACAGTTCGCCGATGGGGGAAACGACGGCGGCGGTACCGCAGCCGAACGCCTCTTCGAGGGTGCCGTTTTCCATGGCTTCCACCAGTTCATCCACGCTCAGCAGACGCTCCTCCACGGGGATGCCCGCCTTCTTGAGCACGTCGATGCAGGATTTTCTGGTGATGCCGGGCAGGATGGAGCCGGAGAGCATGGGAGTGACGACGGTGCCGCCGATCTTGAACATGACGTTCATGGCACCG
>JBJEQK010000051.1:0-46829 GCA_051881715.1 Acutalibacteraceae bacterium
ACTCTTTCTGGAAAACTTCATTTTTGCGCTTGACATTTAATAGTTAGTCTTTAAACGTGCATTTACTTTTGTATAGCGGCAGAGAGTGGTGCCCCCGGTCTGCCGCTGGGGGATGATCAGAGCGCTTGCGCAAAGCGCCAAAAGGGCTCTGTTTCGCTGTAGTTGTCGATCCAGACATCCGCCAAGGTGCGGATGCGGTCGGGATCCTTTTCATAGGGACTGTACACCGCCGCCACAGGGAAACCGTCCTTTTTGGCGGTTTCGATGGCGTGGGTCGCATCCTCGAAAATGACGGTTTTTTCTTTCGGGGTGCCGAGGTGCGTGAGGGATCGGCGATAGATGATCGGCTCGTCCTTGCCGTGACCGACTTCGATGCAGTCAAGAATCTGCGAAAAGTAGTGCGCCATGCCGCACCGCCGCAGGGTCCGCTCAATCAGGGAGTGGTCGCTGGCTGTGGCCACGCACATCCGCACGCCTTGTGCGGCGAGCTTTTGCAGAAATTCCTGCACGTGGGGCATGGGCTGTGCCTCGTAGGTGTAGAAATGCTCGATCTGCTTCAGAATATCCGCAACGATCTGCTCCACGGAAAAGGGCAGAGCGTACTCCTGCCGGCAAAATTCCGCCGCCTGCGCAAGGCTCATGGTGGACAGGGTGTCCATCAGTCCCGGCTTTGGCACACGATCCACGGCGCGCAGGTAGTCAAAGATGACGTTCATCCACATCCCCATGGTGTCCAGCAGTGTGCCGTCCAGGTCGAAGATGGCGCCCTCGATCATGCAATCACCGCCTTTGCTTTTTCCAAAAGGGCGGTGGCGGCTTCGGTAATATTTTCTGCGCCGAACAGGGCGGAGACGACAGCGATGCCCCGCATACCGCCGCCCTGCAGCTGCATCACATTGGATAGGGAAATGCCGCCGATGGCGACGGCGGGGATGGACACGGATGCGCAAATGTCCCGCAGGTTCTCCGTGGTGATGCGCAGGGCGTTGGTTTTGGTGGGCGAGGGAAAAACGGCGCCCACGCCCAGATAGTCTGCGCCGCTCTTTTCGGCAAGCTGTGCCTGCGGGACGGTTTTGGCAGTTGCGCCGATGAGAAAATCCTTGCCGACTCTGCGGCGGATCTCGGCGACGGGCGTATCCTCCAGCCCAACGTGTACGCCGTCTGCGCCGATTTGCAGCGCCACGTCCACATTATCGTTGATGATGAGGGGTACGCCGTACTTTCGGCACAGTGCCTTGACCTGTATAGCTTCCTCGAGGAAGGCGTCCTGCGGCATTTTCTTTTCCCGCAGCTGCAGGATGGTGACGCCGCCCCGCAAGGCGTCCTCGATCTGCTCGAGCAGGGTCTGTCTGCCGACAAAGCCACGGTCGGTGACGGCGTAAAGCAGAAGTGTTTTTTCGTTAAGTTGCATGGCGTTCCTCCAATCGGGACAGGTAATCTCCCACGTTTTCGCACCCCATGGCGCCGCCCATGACGCACGCACCCGCTGCGCCGCTGGAACGGACGCAGGCGATATTTTCGGGGCATATGCCGCCGATGGCGTAGACGGGAATCGTTACCGCTTCGCACACACTGCGCAGGAAATCCGTCCCTCTGCCCGGCAGTCCTTTTTTGCAGTCGGTGGGGAAGATGTGCCCGGCGGTGATGTAGGTACAGCCGAGCTCTTGCGCTTCCAGAGCGTCCTCCACGCTGTGGCACGAAGCGCCCAGCACGGGAAAATGCCTGTCCAGCGTGCGCAGCAGGGGGAGCGGCAGGTGCAGGGCATCGTGGTGCAGTGCGGCGGCCACGGACGGGAAGCCGTGCAAAATCAGCGGCGTGCCGTACTCCCGGCACAGAGCGATCGCCTGTTCGGCGAGGGCAAGATATTGCGCCTCGGTCAGATCCTTTTCCCGCAGGAGGATGCCCCCCGGCTGTGCGGCGGCGATCTTTCCGAGACGGGTCAAAAAGTCCTCGGTGCACAATTTGCGGTTGGTCACGCAGAGAATGTCAGACATACAGGTAGTCGTTCAGCACGGGCTGCAGTCCCTCGTCGGCAATGTCGCTGTACATCTTGCCCAGACTGCGGTTGTCGTTGATCTCGAACTGCTCGTCGCCCTGCACCTCGTCCGTCTCCTTTCCGCTGTACTTGCTCTCGTGGTCGCCGATGCCGGTGGAAACGCCGGCGGAAACCTTGGTGGCGGCAATTTTCACAATGCCGTTGCGAAACGCCGCACTCTCCCGGGAGGAAACGGTGATGCCCACGAAGGGCAGGAAGATACGGTAGGCGCACAGCACCTGACAGAGCTGTTTTTCGTGCACATCGAGGGGATTGATCTTGTCGTTGTTGATGATGGGACGGAGCCGGGGACAGGAGAGGGACATCTCGGCGTGGGGGTATTTGCGCTGTAGGTAATACACGTGCAGTGCGCTCGCCAGCGCATCCTTACGAAAGTCGGACAGACCCAGCAGTGCGGAAAACGCCACGCCCCGCATCCCGCCCCGCAGGGCTCGTTCCTGGGCATCAAAGCGGTACGGCCAGACGCGCTTGTGCCCCAAAAGGTGGAGCTGTTCGTAGCGGTCGGCATCGTAGGTTTCCTGAAAGACGGTGACGTAGTCGGCGCCGCATTCGTGCAGATAGCGGTACTCATCGGTATTGACGGGATAAATCTCCAGTCCCACCATGCGGAAATATTTCCGTGCCAGTTTGCACGCTTCGCCGATATAGGCAACGTCGCTCTGTCCGCGGCTCTCGCCCGTGAGCAGGAGAATTTCCTCCATGCCGCTGTCGGCGATGATGCGCATCTCCTTTTCAATTTGTTCCGGCGTCAGCTTCATGCGCTGGATATGGTTGTAGCAGTTAAAACCGCAGTACACGCAGTAATTTTCGCAGTAGTTGGCGATATACAGCGGGGTAAAGAGATAGACCGTGTTGCCGAAATGCTTACCCGTTTCCTCCCGGGCACGCTGTGCCATCTGCTCCAAAAACGGTTCGGCGGCAGGGGAGAGCAGCGCTTTGAAGTCCTCGATGGAGCAGGTCTCGTGCTCCAGTGCGGCGCGCACATCCCGGGCGGTGTAGGCGTTGTAGTCGTAGGACTGCATCTGCCCGATTACTTGGTCGCAGATGTCGGATTCGATCTGCTCCATGCCGGGGAGATATTCCATGTGGTTTTTGCGGAAAGAGGGGTCTGTCTCCAGACGGTGTTTTTTCTCCAGCGCCTTGGGGGAAAGGTGTTCGGAGTCTACGAAAAATTGATTGTCCATGGCGTGCTCCTCAGTTTCGCAAAAAGCCGGTCAGCGGGTCGGAGGCGGATGCGCCACGGGACAGCACTCTGCCGAGTCCGGAGAGGTACGCTTTTCTGCCCGCTTCGATGGCGAGGCGGAAGGCGGCGGCCATCTGCGGCAAGTCTCCTGCCGTGGCAAGGGCGGTGTTGGCCATGATGGCGGCGGCGCCCATTTCCATAGCTTCGCAAGCCTGAGACGGTCTGCCGATGCCGGCATCCACGATGACGGGCAGGTCGATCTCGTCAATGAGGATCTGGATAAAATCCTTGGTGGCAAGCCCCTTGTTGGAGCCGATGGGGGACGCCAAAGGCATGATGGACGCCGCACCGGCATCCACCAGCGCACGCGCCACATTCAGATCGGGGTACATATAGGGCATGACCACGAAGCCCTCTTTAGCCAAAATTTCGGTGGCACGGATGGTTTCCTGATTGTCGGGGAGCAGGTACTTGGAGTCGCGCATGATCTCGATCTTGACGAAATCGCCGCATCCCAGTTCCCGTGCCAGCCTTGCGATGCGCACCGCTTCCTCGGCGGTGCGGGCGCCGCTGGTGTTGGGCAAAAGGGTGACGCCCTCGGGGATGAAGTCGAGGATGTTTTCCTGCTCCTTGGTGTTGGCACGGCGGACGGCAAGGGTGATGATCTGAGCCCCTGCGTCACGGACGGCCGCTTCGATCAGGTTCAGGGAGTATTTGCCGGAACCGAGGATGAAGCGGGACGAAAATTCGTGTCCGCCGAGAATGAGTGTATCGTTTGTCATGGGTATTCCTCCTGTCGGGCGCAAGCTGCCCGAATCTTATTGTATTACGGTTCAAATTGTCCGCCGAGAATGCGCAGGACGGTCTGCGCCTGATGGGCGGCGCAGAGCATCACCCGGGGGGCGAAAAGCCCGTCCCCGTCGGCAAGGTCACTGACGCCGTCGCCGCAAAGGTAGAAGCGGCTTGTGACTTTGCGGGTGCGGATGGCGTTGGGACTGCCGAAGCCCGCCATGCCCGAAGCCGCCACGAGATATTTTTCCGGCATGGTTTCCAGAACGAAATTGACCAGCATCGCCTTGGCTTCCGCCTTGTCAAAGGCTTCGCAGACGATGTCCGCCTCTCCCAGCAGGGCGGCGGCGTTGCTTTCGCACACGGTCGCCGTGTGGGGACAGAGGTCGATATACGGGGCGATCTCCCGCAGGTTTTCGCACAGCGCCTCGGTTTTGTACTGCCCGATCTGGGCGGCTTTATACTGCTGACGGTGGAGATTGGTGATGTCCACACGGTCAAAGTCGATGAGGATCAGTCTGCCGATGCCGGCGCGGGCGAGAGAAACGGCGATGTTGGAGCCGAGCCCGCCCAGACCGCAGACGGCCACGGTGGCGGCACTGAACGCTTTTTGACACGCTTTGCCGTGGCGTGCCGCAAAGACCTTCTGAAATTCTTCCTTTGTGGGGAGCAAATCAACCGCCTCCCACGAAGCTGACGACCTCCACGGTGTCGCCGTCCTGCAAAACGGTCTCGGCGTACCGGGCTTTCGGGACAATGTCGCCGTTGCGCTCGACAGCGATCCGTTTCGGGTCGTAGTCGGTGGTTGCGAGATACTCGGATAGGGTCTGCCCTGCCACGGGCAGACCGTTGCCGTTGATGGTTACCATAGCTTTCCCTCCAAAAAAATAACGGGAAATCACCTGTGCAGGTAACTTCCCGTTTGTGTACTGTAAAAAGCATCCCTACGTTGGCATTACCCAAATCAGGTGATCGGTCGAAGGTTTCACCTTCCTCTCAGCCTGTCACACAAGCTCCCGTTGACTTTTATATTATATACCGCTGTGCATAAAAATGCAAGATTTTTATTGCCGGCAGGCAAATGATCACTCCATATAGCTGCCGGGGACTTCCAGCACGATGTCGGAAGTGGGGAATGCGGCGCAGGGGTGCAGATAGCCGTGTTCCTTGTCGGCAAAACGGCGGCCGTCGGTTTCCTCGGGGGTAAAGGCGGAACCGCTGATGAGTTTCGAGCGGCACCAACCGCATTCGCCGCTGCGGCAGCGGGAGGGGGCGGTGATGCCTGCGCGCTCGATGGCGACCAGGATCGGCTCGTCTGCCGAAGCGTCGCAGACCGTTTCCTTGTCTCCCTGCCGGACGGTCAGACGGAAGGTCTGCCCTTTGCACTCGGCGGGATAACCGGGCTGTTCCCAAACCTGCTTGGTCACGCCCAGCAGCTCCCGGCGGACGTACTTGCGCTCGAGACCGAGGGTGTCGATCTCCTTGGCGGCGAAGCGGTACATGGCTTCGGGACCGCAGAGAAAGACGGAGTACGGCTCATTTTCAGGGGCATACTTTTGAATCAGTTTTGCCGTGATGAAGCCGTTTTCATACCCCTTTTTCTTCTGCTCGGAGAGCACATGGACGACCTTGACCTTCGGGCAAACGGCGGCGATGTCGTCCAGCTCCTTTTTGAAGAGGATGCTGTCCTCGTCCCGGCTGCCGAAAAGGATGGTCAGATCGAAATCCTCCAGACCGTCCCGGATGGCGTAGGCCATGGACAAAAAGGGCGTGATACCGCTGCCGCCCGCCAGAGCGATGACGTGCGGGGCGTCGCGGAACTTGTCGTAGTAGAAGCTGCCCTGCGGGTCGGAGACTTTCAGCTTAGTGCCGACCTTCCAGCTGTGCAGTGCCTTGTCGGCGGCAAAGCCGTTGGGATTTTTGCGGATGGTGATGGCGTATTTGCCGTCTTTCGTCCACAGGGGAGAACAGCTGATGGAGTAGGGACGGGTGATGCGGCTGTCGCCGAACTGCATGGAAACGCTCAGGTACTGACCCGCCCGGAACCATGCGGCATTTTGCCCGTCTGCGCGTGAGAGGATGTAGCTCTTGGCGCCGGCGCCCTCATGGTCGATGATGTCGCTGATGACCATCTGCTGAAAGTCGGGATGCAGAGCGGCGGCGTTGTCGTTGATCTTGAAGTGGGCGGAGATCTCCGCAGCGGGCGCATTGCGAATGGCTTTTTCCCGGCGCTGGGGGAGATTTTTGAACCGAAGCATATCCAGAATGCCGATTTTACCAACCTGAACTTTCATCATGCGTTACCTCCTGCCAGTCTTTGAAGTGCGGTTTCGGCGATCAGACTGCCGCACTGATAGGCGGAGCTGTAGCCGTCGCCGCGGACGCCGGATGTGCCGATGGGGTACAGACCCGGAATCACGTAGTCCTTGTCGATCATCATGGAGCGGGAGATGATGTCGTCCCAATCCTTGGTCAAGTAGCCGTATACACTGCCCTCGGGTACGCCCAGGTAGCGGGCGAAGGTCCAGGGCGAAGCGATGGACACCTCCTCGATGTACGGACGGATGTCGATGCCGGTCTTTTCCTTGAGTGTGTCCAGAAACTTGTCGGTCATCTTCTCTTTCAGGGCAGTGTACTGCTCCATCGGCAGGTCATCCCAGTCCTCGGTGGAATGGAACATGGTGGTGAAGCTGACCATGCTCGTGCCCTCGGGGGAAGCTTGGGGGTTGGCGATGTTGTAGCACAGGAAGATGCTGAATTCGTTGGTATCGACCCGTTCCATGGACTTGTACTCCCGGACGGAATCGCAGGTGCCGGACAGGAAGATGCTGTAGTCCCGGATGCCCAGCTCCTCGGCGGTTTTGTTCAGACCGAAATAGGCGGTGAACATACGTGCGCCGAACTGACGGTTTCTGGCGGCGGAGAGCTTCTTTTCCCGCAGGGGGATGCGGTCGGAGGGCATCATTTTGCCGTAGATAATGTCGGGGTTGATGTTGGCAAAGACCAGCTCCGCCTCCACGGTGCCCATGGTGGTCTCTACGCCGCAGCAGCGATTGCCCCGGAACAGGAAGCGCTTGGCGCGGCAGTTGAACCAGACGTCGCCGCCCAGCTCCCGCAGGCGCTCGACCATGGCAACGCTGATCTCGTGGGAGGTGTGGGTGGGGATCGCCGCACCGAGGCGGATGTAGTTGTTGACCATACAGCAGTAGTGCACGAAGGAGAGCTTCTCCATATCCACACCCAGATAGGACCAGTAGGTATACAGGATATCCTGCGCTTTCTGGGGAATGTGCATGGCGTCGAAAACAGCCTTGCAGTTGTAGATGCCCACACGCAGCAGGTTCGGATAATTCTGGATCAGAACTTTGACATCGGCGCCGTTGGGATCCTTGCCGGCGTAGTTGATGCCCTTGTCCACCTCGTCCAAAAGCTCGAACAGCTCGCTCACGGACGGACGGGAACCGGGAACATACTCCTCCATCTTGTCGATGAAGTTCTCGACGCCGGCAGGCATGGTGACGTCCATGGGCGAGCCGTCGGAGAATTGGGAGACGATGCGGAAGCAGTCCTCCACGGGACACCAGTCGATCTTCACACCGTAGCGCTCCATCTGCTGGCGGACACTGCCGGGATTTTCGGGTGTGCCGACGCCGCACATCTCGTGCAGGGAGGGTTCAAACTCGAAGCGGCCTCGGCGGAAGCTGGTGGCACAGCCGCCGGGGATGTTGTGCTGTTCCATGAGCAAAACCTTTTTGCCTGCCAGCGCACACTCCAAAGAAGCGGCAAGACCGGCACAGCCTGAGCCGACAACGACTACATCATATTTGGGCATTATGGTCATCCTTTCCAAAAGATTAAGTTCATGTTACCACAAAACAGGAAAAATGGCAAATGTTTTTTGCTCTTGCGGAAATTGTGGAATTTGTGCTTCGCACCGGGGAACCCCCGGCGAGGGCTCCCCTCCTGCGCTTTTGGTGATGCCCAGAATTTCGCCGACTGCGGTCGGCGACTAAAGGCGCCGCCTTTGGAATCCGCAAGCCTTTAAAAAGGCTTGAGCGAAACTGTTAAACCCACAAAAATCCGTGATGGACCATTAAAAAAGGAGCTGCCGCACAGCGATGTGCAGTAACTCCTTTTGCTTTACAGAATCACTTCGTGACCGGTGCGGGCGGATTCGTAGATGCCGTCCAGAATGCGCATCAGCTCCACGCCGTCCTCGGCGGGGGCGATACATTCGGTGCCGTTTAGCACGCAGTCCGCAAAGTGGTCGATCTCCTTGTGGAACAGGGTGTCGAAATCCAGTTCCTTGGCGCCGTCGTACTCGATGTCCACCAGGTGGTCGTTCAGCTCGGAGTACAGGTGGATGTTGCCGTCGATCTTGGCGCCTGCCTTGGTGCCGAACAGCTCGATCTCGCCCTTGGGCTTGCCGTTGAGGCTGAAGCTTGCCTCCACCGTCATGCTGCTGCCGTCCTCAAAGCGGATGATGGCAGATGCCAGATCTTCCACGTCACAGATGCGTTTCTTTTCCACGTCTCTTTCGGCGATGTAGCCCTTGGAATCCTTGATGTTCGGGCGGTCAAACAGCTTCTGGTAGGTGGCGCCGTATACGGAAACCGCCTTGGGTCTGCCCTTGAGATAGCGGACATAGTCGATGACGTGCACGCCCAAGTCGATCAGCGGACCGCCGCCGGAACGGGACTTGTCGCCGAACCAGCCGCCGGGATTGCCATGGCGGCGCAGGTAGGTGGTCTTGGCGTAGTAGATGTCGCCGAAGAAGCCGCTCTCCACATTTTCCAAAAGCAGCTTGCAGTAGTTTTCGTAGCGGCGCACGAAGCCGATCATCAGAAGCTTGCCATTGCGTTCGGCGGCTTCCATCATTTCGGCGGCCTGCTTGGCGTTGAGCGCCATGGGCTTCTCCACCAGCACGTGCTTGCCGGCGTTCAGTGCGGCAATGGCACACTCGGCGTGGGCGCTGTTCCAAGTGGTGACGCTGACGATGTCGATCTCCGGCAGGGCGCGCAGCATCTCGTCCTTGTCGGTGAACACACGCTCTGCGGGAACGCCGTAGGTCTCCGCCTTTTCCAGTGCACGCTGTTTGTCGATGTCACAAAGGGCGTACAGCTCCACGTTGGGGTTGTCCCTATAGCCGTTCATGTGGTGACGGCTGATGTTGCCGGTGCCGATGACGGCAGCTTTCAGAATTGCCATTTGTTTTTCCTCCTTATTTGCCTACGAAGCTGTTCCAGTTTTTGTACAGCTTGAGGGTGGTGACGGTTTCATTGAAGAAGCCGTAAATATCAGCGATGATACGGATAAAGAAATCCTTGACGTAGTTTTTGTATTGCGGGTGAGCGCCTGCGGCGGAAGTTTTTGTGATCGTGAACGTGTGGAACGGCTCCTCCGCCGACAGTTCGTAGGAACGGATGGTGATCGAATCCTCGGTGAAGTCGATGAGGTTGTAAATGGGTTCTTCAGTCAGGTAGGCGTAGGCGATGTTTTTCCCCACGGGCGGCTCGGTCTCCTCCGCCGAGGAGCGGGGATGGTTGACGGAGCCGGACACCATGACGACGGCGCCCTTGGGGTCGGTCACGCTGTCGAGACCCGCAAGGCTCTGGTTGGTGGTGTTGTCAAAAATGGCGTTGGACATGGTGTAGTAGTGGCTGTGCCCCAGCAGGACAAGGTCGATGGCAAATTCGTCCAAAATGGGCGCCCAGATGGTGCGCAGCAGTTCGTTTTCATCCTCACGGTGCGGCAGGCGTCCGCCGTACAGGTCGTGGTGGAAGGAGGCCACACGCCACTTGACATCGGGGTTCGCCTCGATGGCTTCCTTCGCAAATCTGCGGTGGTCGCTCATGGAGCCACAGTTGCTGTCGAAAACGAGGAACAGCACATCGCCCTTGACGTAGCAGTAGTCGTAGGAGATAAAGGGCGAGACCAGCGCTTTTTTATATTCATTGGGGTTGATGGTGAAGTACTTGTAGGCAATGCCCTTGCGGTCGTGGTTGCCGACGCAGAAGGCAAAGGGCACACTGCGCATCATCGGTGCGGCGGCGAGAGCGGTATACTCCGAGCGGTAGCCTCGAGTGGCCTGGTCGCCCGAGGACAAAATGAGGTCAAGCTCTGCCTTGTCCGAGGCACGTTCGAGCATGGCGGAGAAGGTGTAGCTTTGGTACACAAGGGAGGGCTGACCGTCCTGCTCCTCTTCATCACGGCTGACGTGGATGTCGGTGGTGTACAGGGCGGTGAAGTCCTTGCCCGCCACGGTCGAAAAGGTGGCTGTCGAGCTCTCGCCCAGATCGGTCACGCACTTGTAGTAGTATGTATGACCGGGCAGCAGATCGGTGACGGTGACCTTGTTGGAGCGGTCGCCCTCAGGGGTCTTGACGAACGTACCCGTGTAGGTGCGCGCATCGGTGAAGTTTTCGTTTTCGCTGACGATGACGCGGGGCGTACCGGCGTTAAGTGCGGAATACCACGAGAAACCCCGCTGGGTCTCATCGGCGCCGGGCGCCATGTAGATGGCACTGCCGTCCTCTACATAGTCGGCGTAGTAGGCTTGCCACTGTTCGTCTGCCGGCAATGCGGTCGCACCGACGGACAGGGTGCCGCAAAACAGGAGCACGCACAGCAAAACGGAAACGGTCTGTTTCAAAAGCTTCATCCAAGATCCTCCTCTTGCACAAGGCATCGCTTTGCTTTAATGGTAGCACACTCCCCAAAAAATAGCAACCACTATTTTCGTATTTGGGCACGAAAAAAGCTGCCGCGGAAGGGCGACAGCTTGACGGTTTACAGTAAAAGAGCATTGGTGATGCCGAAATACACCAGCAGGGAAAGGGCGTCCACGATGGTGGTGATGAAGGGGCTGGCCATGACGGCGGGGTCAAAGCCCAGCTTCTTGGCGACCATGGGCAGCGTACAGCCCACCACCTTGGCGACCAGCACGGTCAGCGCCATGGTGATGCAGACGACCAGCGCCACAATCAGGGTGACCTCATCGTTGTGCATCAGCAGTCTGTCCACCAGCATGATCTTGCCGAAGCAGGCGACTGCAAGAGTGACGCCGCACATGACAGCGGTGCGGATCTCCTTCCAGATGACCTTCGGCAGGTCGGAGAATTCCAGTTCGCCCAGCGACAGCGCACGGATAATCGTGACGGAGGACTGGGAGCCGGAGTTGCCGCCGGTGTCCATGAGCATGGGGATAAAGGCGGTCAGGACGACCTGCGCGGCGAGGGCGCTTTCAAAGCCGGTGATGATCATCCCCGTAAAGGTGGCGGAGACCATCAGCAGCAGCAGCCACGGGATACGGTGCACGAACAGATCGAACACATTGGAGCGCAGATACGTCTTGTCCGAGGGGGTCATACCGCCCATGATCTCCATATCCTCGGTGGCCTCGTCCTCCATGACGTCCATGGCGTCGTCGAAGGTGACGATACCGACCATGCGGTTTTCAGCGTCCGTGACGGGCAGGGCGAGGTAGTTGTACTTGGACATCGCCTGTGCAACTTCTTCCTGGTCGGCATGGGTGTTGACAGCGATGGGATTGGACTGCATGAGCTCGGCGATGGTGTTGTCCTCGTTGTGCGAGAGCAGCAGATCCTTGACCGTCACCAGACCCATCAGGGTTCTGTTTTTGTCCAGCACATAGCAGGTGTAGATGGTTTCCTTGTCCACGCCCGTGCGGCGGATGCGCAAGATCGCCTCGTCCACGGTCATATCGGGGAGCAGGGAAACGTATTCCGTCGTCATGATGGAACCGGCGGAATTTTCGGGGTAGCGCAGGATTTCGTTGATCTCCTTGCGCATCTGGGGGTCTGCTTGGCGGAGAATACGCCGCACCACGTTGGCGGGCATCTCCTCGACGATGTCCACGGCATCGTCCACGTACAGTTCGTTGAGCACTTCGCGCAGCTCGGAATCGGAAAAGCCTTGAATGAGCAGCTCCTGTGCGTCCGGCTCCATTTCCACAAAGGTTTCCGCCGCCAGCTCCTTGGGCAGCAGACGGAACAAAAGCGGCAGGGCGGACTCCTCCAAGCCGTCAAACACGCCGGCGATGTCGGCGGGATTCATGGTGATCAGAATGTCCCGCAGGGTGGCATACTTCTTTTCCTCCAGAAGCAGCTCCAGCGTCGCCTCAACAGTTACATGGTGTTCTGCCATCGGTTCTTTCCTCCTTATCCATAAGCATCATGGTCAGAGATTCGGAAGCCGACACGGCAGGTCAAAAAATCAAGATCGGGAGCCCTCGGCACGGATGCCGGGATTTCCCTTCGGACTTCGGCCTACCGGTGTGCCGCTACTACTTCCAGCATCCATGACGTTCCCTCCTTATTTTCTTATTTTGGGCTTTAGCCCACTAAATTATTGTAAACCTTTTGCCGAAGCTTGTCAAGGTCGGACATCAGAAAATTTATCTCCATGGGTTCACATCCATTGCATTCTGTCCTCTTCCACGGCGCATATATGTGCCGTGTCGTTGAGCATCGCGATTTTTACCGTGCCGTCTTTGAAAAAGTTGATTTTGCTGACCGACGCGTTATACACGCACATATGGATGGATGGCTCGCGGATATGCAAGATCTCAAAAATCATATTGCCGATAAACCCGGCATGGGAGACGACCAAAACTTTTTCGCCGTTTGTATATTTGCGCCTTATGTCGGATAAAAATGCATCTGTACGTGCCCGAATCGCTTGCGGGGATTCGTCGAATTCACAAAAGCCGGTTTCGGTCTGGGCACTGCATATTTCTGTCAGGCGTTTGTCAAAAAATGTCTCGCAGTCCGCATACTTTAAGATAGCCTGTGCCGTTTGCCTGGTTCTCAAATACGGACTGCTATACATGGCCGCCAGATTTTCACCGATAAATCTTTTGCCCACCGCCTCTGCCTGCTTCAAACCCAGCGGCGAAAGGGAGGGATTTTCTTTATCATAGTCGAACACGATGGACGGGTCTGTATTTTCGGAATCGGCATTTCCCATGCTTTGTGCATGGCGGACAAAATACAGCATCAAAACACAGTTTTCGTTTCGCACCGAATCGCCTCCTTGAACACTACAGCACAGGGCATCAGAAATCCTTGTCGATATCCGCCTGGGAGACGGCGTCGGTCTGCGCACGTATTTTTTTGGCGCCCTTGTGGCTGCCGAACAGCAGCTGTACGCCCCGCACGACCCAAAAGACCGGCAGTAAAACGGGCAGTTTTTTCAACACAGGATAGATGTCCTGCATGACGGACAGGGCTGGGAACAGGAGCGTTAGATAATAGAACAGCTTTTTGCTGCGCACACTTTTGCCGGGCATGGCCTGTACGGCGTGCTTGGCCGCATTCTCCGCCGCGATCTCCGCCGTGCCGAACACGCCGCTGAACAGCATCTTTTTGGAGAACGCAACCAGCGCATCGTCCCCTTCCCCTGCGTGGAACCACAGGCGGCACAAGGCTTTGACCTGCCGCTCAAACGCCAAAAAACCGCTGTTTTCCAGACGGCTGTCGATGTAGTCCCAGTCCAGCGCAGCTTCATAGTTTCGCAGGAACAGCTCCACGTCGCACACGGAGCGTACCCCCGTGCCGCCGCCGATGAAGTGCTTGTACAGGTGGGCGATCATGTAGATGTAGCAGTCCTCATTGGTCATGGCAAAGGTATGCGTGCAGTTTTTGACCGGGACGGCACGCTCCCAGTTGGTGTCGAAATGACCGGTATCGTCCCGGACGATGGCCTTGTGCATTTCGATGTTCATGATGGGCTTTTTCTGGTAGACCTCCGGGTTGCCGCCCAGCTCCGTGGGCAGATACTCCAGCGCCTCTAAAACACGGCGCACCTCGGCGGACTGCTCGGGCTTGAAGAGGATGTCCATGTCGCACATATAGCGCATGGCGGGGTTGGGGTAGAGGTTTTGCAGTACCCAGCCCTTGAGGGGCATACAGTCGATGCCGTTGATCTCAAAGGCGTTGAGGATCTTGTTGCCCTCGGACTGGCGGATGTACTGGGCAACGACCTCCTTTTTGTACGCCGTTTCAAAGCGGGCAAGCACCTCCCGCGGCACACCCTGCGCCTTGGACAGCCCTTCGCAGATCATGGCCTCCACCTTTTGCAAGGTGGCGAGGGCGTACAGGTTTTCCCAGTCCGTGTCCTGCGGTGCGGTGACCGCCTCTCCGCCCAGCGCCGAGGCGAGCAGGGACACGAGCAGGTTGGCTTCTTTCCACTTGTAGATCATTTTGCATCCCCCCCCGAAGCGGAATGCAGATGCACATCCATCTGCGGGTAGGGAATGGAGATCCCGTTTTCGTCGAAGGCGCGCTTGACGTTCTCATTCAGACGGAAATACACATCCCAGTATTTGTCGGACGGGCAGTATGTACGGCACTGGAAGTTGAGCGAACTGCTGTCCTGCTTTTCGAGCAGCACCACCGGCGCCGGATCCTTGAGCACATCCGGGTCGTGGTCGGCCGTGCGCAAAATGATCCGCCGCACCGCATCCATGTCGCTGTCGTACCCGACGCAGAAGGTCAGATCCACACGGCGGGTGGGCAGGGCGGAGTTGTCGATAAGCACATTGTTGGAAACCATGCTGTTGGGGATAACGATCTGCCGCTGATCAACGGTGATGATCTTGGTATAGAACAGGCTGATGCTCTTGACAGTGCCGCTGTATTCGCCGAAGGCGATGAAATCCCCCACCGAAAAGGGCTTGAACACGAGAATCACGAAGCCGCCCGCAATGTTGGACAGACCGCCCTGCAAGGCAAGACCGATGGTCAAACCTGCGGAGGTGACCAAGGCGACCATGGAGGACATGGGCACGCCCAGAATGGCGGCGGCAGAGACGACCACCAACAGCTTGAGCCCTATGGAGATAGCGCTCTTGAGGAAGGAGCGGACGGTGGGATCCAGACGTTCGTAGAGCTTCGATTTTTTGTAGAGCTTGACGATGAAATTCGTCAGCTTAAAGCCGAGGAACAGCAGAAGCGCCGCAAATAAAAGACGGAAGCCGTAGGTGATGGCGAAGTCGTAGATCTTGTCGAGCAGTTTGTCGAGAAAGCCGGTGGCCTCCTCCAACGTGATGGGCGCCAGAGTAGTTTCTTCCATTTTATTTGTCCTTTCCGTAGATCATTGTACCGATCCAGTATGCAGGAAGCGAAAGGTGCAGTTGAATCAGCCGTATCATGACCCAATCAAGAGAGCGGGATCTCTCTGCCTGAATATCAAACCAGCGATACATATCCTGAAACAGCGGGGAATGGGCTATACGGCGAAACTCGCCGAAACGATGCCCTTTCTTGCGGTACAGGTTGCCAAAGAGAAGCTGGGAAATATGGCGGTAGGTATACTCGGCATTTGCCTTGTTTACATCGTCCTTATTCGGACAGTATAAATCTGTAAGCTGTTGTTTTGTTTCGTACTGGCGAAGGAGCGAATCTGTCATGGCGGGTTTGTATTTACGGCTGCGAATCAAGCTTCCCGATACGAAGCGGTAGGCATACAGCGCATCGTCGACGGCACTCACACGTTCGGCACGAAGCAGACACTCCATGCAAAACGAGGCATCCTCGCAGATACGGATATCCTCGTCGAAGCGAATGCCCTTTTCGTGAAACAGCGTGGCAGAATACAGCCGCCGCCAAACAAACATCAGGGAAGCGTCCTTGACAAGCTGCGGCATGAGCTTTTGAATCTGTGTCTTGTCCAAAACTTCTCCGATGGGAAAATGCGGCACGGAGACCGACAGAGTGCCGTTTTCGTTAAAAGAACGATAGGCACAGGTCACGACCTCACTGCCCGTGCCTGCGGCGGTGTTGTATAGCTTTTCATACATGGACGGATCCACCAGATCGTCCCCGTCCACAAAGCCGACGTATTCGCCCCGTGCAGCGTCTATGCCGCTGTTGCGTGCACCGCTCAGCCCCTTGTTCTCCTGATGGATGACACGGATGCGTGCATCCTGCCGGGCGAGGGTGTCGGCAAGGGCGGAACAGCCGTCGGTGGAGCCGTCGTCCACGAGAAGGATCTCCAATTCCCGGAGCGTTTGTGCGCAGACAGAGCGAACGCATTCTTCCAGATAGTCGATGCCGTTGAAAAAGGGGATAATGACGCTGACCTTTACCGTATCCATTCGCAACACCTCCGTTGAAAAGTACCTATTGTATAGTACAAAAAAGACGCCCGTTTGTCAATACGAAAGGACAACGGGCGCAGACGTTAATCAGGATTGGTTATTATGGCAAACGGCATGGGCAGCAGCCGCAGGACGACGGGGCCTATGATGCTGTCCGCATCCACACAGCCGATCTCCTCGTAGCGGCTGTCCACGGAATTTGCGCGGTTGTCTCCCAGGAGGAAAACCTTGCCCTCGGGTACGGTCAGCGGGAAGTCCACGGTGCCCCGGACGCATTTTCCGTCCTGCAAATACGGTTCCTTTAGGGCTTCTCCGTTGACGGTGACGACGCCGGTGTCAAAGTCGATGTCCACCGTGTCGCCTGCCGCGGCGATGAGCCGCTTGATCAGGCGGGCATGGTAGGCATTGTCCGTGTTCGTCACGATGATGTCGCCCCGCTTCGGCTCCACCAGCCGGCAGGCGGCGATCCAGTCACCGCTTTGCAAGGTGGGCAGCATGGATTCGCCGTCCACGAAAATCACACGGAATGTGACGTTGAACAGAACGACGATCACGGTGCAGATCAGAAAAAATTTCAAAATGGCTGTCAAACAGCCCTTGGCATGCCGCCGCATACGATCACCTCTCGATCAAAAGCCGGCGTACAGCCAGCTGTGCTTTTGTGCTGTCCAAATTGCCAAGCCCCAAGAACCGCCCGTCCGGTGCATAGACACGGTACAGTCCGTCTGTGCCGAGATCATGCAGACGGTCGGCATTCAGTTCGCCGCCGTTGCAGAACCGTGCCGCCTGCTTGTCGGTGACGGTCACGGCCGGGTAGGGGGAGAGCACCTTGTCCACGGGGTAAATACAGCTTTGCAGTGCTTCCTGCGAACAGCTGCGCAAAAAGTCAAGGGTATGTGCCCCGCTCACGGCAAAGCCGTTGGCTTGGGTGCGGCGCAGGGCGGTCAATACGGCGCCGCAGCCGAGGGCTTCGCCCACATCCGAGACCAAGGAACGGATGTAAGTGCCGGCGGAGCAGTGCACGTCCACGGTATATTCTCCCTTTTTTTCGTCGAAACAGACCGTCTGCAAAGAGAAAATTTCCACTTCCCGTGCCTCCCGCTCCACCTCAATGCCCTGCCGGGCGAGGGCGTACAGCCGCACCCCGTCCTTGCTGACGGCGGAGTACATGGGCGGGATCTGCGCGATCTTCCCCCGAAACGCCGCCAGCGCATTTTCCACGTCCTGCGCCGCGGCGTGTACAGGTCTTTGGGAGAGGACGGTGCCGGTGATGTCCAGCGTGTCGGTGACGGTGCCCAGCAGGAAGGTGGCACGGTACGCCTTGTCGTGGCACGGCAGCAGCTCCATAAATTTGGTGGCGCCGCCCAAAAGTACCGGCAGTACCCCGGACGCCATGGGGTCCAGCGTGCCGGTGTGACCGATCTTCTTTTCTCCCGTGATGCGCCGCAGCTGTGCCGCCGCCCAGAAGGAGGTGATCCCCTCGGGCTTGTCCAATACAATTACACCTGTCATAGCGTCCTCCGATTCGTAAGCTCTGCGGTCAGTATACCACATTTCTGCACAAAACGCAAACCGGGGTATGAAGGAAATGTGGAAAATATGAGGCAACACCGCACAAATCGGGGTGTGCGGATTGCGAAGTAAGATTTTTCGTCAGGTTGTACAAAAAGAGCGCCGGCTTGCCGGCGCAAGTCAAGGGATTTTTGTGCAAGCTGACGGAATAAGATTCGAGTAAGGCGTGTGCCACGATTTGTGCGGCGTTGCCTCGAATATTTCGTGAATTTATATAAAAAAAGGTGTTGACAAATGGATTTTTTTGATATACAATACGGTTAGGTTATCAGAGTGTATTCCGATGAGGTGGCAGAATTTGCGAAGTGTACAGGACAGTCAGCTTCTTGAAGCTGCCCGCAGAGGAGACAACGATGCCATTACGCAGCTGATGACCGGTTTGCTCCCCTTTATCCACAAAAAAGCGTGTGCCTGCGCAAGTGTCAGCGGACTGGACGCGGAGGATCTGGCGCAGGAGGGGCTGATCGGTTTTCTCGGCGCCGTGCGCACCTTTCGTGCGGACAGCGGCGCGCAGTTCTCCACCTATGCCTGTGCCTGCATCCTCAACGGGATGCGTTCCGCCATGCGCAGGGTCTCTAAACCCGGCGCTGTGCCTGCGGCGGCGGTGGTGCCCATGGACGATGTCCGCGACGTGTACCCCGCACAGGAGGATCCGCAGGATATTGTGGCGGATCGGGAGGAGGCGGACGGTCTGTGGCGGATCGTGGACAAGCGCCTTTCCCGGCGGGAACAGCAGGTGCTGCGGCTGTATATCGGCGGCGACAGCTATGCCGCTATTGCGCAGAAGCTTTCCCTGCGGGATGCCAAATCGGTGGACAACACCCTCCAGCGCATTCGTAAAAAACTGAAGTCTTTCAGTTAAAAAAGATATGCCCCAAGTAGCTTAAAGTAGAGCGTAGTTCATTTTCTAAGGTGGCGGTGCGAATCCGTCCGCGGGCAAAAAATCTATTCAAGCGAGGTAAAAACCAATGTACGAAGACAAAACACTCACCTGTAAGGAATGCGGCGAAGAGTTCGTGTTCACCGCCGGCGAGCAGGAGTTCTATGCAGAAAAGGGTTTCGTCAATGAGCCCCAGCGCTGCAAGGCCTGCCGTGACGCAAGAAAGAATGGCACTCGTGAACGCGAGATGTTCGAGGCTACCTGCGAGAAGTGCGGCGGTGTCGCAAGAGTTCCTTTCAAGCCCCGTGAGGATCGTCCCGTCTATTGCAGCGAATGCTTTGCAAAGATGAAGGAAGAGGCATAAGTTAGATTTTTATTTAGCTTTCAGTAGATAAAGACTTTTTTATGCACGGCAAGAGCCGTCACAGTTTTGCGCTGTGGCGGCTCTTTTTTTCTGGATTGAGGACGGTGCTGCGATACCGATCACCGTTTGCCACGAAAGGTGCTGTGAAGAAGCGATAAACTATTGAAATATTTACTTATATATGCTAAAATAGCTACCATGAATGTTTATGATTTCGACAACACCATCTACGACGGAGAAAGCTGTTTCGATCTGTTTTTGTTTTACCTGCGCAGGAGACCCGGACTGCTGCTTCTGTTGCCGAAAGTGGCGTACGCTTTCGCAAAATACAAGAGAGGCAAGGTAACGGTGGACGACTTTCTCACCGTCTATGCCCCGCAGGTGGAGCAGATGCTGCGGGAGATCCCGGATGTGCAGGGCGATATGCGTGTCTTTTGGGACACGCACGAGAAAAAGATCAAGCCCTTCTATGCCGAGCTTCGGCGGCCGGACGATCTGCTGATCACCGCAGGACCGGACTTTTCCGTGCGGGAGATCTGCCGGCGGCTTTCCATCGAGCATTTTCTGGCTTCCCGGGTGGATTTGACCACGGGAAAAATCGAGCATTTCAATCTCCGGGAGCGCAAGATCGAAGCCTTTCGGCAGGCTTACCCGGACGCGCAGATCGACAGCTTTTACACCGACTCCCCCGAAAACGACCGCTTTTTAATCGAGCTTGCCCGGCAGGCGTACTGCGTTAAGGGCAGCAAGATCACCCGCATCAAATGAGGAGGTATTTGTAATGAGACGAACCATGCACAGAGGTCTATCCGTCCTTCTGACGCTGCTCTTTGCGGCGGCGCTCTGGATGCCGGCGATGGCTTTGGACGGCATCTACAGCGAGAAAACGGCCATTCGTCAGTCGGACGGCACCTATGCCGTCACCCTCAAGGCGTACCAGACGGGACGCGTCGTGCCGACGGACATCGTTATGATTCTGGACGTGTCCGGCAGTATGGAGTGCAGTGAGCCGGTGCCTTACGCGCAGATCGACCCTGCCAAGACGTACTGCATCAAGTACCCTCGCGCGTATATCGGCGACGACGGCGAGACGCACTACAAGCAGTACATCATTTCCGTGCACAATATTGCACCCGAGGGCGAGGAGCCCCAGTGGTACGGACAGTTAGAGGAAAGCGGACCGGAACAGCAGGTGTTCCCGAAGATCGCCGATGAAACGGGAACATACACGTTCTACACCGGCGCCATGGAGCCGCTGCGGCAGGCGGCGACCGCCTTTGCGCAGTCCATTGCGCAGAACGCCGCGGAATACGACACGGATCACCGCATCGCCGTGGTGGAGTTTTCCTCCCCCGAAAAAAAGAACGACGCCTCCCTGTGCACCCATGACAATCCCTTCTACGCCAACATCCTGACCGCAGACACGACGCAGGCGGCACTGCTGAGCGCCGAGGAGAATGCGGCGAAGCTGGGGGACATCTTCGCTTCCCTGACGGCGGGGGGACCGACCTATTCGGATGACGCCATGGCGCAGGCGGATAAGATTTTGACGGCGAACAAGCAGGACGGCAGAAACCGGGTAGTGATCCTGTTTACCGACGGCGGCCCCGGTTCCTACGGCTGGGGTGCGTACGATCTGGACAATTCCGCCGAACCGACGGCGAACAATGCCATCGCCTGTGCGGGACGCATGAAGGCGGACGGCGTGAAGATCTACACCATCGGCGTGTTCAACTCGGAAAATCTGAGCGGCGCTGTGGGGCAGAAGAACGAGCAGTACCTGAACAACATCTCTTCCAACTACCCCGATGCCGTATCCATGGGCAGCAGCGGTGAAAAGGCGGCGGACGGCTACTGCTCCGTCGGCGGTCTGCACATGGATTTGAGCGGCGCCTTTGACGACATCTCCTCGGTGATCGGCGAGCCGGTGCGCAGTGCGGCGGTACGGGATACGGTCTCCCGCTTTTTCTACATGACGGCGGCGCAGAAGCAGGCGATCCTCAAGCAGTATCCCGGCGCAGTCATTCAGGAGAAAGCGAACGGAGAAACGTCCGTCTTTATTTCCGACATAGACCTGCCCCCGGTGGCGGTGGACAGCAACGGTGAGCCGCTGGACGCGCAGGACAAGGGCATTTTTGAGCTGACCTTTGGGGTTACGGCAAGGGAGGAATTCCTCGGCGGCAGTGCGGTGCAGACCAATACCGGCAGCTGCGGCGTGTTCACCGCAGACGGCGTACAGTTGGCGGCGTTCGCCCAGCCCACGGTTGCCGTGCCCGTTTCCGAGGCGGCGCTGGACAGCTTTTTGGAAACCGGCACGATCGGTACGTTCTATATCGGGGACACATTGCGTGCGCAGGATCTGTACGTGGACAAGTCCGACAGCTGGGCGGCGCAGTTTGCTGCCGTGCGCTACAGCGTGACCGACGCCGAGGGCAAGCCCTTCACCCAAGGCACCCTCGCTGTGCCCACGACCTATACGGTCACGGCGCAGATCACCGTCGGCGGCGAAGTCTTTACCCGCAGCAAGACGGTCACTGTCACGCCGCAGGTCAATTCCGTGCAGTCGATGGAGATCGTGACGGCGCCGTCGAAAAGGAAGTACTATGTGGGAGACAGCGTGGAGCTGAGCGGTCTGTCGGCGTATGCATGGCGTAAAAACGGCACTGCGGAAAAGATCGACAACAGCCGGATCACCGTGACGCCGGCAGTGCTGGAGCGTCCGGGCACACAGACTGTCACGCTGGAATATGAGGGCGTGAAACAGACATTTTCCGTCACGGTGCTGGCGGTGGAAGCGGTGGAGCTGACCGTGAAAACCCTGCCGACCCAAACGAGCTATGCCTACAAAAAGGCGCCGGACTTCCGGGGACTTACCGTGGAGATTCGGTACAACAACGGCACAAAAGAGACGTGCAGTGACCTGTCCGCCATGCAGATCACGGCGGCGTCCAATACCCATATCCGCCGCGGCACACAGCTGTATCGGGTGACGGCGCAGGGCGTCAGCGCCACCTTCCCCATGCAGGTCAAACTGCTTTGGTGGCAGTGGCTGATCGTGATCTTGCTGTTCGGCTGGATCTGGTATTGATACGAAAATGGAGGAGCGCAATGGATAAGTATACGATTTTGGTCTGTGACGACGAAAAGGATCTTGTGTCTGGGTTAAAGATCTATCTGGAAGTGGAAAATTACCGTGTGCTGGAAGCCTACGACGGGATGCAGGCGCTGGATATTTTGAAAAAAGAAGAGGTGCACCTGGTGCTGATGGACGTGATGATGCCCGGCATCACCGGGATCGAAACGGTCATCAAGATGCGCAGCATGGGCATAGATGTGCCGGTCATTTTGCTCACGGCCAAGAGCGAGGATTCCGACAAGATCCTCGGTCTCAACTGCGGCGCAGACGACTACATCACCAAGCCCTACAACACCGGCGAAGTGCAGGCGCGGGTGCGCTCACAGCTGCGCCGCTACAAGGGCGAATTCCGCAAAGATACGGACGAGTGCCTGCGCATCAAGGACATCGAGCTCAACCGCAAAACGAAGCTTGTCACCGTGGCGGGGGAGGAGATTCAGCTCACGCCCACGGAGTTCAAGATCTTGCACCTGCTCATGTCCCATCCGGGCGAGCTGTTTTCCCTGTCGGACATTTACAAAAAGGTCTGGAACGGTGACGCCTACGGTGCGGAAAACACCGTCGCGGTGCATATCCGACACCTGCGGGAAAAAATCGAATTCGATCCTGCACAGCCGAAGTATATCAAGGTCAAGTGGGGCGAGGGCTACAAGATTGATAAGGAGCAGGACGCATGAAACAAACAGTAAAGGATCGCAGGGTGCGCTGGACGCACATCCTTCTTGCGGTCTTTTTCTGCTTTCTTTCGGTCTCGGCGGTCTATATCGGCTACCTGAGCGAGACATTTTATGCACAGAACAGTACGCTGGAGGACGCCGTTCGGAAGCCGTTTGAGGCGTACATTCTGGAGGCAAGAAAACCGATCTACGCCTTTCAGGAGGGCACGAAAACCATCGAGTGCCCGGAAAAGCTGCGGCGGGAGAATACCAACTTTGCCTTCACCGCGCGGGATGAAAACGGTCAAATTCTGCTGTCCACCCACGACGCCAACGATCCCGTGCTGTACCAGCAGTTCGAGATGCTCCAGCTGCCGGTGCGCTCGGAGACGGGCGACATCAAAAATGCAGAGTTTACCATGGACTATTTCCTGCGGGAGGATCTTTCTGCGAACGACATCTTTTCCCGCACCCTGCGCCTGAGAGAGTACGCCCACCTGCTGCTGACAGTGTGCGATATCCTGTCCGTACTGTTTGCGGCGGCTTGCTTGCTTTTGATTTTTCGGACGCTGTTCGACGCCGTGTGCGAAGCCAAGACAATAGGCGGCGGCAAGTCGGTGCTTTTGTCGTTGCCGCCCGATCTTATGCTGGTGTCGTCGGTGCCCATGGGCGTTTTTGCCCTGTTCTTTTTGATGCAGGGCGTGGATGCGAACGGCATTCTTCAGGTGTTTTTGGAAAACGGCAGCGGTCTTTACCGCATTTTGCAGGTGCCGGCACTGCTCACCGTGCTCTTTTTCTTGCTGATGCTGTTTCAGACGCTGCTGCTGTTCAGCCTGCGCCGCGGCGGATGGCGGTATGCCCTGACGTACCTGCGGTTTGAAAAAATTTCCCTTTCCAAAAATTTCTTTTACGGTTATGCGGCGGCGCAGGCGCTCAAGTGCGCCGGCATTGCGCTGTTTCTGCTGCCGGACTTTCAGCTGGAGGAGATCTTCGGCGCCCACGGTGCGCAGATGGCGGCGGCTTTGGAACGGATCAACAACATTCTCGGCGCCCCGACAGACCCCTTTTCCTCCCTGCGAACCCTCACCGTATTGCTGTTCGTCCTGCTGGAAAAGGCGGTCACACTGCCCATGCTCTACCGCTGTATCCGGGAGGTGCGCGGACAGATGGACAGAACGGAGCGGTACGTCTGCGGCGACCTGACGGCATCGGACAGCGGCAGGCTGTACAAAAGCTTTGCCGAGCACGATGCGGACGTGCGCACGATCACCGACCGAATCTCCGTTTCCGCAGGAGAATATATGCAAAGCAGTGCCTTCAAGGCGGAGCTGATCACCAACCTTTCCCACGACATCAAGACGCCGCTGACTGCCATCATGAGCTACGCCCAGCTTCTGCGCAAGCCGTCCCTGACGACGCAGGAAAAGATGCAGTATCTCGATGTGCTCAAGCGCCATTCCGCCCGCATGACCAAGCTGGTGGAGGATCTGACGGATGTGTCCGACGCCGCGACCGGCAACGTGAAGGCGGAGCTGACGCAGGTGGATCTGTGTACGCTGATCCCCCAGGCGGCGCAGGGCTTTGAGGAGCGTCTGCAAAAAAAGAACATTTCCGTACAAACGACACTGCCTTCGCAGCCGGTGACCGTCATGGCGGACACGAGACTGCTGTGGCGTGTGGTCGATAACCTGATGAACAACATCTGCAAATACGCCAAGAACGATACGACCGTGCAGATCGTCATCGACGCGCAGGATGCGGCGACAGCCGTGTTCCGAAACGTGCCGGCGTTTGAATTGCAGATATCGGGCGATGCCCTGATGGAGCGCTTCGTGCGCGCGGACGGCTCCCGCCATACGGAGGGCAGCGGACTGGGACTGTCCATTGCCAAGTCCTTGATGGAGCTGCAAAACGGCAGACTGGCGCTGGAAACGGAACCGGCGCTGTTTACGGCGAAGATCATTTTTGACAAAACGAACTGAAAGGAGATGGCATCCGTGCGGCGAACGGGACTTTTGAAATACTTGCAGGCAAGCCGTGCCCTGCAGGCGGCATGGAGCGTCTTCTTTGTGCTCAACACGGTTGTGCTGATGCTGGCGGGCGGAATGTACGGCTACTTTTTGCAAAACGACTTTTACAAGGACAACGGTGCGGAAAAAAAGGAGCAGATCACGCAGAACCTGCTCATCCGCGACAGCGACGATGCGATGATGTACTTTTTCCTGTTTCGGAACCTGTATTTGGAGCAGGACGATCTGGCGGGCAGGGACTTTCTCGATGACGCCGTGCAGGAAAAGATGAACAAGCATCTGGTGGACTACATCGACCGTTTCAGCATGAAAAACACCAACTTCTTCTTTCTCATTCGGGAAAACGGAGAGGATGTTTTCAAAAATTATTACGACCCGCAAAGCAGTCTGAACTTTTATGTCAACACCAAGGACTTTCTGAACCGCCTGACCAACCGCTACTTAGTGGACGATGCGTATGCCAAGGACACGCTGACCTTTGAGGCGCACGTGCGCAAGGACTTGGAGGTGCACGACGACTATTGGCGGGTGGAGCGTTTTTTCCACTATACGGGGATTTTGCGGTATGCCGTGGTCGTTTTGCTGCCGCTTTCTGCGGCGCTGGAGGGGCTTTTTGCCTACTACCTGTTCCGCTTCTCGGGGAGCCGCTCCGACGGTGATAAACGTGCGGTACGCCTGATCGACCGGGTGCCGCTGTATATCCTCGCCTTTGTTTTCATTCCCATTTCCGTTCAGGCGTTTGAACTGATGGACAAAAAGGGCTTCCGTGTGCTGGCGGACAGGCTGGACAGTTTGGCGAACTGGTTCGATACCCACGGCGAATCGGCGGCGTTCTTTCCCACATGGAACGATATCCGCTTCGAGATGTACGGGGCGGTGCTGGCGGCGGTGCTGGCAGCGCTGGTGCTGGCGGTTTTGCTTCGGGCGTTTCTTTCCACAGCAGGTGTGCGCATGAAGGCGCCGACTTGGTGGCACTATTCTCTGGTGTACAAGGTTCTGCGTATGCGCAACTTTGAGGGAATGCAGATTTTCCTGACGCTGCTGACGGCGCTGGAGGTCATTCTCGCCATGTGGATCATCAACCGCAACAGCAGTCCGTCCCGTCTGCTTTTGTGCGATATGGCATTAACAGCCGTTCTTTTGCTGCTGATTTATTTCGTCGGCAAGGATGTTGCCGTCTGGCTCAACGGCACCCACCGCATCGCCCGGCGAAAGAGCGGCTATATCCCAACGGAGAACCTGACGGGGGAGACGAAACAGTACGCCGAAAACATCAACTTCCTCAGCCGCAGTGCCAACGCGGAGATGGAGAAGCGGTATATCAACGAAAGCTTCAGCACGAAGCTCATCAACGGTATTTCCGACGGACTGCGGGTGCCGCTGTCTGCGGTGGCGGAAAATGTGGAAAAGTTAGAGAGCGGTACGCTGACAGAGCAGGAGGAAGCACACTGCATCGACGAGATCAATGCCCTGTCCTGCGACATCAAAAAGACCATTGAGGATATGATCCGCATCTCCAAAGCGACCACCGGCAATTTAGAGGGCGATCCCGTGCTGACGCAGGTGGGGATGATGCTGGACATGATCGGCGGCGAATACGGCGGACTGTTTGGGGAAAAGGATATGGAGTTCGTCACCGAACATCCGCCGCAGGAAGCTTCGTTTTATGCGGACGGACAGTTTATGTGGTATATTTTTGACGGCATTTTGAACCTGTTTTTGCAAAAGGCTGTCCCGGGAACACGGGTGTTCCTGAACGCAAAGTATGTGAACGGGCAGGTGGTGCTTTCCTTCCGCGGCTGTGTGCGGCCGAAGTCCATGGACGGAACGGACGCCTTCGCCTCGGACGGCGGCATGGGATTGCCGACTGCCAAGGTGTTCACGGAGCTGCAGGGCGGCAAGTTCCGCTATACCTGCCGGCAGGATATCCTGCAGATCATACTGCGGTTCCCGCTGGCGGATGACGCCGACGAATAACGGCGGATAACGAATGAAAGGAGCACACCGATGGGAAAGATTTTGGTGCTGACCGAGAAGCCCTCGGTCGCGCGGGACATCGCACGCGTACTGGGCTGCAAGCAGAACGGCAACGGCTGTATTCTCGGCCCGAAATATATTATCACTTGGGCATTGGGGCATTTGGTTACGCTGGCCGACCCGGAGATGTATGACAAAAAGTATCAGTCCTGGCGCATGGAAGATCTGCCCATGCTGCCGAAAAAGATGCAGCTGGTGGTCATCAAGCAGACTTCCGCCCAATTCAAGGCCGTGTCTGCGCTGATGCACCGCCCCGACATAGATTCCCTTGTCATCGCCACCGATGCGGGACGGGAGGGGGAGCTGGTGGCGCGGTGGATCATGCAGAAGGCCGGCTGGAAGGGCAAGACACAGCGCCTTTGGATCTCCTCGCAGACGGACGCCTCCATTCGGCAGGGCTTTGCCAACCTAAAGCCCGCCTCGGACTACGACAACCTGTTCCGCTCCGCCAAAGCCCGCAGTGAGGCGGACTGGCTGGTGGGACTGAACGTGACCCGGGCGCTGACCTGCAAGCACAACGCCCAGCTGGCGGCGGGCAGAGTGCAGACGCCGACCCTCGCCATGATCGTGCGGCGGGAGGAGGAGATCGAAAAATTTGTCCCGAAGCCGTACTACAATGTGTGGGCGGAGTTCGGCGCTTTCCGTGCTGTCTATCGGGACAAGAACAACAACCCCCGCTTGTTCGAGCGGGATAAGGCGGAGAGCATCGCCCGCGCCGTACAGCAGAAAAAGGCGACGCTGGTCTCCGTTCGGCGGGAATACAAGCACAAAGCGCCGCCGGCGGCGTATGACCTGACGGAGCTGCAAAGGGACGCCAACCGCAAATATGCCTATTCGGCAAAGCAGACGCTGTCCCTGATGCAGAGTCTTTATGAGACGCACAAGCTTTTGACCTATCCCCGCACGGATTCCCGCTATATCACCGACGATGTGGTACCGACGCTCCCGGAGCGGCTGCGTGCCATCGCTGTGGGACCCTACAAGGAGGCGGCGCAGAAGATTCTGCGGCAAAAACCCCTTTCCGTGAAATATATTGTCAACAATCAAAAGGTGACCGACCATCACGCCATCATCCCGACGGAGCAGTACGTGAACCTGTCCGCTTTGTCCCACGAGGAACGCAATATCTACGATCTGGTCGTCAAGCGTTTTTTGGCGGTGCTGAGCCCGGCGTATGAATACGAGGAAGTCAAGGTCACGCTGTCCGTGGAGAAGCATCAGTTCACCGCCTGCGGCACGACCACCCGCACAGCGGGTTGGAAAGCCGTCTACGGCATGGCGGCGGACGAGGAGGACACGGAGGAGGAACAGCGTGCGCAGGAACTGCCGCCGCTGACGCAGGGACAGACGGTGTTTGTGCAAAATGTCCGTGTCAAGGAGGGCAAGACCAAGCCGCCTGCCCGCTACACGGAGGCGACACTGCTCAGCGCCATGGAGAATCCCACGGGGCAGGTGGAGGACAGTCAGCTGCGTTCCGTTTTGGCGCAGACGAGCGGTTTGGGTACCCCTGCCACGAGGGCGGACATCATCGAAAAGCTGTTCGATTCTTTCTGTATCGAGCGCAAGGGCAAGGAGATCCACCCCACCTCCAAGGGCAGACAGCTGGTGCGCATCGTGCCGCCGGATCTGAAATCGGCGGAGCTGACAGCCAAATGGGAACAGCAGCTGCAAAAGATCGCCCGGGGACAGGCGCGGGACGATGTGTTCATCGAGCAGATGCGCGGCTACGCCTCGAAGCTGGTCAGCGCCGTGATCGCCTCGGACGCAGTTTTCACTCACGACAATGTCACACGGGAAAAATGTCCCGACTGCGGCAAATATCTTTTGGATGTGGTCGGCAAAAAGGGCAGAATGTATGTGTGCCCCGACAGGGAGTGCGGCTACCGACGCTCCATTTCCCGCACCACCAACGCCCGCTGTCCCAACTGCCACAAAAAGCTGGAGATGCGCGGCGAGGGGGACAAGCAGATGTTCACCTGCGTGTGCGGCTATCGGGAGAAGTTGTCCGACTTTGAACAGCGCCGAAAATCCGCCGGCGCCGGAAAACGGGACGTGCAGAAATATATGCAGTCCCAGCAGACCCAGTCCGCAGGCGCGGGAGCGCTGGCCGACCAGCTGGAAAAATGGATGCAAGAGAATAAATAACTTTTGGAGAATAGACTATGAAACGATGGATCGCAGGACTACTGATCCTGTTGCTGCTGGCGGGGACGCTCTCCGCCTGCGGTTCGGACAAAAGCGCCGACCGTTCCTTTTTCTACCCGCTGACGGCGGAGCCGAAAAGTCTGGACCCGCAGATCTGCGGCGACAAGGACACGGCGATGGTCGTCAGCAGTATGTACGAGGGACTGGTGCGCATGGGGGAGGACGGCACTATCCGTCCCGGTGTGGCACAGAGCATGGACGTGTCCGAGGATGGACTGACTTATACCTTTCACCTGCGCACGGACGCCAAGTGGCACATTATTAAGAACTTCAAGTACATCTACGGCGAGGGCTGTGAAAAAAATCTGGAGCTGCCCGTGACAGCGGAGGATTTTGTGTTCGCTTTTCAGCGCATTTTTACGGCATCGACCAACACCCCCGGTGTGCAGACGCTCTACGCCATCCGCAATGCGCAGGAGATCCATGACGGCGAGGTCACCCTGCTGGAGCTGGGGGTCAAGGCGGCGGATGCGCAGACGCTGGTCATCACCCTGAACCGTCCCAGCGCCGATTTTCTGACGATGCTCTGTCAGCCGATCTGTGCGCCGTGCAACCGTTTCTTCTTTGAGTCCACCAAGGGTAAATACGGTCTGGGACTGTCCTACACCCTGTGCAACGGACCGTTCTATCTCTCCAAGTGGAACGAGACCTCCAACCTTTTCCTGCGCCGCAACCCGGACTATGTGGGGGAGAACGCAGTCATTCCCGCCGGCGTGTACTTCTACTTCAACGCCGATGAAAGCTCCTACCCCGGGCGCATCAACGAGGGCATTTATGACGCCGCACCCATTGCGCAGGAGTATGTGGGCGACCTTTCCGCAGACGCCAAAACGGTGCAGATCGCCGATACGGTCTGGGGACTGGCATTCAACTGTCAGGACGAAACAGTGTCCAACGCCTATCTGCGCATGGCGCTGTGCAGTGCGTTTTCCGTGGATACGTTGGAGATGCCTGAAAAAACAGTGGCACGGGGAATGCTTCCCTCCGCCTGCCGCATCAGCGGCGTGTGCTATCGGGACGAGGCGGGAGATGTGCCGCCTATGGAGGAGAGCAAGGACAGGGCACTGCTGTTTATGCAGTTTGCGCTGGAAGCGCTGGAAACCTCCAATGTGAAGCTGACGATTCTGTGCACCGAGGAATATGACGTTGCCATGCGCAAAGTGATCCAGCGCTGGCAGAAAATTTTCGGCGTGTCCGTGGCGGCATCCACTGTGGTCTGCACCCAGGAGGAATTGCGTACCGCCCGGGAGAGCGGCGACTATCAGGTCGCTTTCCTGCCGGTCAAGGCGCCGTCCACCTCGGCAGTGCAGACTTTGTACAGCTACACCTCCGAGGACGGCAGTCTGTTCGGTATGGAGGACGAGGAGTTCGCAGGCTATATGCGCACATTGCAATGCGCTCCGTCCGCTTCATCGGCGGTGGAAGCGTGCCGGCAGGCGGAGTCCTATCTCATCCGCACGGGCGTGTTCTACCCCGTGTTCGAGGATACGAGCTGTTTCGCCTTCTACAGCGAGACGGATGGAATAACCGTCACACCCTGCGGCGAGGCGATCTCCTTTATCGGTGCAAGAAAGTTCGATTGATATGAAAAAAGTACGGATTGTTCTCTCGTGCGTTCTTGTGGCGGCGTGTGCAGGGCTGATCTTTTGGTTCTCTGCACAGAGCGGTGAAGCCTCGGCGCAGATGAGCACGCAGGTAATGAACCCCATCTCCCGACTGCTCACGGCGCTGTTCGGTGAGGCGGCGCACACGGTTCTGCGCAAATGCGCCCATTTTATCCTCTACGGTGCGCTGATGTTTTTGTCCTACAACGCCTGCTTTCAGGCGAGAGGCAAAGGACGGCTGTCACCGGTTCTGCCCTTTGCTCTCAGCGTTTTGTATGCCGTCAGCGATGAAGTGCACCAGTACTTTGTCCCCGGTCGTGCCTGCCGGCTGTACGATATCGGCGTGGACGCCTTGGGCTGTGCAGTGGGTGGATTGTGCTTTTATGCTGTGGCGAAGCTTTGCACGTATCTAAGTTCCAAACACAGGAGGAAGTTTCCATGAAGAAGTTTGTGAGTCTGCTTTTGGTTTTCTGCATGACGCTGTCCCTGAGTGTGAGCGCCTTTGCGCAGACGCCGTGTACCTGCGGCCATTCCCCCGTGATCTATATCCCCGGTCTGGGCGATGCGCTCTACGACTACTCCGGCGAAACGCCTGTGCGTATCTACGGACCCGATGAGTCGCAGATTCGTGCGGCGGTTCCCGACATGGTGATGGGCGTGCTGTGTCTGCTGACCCGGCAGTACCGCCTGTTCGCCCACTTTGGGATGCGCGCCGCCGAAACGATGCTCGGCCGCATCGTCTGTGACGCACAGGGAACGCCGGTTTACGACACCGGGGTGAAGAAGCGCCCCCTGCCGACCTCCGGGGCACACGGCGACTACCTGAGCGGCACCGGGGACTACACCTATTACTACGACTGGCGGCTTGACCCGCTGGATTCCGCCCGTGGTCTGCGGGAATATGTACAACACGTCAAGGCGCTGACCGGGCATGAGCAGGTCTCTTTCGTCTGCCACAGCATGGGCGGCACCGTGGTTGCCTCCTATCTGTATCTGTACGGCAATGATGACGTGGACAAGATCGCCTGCCTTTCTCCTGCCTATCAGGGCATTTCCATTATGGGTTCCCTGCTGTGCGGCGAAGCGGATATCCGCGACAAGGACGAGGAGCTGGCGCTGTTTTTGTGCAGTTTGCTTGGGGAGAGCGAAAGGGATCAAACGCTCAAGGTCCTTGTCCGTGCAGGATATAAACTCAAGCTGTTCCGGGGGATCCTGCACTTTTTGCAGGGCGCATTGGACAGCCAGTTCGAGCGTGTGTTTGACGAGTACCTGACCCCGACCTTTGCACATATGCCGGGGCTTTGGGCGTTCGTGTCCCAGTCCTACTATGAGCGTGCCAAGGCGTACACCTTCGGCGACGATACAGAGTATACGAGCCTTGTCGAACGCATCGACACATATCACTATAACGTGCAGCTCAGACTGACCGACCTTCTGCGAGAGGCGATGGCGTCGGGGGTAGAGCTGATGATCGTCAGCGGCTACGGGATCTCCAGTATGCCCTTGAGCCACGCACACACGGTGCAGTCAGACTTTTTGATCGACACGACGTACATGAGCATCGGCGCCGTCTGCGCCCCCTACGGGCAGACACTGCCGCAGTCCCATGTGCAGGCGGTCAGGGACGGGCATGACCATGTTTCCCCCGATCGGCTTGTGGATGCGTCCACCTGTGCGTTCCCGGAGTGCACGTGGTTCATCCGTGACCAGATGCACTTTGTCAGCCCTGATTCCTGCACCCCCATGATCCGCTGGTTCATGGCGCATGACGGACAGGCGACGGTATTCACCGATGCCGCATATCCCCAGTTTATGTTCCAAAATGCGGAGGGACAGCTTCTTCCGCTGACGGATGGAAAGGAGTCTATACAATGAAATATGCAGTGGTACTTTGCGACGGTATGGCGGACTATCCCGTACCGGCGCTGAACGGCAAAACCCCCATGATGGCGGCGAACAAGCCCCACATCGACGCTTTGGCGCAAAAGGCGGAGGTCGGTCTTGTCCGCACGGTGGCAGAGGGCTTGAAGCCCGGCAGTGACGTGGCGAACCTGAGCGTGCTGGGCTACGACCCCAAAAAGGTGCACAAGGGTCGCTCCCCGCTGGAGGCCGCCAATATCGGCATCCAGATGGCGCAGGACGACGTGGCGCTGCGGTGCAATCTGGTGACCCTGAGCGACGAGGAAAAGTACGAGGACAAGACCATGCTCGACTACTCCGCCGGGGACATCAGCACGGACGAAGCCCGGGAAATCATCGAGAGTGTGCAGGCGCATTTCGGCAGTGAAAAGTTCCACTTCTACTGCGGCGTCAGCTACCGCCACTGCCTGATCGTCCACCACGGCACCACCGATCTGGGGCACATGACGCCTCCCCACGACATTTCCAAGCGTGTCATCGGCGACTATCTGTCCGATGCCGAAAATGCGGCGGAGCTTATCGCCATGATGCGGGAAAGCTGTGCGTTTTTGAAGGATCACCCTGTCAACAAAAAGCGTGTCGCCGAGGGCAAGCTTCCCGCCAACGCCATTTGGTTCTGGGGCGAGGGCACCTGCACGGTACTGCCGAAGTTTGAGGATGTGTACGGACTGAAGGGTACCATCATCTCTGCTGTCGATCTGCTGGGCGGTATCGGCTTCCTTGCAGGGATGCACACGCCGAAGGTGCCGGGCGCCACGGGGTACATCGACACCAACTTCATCGGCAAGGCGAAAAAAGCCGTGGAGGAATGGGAAAGCGGACAAGATCTGGTGTACCTGCACTTTGAGGCGCCGGACGAATGCGGTCACCGCAACGAGCCGCACAACAAGGTCAAGGCCATTGAGATGATCGACTCCATCGTCCTGCCGGAGATCCTGCCGTATTTAGAGCAGCAGGGGGCGTACAAAGTCCTGCTCCTGCCCGATCACCCCACACCCATCGCCACCATGACCCATGCCGGCGACCCGGTGCCGTATCTGCTGTTCAGCAGTCAAAAGCCGGCGCAGGGCGTGGACACCATCAACGAGGAAACGGCGCGGGAAACCGGAGTCTTTATCGAGGACGGCACGACGCTGATGCGGCATTTTATTGATTTTTAAGAGGAAACGGTATGAAAACAAAGGCTGTGCGTTTATACGGCAAAAATGACCTGCGGCTCGAGCAGTTTAACCTGCCGCCCATCGGGGACGATGAGATTTTGGCGAAAGTCATTTCCGACAGCATCTGTATGTCCTCCTACAAAGCGACCTGTCAGGGCGCGGAGCACAAGCGTGTGCCCGATAATGTGGAGAAAAATCCCGTGATCATCGGCCACGAGTTCTGCGGTGAGCTGCTGCAGATCGGCGAAAAGTGGAAAGATAAATACGAAGCCGGCAGTAAGTTCGTTATTCAGCCGGCGCTGAACTACAAGGGCTCGCTGGATGCGCCGGGCTATTCCTACGGCTTCATCGGCGGCGATGCGACCTATGTCATCATCCCCAACGAAGTGATGGAGATGAACTGTCTGCTCCCCTACACAGGGGACGCCATGTTCAAAGGCTCTCTGACGGAGCCGTTCTCCTGCGTGGTCGGTGCGTTCAATGCGTCGTACCACGTCCAGCGGGGCACTTACGAACACAAAATGGGCATCAAAGAGGGGGGCAATATGGCGATCTTGGCCGGCGCAGGTCCCATGGGTCTGGCGGCGATCGACTATGCCATCCATGCCGACCGCAGACCGAAGCTGCTGGTCGTGACCGACATCAACGCTGCCCGCCTGCAACGGGCGTCGTCCATTCTCACTGAGGCGGAAGCGGCGAAAAACGGCGTAACGCTCTGCTACGTCAACACGTGGAACATCATGGAGCAGTCGGAGTATCTGCGCCGTTTGGCGCCCGAGGGATTTGACGATGTGTTCGTCATGGCGCCCAACACTTCTTTGGGGGAGACAGCGGATCGGATTTTGGCACAGGACGGCTGTTTGAATTTCTTTGCGGGTCCCACGGACGCCAATTTCTCCGTGCCCTTCAACTTTTTCAATGTCCACTACAGCGGCACCCACGTGGTGGGCACCTCCGGCGGCAACGCCGAGGATATGCGTCAGGCTCTGCGGATGATCAGTGACGGCAGGCTCACCCCCTCTGCGTTGGTGACCCACATCGGCGGTCTGGACTGCGTGATCGACACCACCAAACGTCTGCCCCAGATTCCCGGCGGCAAGAAGCTGATCTACACCGGCATTTCTTTGCCGCTGACAGCGATCGACGACTTTGAAAAATTGGCAGACAAAAATCCCCTGTTCCGAAAACTGCACGAAATTTGCAGTCAAAACAACGGTCTTTGGTGCACCGAAGCGGAACAGGTTCTGCTGGCAAACGCCAAAAAGATATGATGTATGACCTTGTGATCCTCGGCGGCGGTGTGGCGGGAACCACGGCCGCACTGTTTGCCGCCCGAAAAGGTCTGCGCACGGCTTTGGTCTGCGATGCGCCCCTCGGCGGCGTGTGTCTGCACAGGGGCTGTATCCCGGCAAAGGTGTGCTTGGAAAACACCTTTGCAGATATGGCTGCGCTTTGCGCCCATCGCCAAAAAACCGTGGACGCCCTGTATGCGGGACTTTCGTACCGTCTGCAGGAGAGCGGCGTGACGCTGTACCGGGGACGGGGAACGTATAGCAAAAAAGAGAACTTTATCGTGCAGGCGGGCGGGGAAACCATAGAGTGCAAAAACCTCCTGCTGGCAACAGGTTCCGTGCCTGTGACCCTGCCAGGCACATTGACGCCGGAGGATATTTTTGCGGCGGACACACTGCCCCGGTCAGCGGTGATCCTCGGCGGCGGTGCGGCAGGGCTGGAAACAGCGTCGTACCTTTGCAAAATGGGGACGAGCGTGACCGTGGTTGAGCAGTCCGAGCGGCTGCTCGAGCAGGCTGACCCCGATATTTCCGCCGCACTGCTTCGCGGACTGCGCCGCAGGGGGATCACCGTGCGCCTTCGTACAGCGGCGGACAGAAACGCCTGCACCGCCGAAGCGGTGATTTGCGCCATGGGTCGCCGGGCGGAACCCTACACGCCCATGGAGGGGCTGTATGCCGCAGGGGACGTGCTGGGACACCACTGTACCGCCCATGCCGCCATGCGGGAGGCGGAGTGCGCCGTGCGGACGATCTGCGGCGAAGCGGATGGGGTAGATTATAATAGTATACCGAACGTGGTCTTTTCCGACCCGCAGGTCGCCTATGTGGGCACGGTGACGGAATATGCCGCCTCGGTGCCGCTGAAAGGAAACGGCGGCTACTTAGCGGCAGGGGGAGACGGGACAGGACTTTTGAAGCTTTTTTGCGAAGCGGACGGCACGGTTTGCGGAATGCAGATCTGCGGCGGCAAGGCTTCGGAACTGATCGGCATCGGCTGTGTGGCAGTCAGTCAAAAGATGCCGGTCACAGCACTGGCGAATACGGTCTTTCCCCACCCGACCGTCAGCGAAGCGATCCGCACAGCGGCGGAAATACTCTGCACAGGAGGACAATCATGATTATAAATGAAACGACCAAGGTAATTTTCAAGCGCCAGACCATTCGGGACTACACCCCCGAACAGATTTCGGATGAAATGCTGGAAACGCTGATGCACGCCGCCAAAATGGCGCCCAGCGGACGCAACGTCCAGCCGTGTCTGGTGCGGTTCGTGCAGGATGCGCAGATGCTGCACCAAATGCACCTGGACTTCAAAAATTTAGTCGGCTGGGAAACGCCGGCGTACACCCGCTTTGAAACCAACCCCTTTTACCACAACGCACCTACGTTCATTTTTATCTATGCCGCCGGGAGCTGTGGCATGGATGCGGGCATCATGACCGAAAACATCTGCATTGCCGCCGAGAGCATGGGGCTGGGCACCTGCATCGTCGGCAGTGTGGGCACGCTGATGAATGACGAAGCGGGACAGAAATGGAAAGCGCCCCTGCGCATTCCCGAGGAATACGACTTCCAAATCGGCATCGCTGTCGGGTTCCCCGATGAAAAGCCGCCGCAGAAGCCCCGCTTTGACGACCGCATCGAGGTCATTCGGGCGGCGGACGACGAGAGGCAATAACCCTTGAGCGACTACGAAAAAGAAGAACGGCTCTGCGGGAGGATCGCCCAAAGGGTCGCAGAAAAGGGCGGCACGGCGTACTATGTGGGCGGCTGGGTGCGGGATCGCCTGATGGGGATCCCCAACAAGGATGTGGACATGGAGGTGCACGGTGTTGCGCCGGCGGTGCTTCGGGAGATTCTGGAGTGCTTCGGCGAGCGGATCACCGTGGGGGAAAGCTTTGGCGTGTACACCCTCAAGGGGTATTCCATTGACATCGCCATGCCCCGCAGGGAGACCGCCCGAGGGTTGGGGCACAGGGACTTTGACATCTGTGTCGACCCCTTCGCCGGTACACGGGCGGCGGCCATGCGGCGGGATTTCACCGTCAATGCCCTCATGCAGAACGTGCTGACGGGCGAAATCGTGGACGCCTTCGGCGGCAGAGACGATTTAAGGCAAGGCATTTTGCGCCATGTCAGCGACACATCCTTTGCCGAGGATGCCCTGCGGGTACTGCGCGGGGCGCAGTTTGCTGCCCGGTTCGGCTTCTCCGTGGCGCCGGAAACAGCGGCGCTGTGCCGAAAAATGTCCCTGCGGCATCTGGCGAGGGAGCGGGTCATGGATGAGGTGAAAAAGGCGCTGTGCAAGGCAGACAAGCCCTCGGTATTCTTTACATTCCTGCGGGATGTGGATCAACTCGGGGACTGGTTCCCGGAGCTGCAGGCGCTCATCGGTGTGGAACAGCCGCCCGAACACCATGCCGATGGGGACGTCTGGACGCACACCATGCTGGTGCTGGATGCGGCGGCGACCTATCGGGACAGGGTGCGGGAGCCTTTTGCGTTCATGCTATCGGCGCTGTGCCACGATTTCGGCAAAGCCGTCTGCACGGAAAAGATCGGCGGCGTGATCCACGCCTATGACCACGAAAGCAAGGGACTGCCCTTGGTGCGCACGTTTCTCGGGCGGCTGACCGATGCCCGGGCGCTGACGGACTATGTGCTGAACCTGACGCAGTACCACATGAGACCGAACAGAATGGCGGCGGACAGTTCCTGCGTCAAGGCAACCAACAAAATGTTTGACCTTGCGGCTGACCCCGAAGCACTGCTGTACTTGGCGCTGGCGGATGGGCAGGGGAAGATCCCTGCGCAGGCGGGAAACGAGGCGTTTTTGACACAGCGTCTGGCACTTTACCGGGAATATATGGCACGCCCCTATGTGACCGGGCGTGACCTGATCGAAGCGGGGCTGAAGCCCTGCCCGGCGTTTTCGGATTATCTTGCCTATGCGCACAAGCTTCGGCTGGCAGGGGTGGACAAGACGAGCGCCCTGAAACAGACCCTGGCCTTTGAAAAAAAGCGCACAACGGAGGACGGAAATGTATAAGCTTTTTTTGGTGGAGGACGATGCGGGCATTGCGTCCGCCGTGCAGGCGCTGGCGCAAAGCTGGGCACTGGAGGTGCGGGTGTGCGAAGACCTGCGGGCGGTGACGCAAGAGTTTGCTGTTTTTCAGCCGCACATCGTGCTGTTGGATATCGGTCTGCCCTTTTTCAACGGCTACCACTGGTGCAGTGAGATCCGCAAAATATCCAACGTGCCCATCGTGTTCATCTCCTCCGCCTCGGACAATATGAACATCGTCACGGCGATGCATATGGGCGCCGATGACTTCATCGCCAAGCCCTTTGACGGCAGTGTGCTCATGGCAAAGGTACAGGCGATCTTGCGCCGCAGCTACGATTTTGCCCCGTCTGCGCCGGTGCTGTCCTACCGGGGCGCATTCCTGAACACCGCCGACAACACGCTGGTCTATCACGACCGAAAGGTTTCTTTGACCAAAAATGAATACCGCATCATGGCGTGTCTGCTTGAGCAAAAGGGCAAGGTGGTCAGCCGGGAAACGCTGATGGAGCGGCTGTGGCAGACGGATTCCTTTGTGGACGACAACACCCTGACCGTCAACGTCAACCGCCTGCGTAAAAAGCTGGATGCCGTGGGACTGGAGGGCTTTATTCAGACCAAGGTCGGTTCCGGCTATATCGTGGAGTGATGGTATGAAGCTGTTTGTGCAATATCTCGGAACAAAGAAAAAGCTGTTTTCGGCGCTGGCGGTGTTTGCCGTGCTGTTCTTTGTGTCCTTTGTGCTGTTCCGTCTGCCTTTGCGGGCGGTGCTCTATCCGACGCTGTTGTGCCTGCTGACGGGCGGCATATTCCTTTGGGCGGACTTTCTGTCTGTGCGGGCGAAGCATGAAACATTAGAGGATATCCGCAAGCTCTCTGCGGCGATGATCCAGTCTCTGCCGGAGCCTTCCACGGTGGCGGAGGCGGACTACGGAGCCATCGTCCGTTCCCTGCGGGACGAAGCGGTACGGCTGGAGCAGGAGGCGGCGGTGCATTTCGGGGAGATGACGGACTACTACACCGTCTGGGCGCACCAGATCAAAACGCCCATTGCCTCCATGAAGCTGACGCTGCAAAACGAGGACACGGCATTTGCACGCAAGCTGCGCTCCGACCTGTTTCGCATCGAGCAGTATGTGGAGATGGTGCTGGCGTTTTTGCGGCTGGACTCCGTGTCGAGCGACTATGTGTTTCGGCAGTGCTCCCTGGATGCGATTTTGTGCGGTGCGATCAAAAAGTTTGCCCCGGACTTTATCGGCCGCAAACTGCGGCTGGAATACGATCCGGCGCAGGGAACGGTACTCACGGACGAGAAGTGGCTCTCCTTTGTGGTGGAGCAGATCTTGTCCAATGCCCTCAAGTATACCCGGGAGGGCGGTATACATATTTATGTGCCCTCGCCGGAACTGCTCTGCATCCGGGATACCGGCATCGGCATTGCGCCGGAGGATCTGCCCCGCATTTTTGAAAAGGGCTACACGGGCAGAAACGGCAGAGTGGACAAGAGCGCCAGCGGCATCGGGCTATACCTTTGCAAGCGCATCTGCCGCAACCTCGGCATCGAAATCTCTGCGCAGTCCAAGCCGGGAGAGGGAACGGAAATACAGCTGGATTTCTCGCCCCTTACAAAAATGTAAGTTTCCGAACGGGAATTGTAAGCCGATCCGATGGCGGCTTCGTTCCCGTTTTGTTATACTATGCCTGTAATCCAATACAGGAGGTACTTTCCATGAGCTATTTGGAAGTGAACAATGTCAAAAAAGTGTATTCGACTCGCTTCGGCGCCCAAAAAGTGGAGGCGCTGCGCAACGTCAGCTTCAGCGTGGAGCGGGGCGAATATGTCGCCGTCATGGGAGAGTCCGGCTCGGGCAAAACGACGCTTTTGAACATCCTCGCCGCCCTGACCAAACCCACAGCGGGCAGCATCCGTTTGGACGGCAGGGAGATGCAGGGCATCAAGGAGTCGCAGATCGCCCACTACCGCAGGGACAATCTGGGCTTTGTGTTTCAGGAGTTTAACCTGCTGGACACCTTTTCCATCGAGGACAATATCTATCTGCCCTTGGTGCTGGCGGGGAAATCCCACCGGGAGATGGAGGAAAAACTGCGGGATCTTGCGGGCATCTTAGGCATTCGGGAGATTTTAAAAAAATATCCCTATGAGGTGTCCGGCGGACAGAAACAGCGTGCCGCCGTGGCGCGGGCGCTCATCACCGAACCGAAGATCATTCTGGCGGACGAGCCCACCGGCGCGCTGGATTCCCACTCCGCCACGGAGCTTTTGCAGCTGTTCGGACAGATCAACGAGGCGGGGCAGACCATCGTCATGGTGACCCATTCCATTGCGGCGGCGAGTACGGCGGGACGTGTGCTGTTTATTAAGGACGGCGTGGTGTTCCACCAGCTGTACCGGGGCAGTGACAGCAACGAGCAGTTCTACCAAAAGATCTCCGACACCCTGACAATGCTGGCGACAGGCGGTGACAGACGATGAAAACCGCTCTCTTTCCGACCCTTGCGTGGACGGGCATCCGCAAAAACCGCAAGCTGTACCTGCCCTACATTCTCTCCTGCATCGGTGCGGTGATGATGTCCTATATTTTGGAGTTTCTGACCGAGTCCCCGACCGTTGCCGGCATTCGCGGCGGCGGGAATCTGATGACGATCCTCCAGCCCGGCAAGGTGGTCGTCCTCATTTTCTCGGCGCTGTTCCTGACATATACGCACGCCTTTTTGATTCGCCGCAGGAACCGGGAGTTCGGGCTGTATAACATCCTCGGCATGGACAAAAAATGCATCGGCAGGGTCATCACATGGGAATCCCTGATCGTGTCCGCCGTAAGCCTTGTTGCCGGTCTCGCTCTCGGCATCGCTTTCTCGAAGCTGGCGGAGCTGGCGCTGCTGTATATTATCCGGGAGGAGGTCAACTACACCTTCTCCGTGCCGCTTCGTTCCGTTTTGGTGACTGTGGCGGCGTATGCGCTCATTTTCCTATGGCTGTACGTCAAGTCCGTCATTCAGGTGCACCGCTGTGACCCGCTGGAGCTGATGCACAGCGAAAATGTAGGGGAAAAGCCGCCCAAGGGCAACCGTGTGCTTGCCGTGTTCGGTGTACTGCTTCTCGGTGCCGCCTATTTCATCTCCCTGTATGTGCAGTCTCCCATCACAGCGATCACCACGTTCCTGATTGCTGTGCTGATGGTGATCCTCGCCACCTATCTGCTGTTCATCTCCGGCTCCGTGGCGCTGTGCAAAGCACTGCAAAAGAACAAGAAGTACTACTACAACAAGAAGCACTTCGTTTCCGTGTCCTCCATGGCGTACCGCATGAAGCGCAACGGTGCGGGTCTGGCGTCCGTTTGTATTCTGAGTACCATGGTGCTGGTCATGATCGCTTCCTCCGCCAGCCTGTATTTCGGCGCAGAGGAGAGCATCCGCAGCCGTTTCCCGCAGGAAAACAGCCTTGCGGTGCAGGCGAACGCCATCGGTGCCATGACGGATGTATCGCTCACAGAACTTCGTGCCGGCTATGAAAAGGTGTTTGCCGCGCACACCGTGACGCCGAAAAATGTGACGGCGTATACCTATGCGACCATCACGGGTCTTCAGGAAGAAAGCGGCGTGGATCCCGATTCCTCCCACGCCATCAACAATGTGCTGGTGCCCGAAAATCTGCGCACGCTGTACTTTATCCCGCTGGCGGACTACAACGAAATGATGGGTACTCATCTGGTGCTCAACGGCAATGAAGCACGAATCGGCACGGTGCGGTGCGACTACGAAAAGCAGAGCTTTGCCATGGGCGGCGTCACTCTGGACATCCTCGGCAAGCTGGACAAGACGCCGGAAATCAGCGCCGCCAACACAGCCATTGTTCCGACCATCTTCTTTGTGGTGCGTGATCTGAGCGTGCTGGAACCGCTGGAAAAACTGGCGGATTACAATGGGGACAAGATGCTCAAGGCCTACTGGTACTACGGGTACGACCTCGGCTTTGAAAACGAGGAAGCCGAGCAGATTCTCAAAGAGCAAAAAGAACTTTTGGGAAATTGCGACTTCGCACAGAAAGAGGATGGGGGTTACTCCTATTACTCAGACTGTCTCGCCGCAGAACGCAGTGACTTCTATTCCACCTTCGGCGGACTGTTCTTCATCGGCATTTTGCTGAGCGTGATCTTCCTGTTCGCCATGGTGATGATCATTTACTACAAGCAGATCTCCGAGGGCTACGAAGATCAGGCGGGCTTTGCCATCATGCAAAAGGTGGGCATGACCAAAGCGGACATCCGCAAGAGCGTCAATGCGCAGATTCTGACGGTGTTCTTTGCGCCGCTTTTGATGGCGGGACTGCATCTTGCCTTTGCCTTTACGCCCATTTGGAAGCTGCTGCAGCTGTTCAACCTGCACAACCTGCCCTTTGTGATCGGCGTGTCTGCCGTGGCGTTCGTGCTGTTCGGCGTGCTGTACGCCCTGATCTACAAGATGACTGCCAAGGCGTATTTCCACATCGTGTCCGATGCGGGCTAAACCGTCACAGAACAACAAAACATCATCTCGGCGGCATGGGGTTTACCCCGTGCCGCCGAAGCGTCTTTCGGAGGGCTTTGCTTGATTTTGTGAAATACTGCCAAAAAACAACATCGAATTTTGGCGACCTTTTTTACACTTTTTCTTGAAATTTAGGGGCGATGCGCTATAATTAACTTGTGTGGTCATGCGCACAATTTTCAATCGAAAGCAGAGGAATACACTATGAGAAAAGTCAGAGTCGGTATCATCGGCTGCGGCGGAATCGCCAACGGCAAGCATATGCCTTCCCTTTCCAAAATCGAAGAGGTCGAAATGGTTGCGTTCTGTGACATCGTCGAGGAGCGCGCGCAGAAAGCCGCCGAGAAATTCGGCATCGAGGGCGCCAAGGTCTATACGGACTACAAGGAGCTTTTGCAGGACGAGAGCATCGAGGTCGTCCATGTCTGCACCCCCAACCGTTCCCACTCCTTCATCACGGTCGATGCGCTGGAATCCGGCAAGCACGTCATGTGCGAAAAGCCCATGGCCAAGACCTATGCCGAAGCCAAGAAGATGCTCGAAGCGTCGCAGCGTACCGGCAAGAAGCTGACCATCGGCTACCAGCAGCGCTGGAGAGGCGACTCTCAGTATCTCAAGCAGGTCTGCGAAAACGGTGAGCTGGGCGACATCTACTACGCTCGTGCCATTTCGCTGCGCCGCCGTGCTGTGCCGACATGGGGCGTGTTCCTCAATGAATATGAGCAGGGCGGCGGTCCGCTGATCGACATCGGCACCCACGCACTGGATCTGACCCTTTGGATGATGGACAACTACAAGCCGAAGATGGTTGTCGGCACCAAATACAAGAAGATGGGCGACCAGAAACAGACCGCCAACGCATGGGGCGACTGGGATCCCGCAGAGTATACCGTGGAGGATTCCGCATTCGGTTTTGTCGTGATGGAAAACGGCGCGACCATCAGCGTGGAAAGCAGCTGGGCGCTGAACATCGCCGATCCCAACGAGGCAGTCTGCCTGCTGGCGGGCGACAAGGCGGGCGCCGATATGCTGGACGGTCTGCGCATCAACTACGTCAAGAATAACCGTCAGGTCATCGAAAAGCCCGACTTCAAGACCGGCGGCGTGGCCTTCTTCGACGGCGACCAGGGCGGCAGTCCTGCCGACTTGGAGGCTCGTGCGTGGATCAACGCCGTCATCAACGACACCGAGCCGCCCACAAAGGCGTCTCAGGCCATCGTTGTTACCCGCATTTTGGAGGCGATCTACGAATCCGCCGAAACGGGCAAACCCGTCTACTTCGAGGACTGAGAGGATAGAGCATGAAATACGCAGTTCAGTTATATACCCTTCGCCGTGACTGCGAAAACGGCGGCGAGTTTTTGGCGCTGTTCAAAAAGATCAAGGCGCTGGGCTTTGACGGCGTGGAGTTTGCCGGCTGGCACGACCTGCCGCTGCGGGAGATCCGCATTGCGCTGGACGCCGCAGGTCTGGAGGCGGTCGGCTGCCACTGCGGCATGGACAGCTTTGACGGAGAAGAAAATATCCGCAAGTGCATTGCCGATGCCAAGACGCTGGGCATGGATTGCTACGGCGTCGGCGGCGCACCCCATACCACCAAGGAGGACATCGAAAGACTTCGCCGCATCTTCCGCGAGGCCAACGCCATCGGCGAGCCGGAGGGCGTGAAGTTCTACTATCACAACCACTCCGAGGAATTCAAGATCGAGCTGGACGGCGAGATGGTCGAGAACCTGATCGCCAAGGACGCATGGCTGGAGATCGACACCTACTGGAGCCACTATGCCGGCATGAACAACGCCGAGCTGATCCGCTCTTTGCAGGATCGCATCATCCATCTGCACGTCAAGGACGGTGTGGACGGTCATCCCAAGGCTTTGGGCGAGGGGGACTGCGATGTCAAGGCGGTGCTGGATGCCGCCAAGGAGATCGACCTGCCGTGGATCGTGCTGGAAAACGATGACCCCACCCCCACGGGTTTGGAGGACATTGCGCGCAGCATGGCATTTTTGAAAGCAAACGCATAAGGAGAGATTTGGATGAAACTCGGTGTTTTTACCACACTTTTAAGCAACCTTCCCTTGGAGGAGGCTTGCAAATATTTCCACTCTTTGGGCATCCAGATGGTGGAGATCGGCTGCGGCGGCTATCCCGGCAATGCCCACGCCGACCCCGATAAACTGCTTGCCGATGACGCCGCACTGGAAGCGTTCCAGGCGACACTGCAAAAGTATGATCTGGAGATCAGCGCCCTGTCCTGCCACGGCAACCCTGTGCATCCCGACAAGGCGACTGCCGCCATGTACGATGAGACCATCCGCAAGACCATCCTGCTGGCGGAAAAGCTGGGACTTTCGCAAATCAACACCTTCTCCGGCTGTCCCGGCGACCACGAGGGCGCCAAGTACCCCAACTGGGTCACCTGCCCCTGGCCGAACGATTTCGGCACGGTGCTCCAATGGCAGTGGAATGAGGTGCTCATTCCCTACTGGAAAGACCTGGTCGCCTTTGCCAAGGCGCACGGCGTTAACAAGATCGCGCTGGAACTGCACCCCGGTTTCTGCGTGTACAATACCGAGTCGCTTCTGCGCCTGCGTGAGGCGGTCGGTCCCGAGATCGGCGCCAACCTCGACCCGAGCCATCTGATTTGGCAGGGCATGGAACCTGTGGCGGTGATCCGTGCGCTGGGCGACGCCATCTTCCATTTCCACGCCAAGGATACCAAGATCGACAAGTACAACACCGCTGTCAACGGCGTTTTGGACAACAAGCCCTACGGCGACGAGATCCATCGCTCGTGGATCTTCCGCTCCATCGGCTACGGCAATGACGCGGCGTACTGGAAGGACATCATTTCCAACCTGCGCATGGTCGGCTACGACTACGCCATCAGCATCGAGCATGAGGACAGCCTCATGAGTCAGAATGAGGGTCTGAGCAAGGCGGTGTCCCTGCTCAAGGATGTTCTGATTACCGAGGACACCGGCGAGATGTGGTGGGTCTGAGCCAAAACGATTTGAGGTGAATGCATTATGAAAAAGAAAGTATTGGGCGGCGCCGTCATCGGCTACGGCGGGATGGGTAATTTCCACGCCAACCAGATGCTCAAGGAGGAGATCCCCGGCATTGAACTGATCGGCGTGTATGATATTGACGAAGAACGCCAGCAGGTCGCCCGGGACAAGGGAATCCAAGCCTTTGAAAGCCGGGAAGCGCTGCTGTCGGATGCGCGCATTGACGTGGTGGTGATCGCCACCCCCAACGATGTGCACAAGGAGATCGCCATTGACGCCATGGCACACGGCAAAAATGTGGTCTCGGAAAAGCCCGTCACCCTTTGCCCCGCCGATTTGGAGGAGATGATTGCCGCCGCAAACCGCTACGGCAAGCTCTTTACTGTCCACCAGAACCGCCGCTTTGACGGCGACTATCTGCTGGCGAAGCATATCATGGAAAGCGGCAATCTGGGCGACGTGTTCCGCATCGAGTCCCGTGTGCAGGGCTCCCGGGGCATTCCCAGTGGCTGGCGCGAGGAAAAGGCGCACGGCGGCGGAATGCTCTACGACTGGGGCGTGCATATGCTTGACCAGATGCTCTGGACGATGGGCGAGCACAAGATCATCTCCGTCTATGCCACCATGACCTACATCACCAATTCCGAGTGCGACGACGGCTTCTCCGTGCTGTGCAAGTTCGACAACGGCGTGGAGTGGATCATCGAGATCCAGACCAACAACTTCACCAATCTGCCTCGCTGGTATATCCTCGGCGTCAACGGCAGTGCCGTCATTGACGACTGGGATCTCAACGGCAAGATCGTCAAGGTCACCGATTTCAGCAAGCAGGACAGCGCACCGGTCGTGGCCGGTATGGGTATCACCCGTACCATGGCGCCCCGCACCGAGGAAACCATCAAGACCTTCCCTTTGCAAAAGGAGGGCTTCGAGGGCGACTGGAACGGCTACTACCGCAACCTGATTGCCGCACTCAACGGCGAAGAGGATATCCTCGTCACCCACGACCAGCAGAGATTGCTGGTGCGCGTGATCGACGCCATCTTCCGCTCGGCGGCGACCAACGAAGTTGTACACTTCGATAAATAATCTTTCGATAGCCGGAGGCGTGCAGTTTTTTGCACGCCTCTTAATTCGCTTCTCACGGAAATTTGTGGGATTTGTGCTTCGCACCGGGGAACCCCCGGCGAGGGTT
>JBJEQK010000052.1:0-3363 GCA_051881715.1 Acutalibacteraceae bacterium
CAGGAGGGGAGCCAAAACAGTCCGGTGGACTGTTTTGGCGTGGGGAACCCTCGCAGGGGGTTCCCCAGCGCAAAGTACAGATCCCACAGCTTTCCGTGAGGAGCGAAACAAAAACAGCGTCTGCGAAATCTCGATCCGCAGACGCTGTTTTTCTAAAATCAGTTCACAACATGGATGGGATGACCGTTCAGGAAAGCACGCAGGTTTTCTGCGCAAATGCGCATCAGTCTTTCCCGTGTTTCAAAAGCCGCCCAAGCGATGTGTGGCGTGACGGTACACTTCTCATGAAAAGCGATGGGATTGGTTTCGGCGGCCGGTTCGGCGGAAAGGACATCGACGCCGGCACCTGCGATGATGCCCTTGTCCAGAGCATCGCGCAGAGCACTTTCGTCCACCACGCCGCCTCGGGAAGTGTTGATGAGAAAAGCGGTGCGCTTGCATTTGGACAAAAAATCCGCATTCACCAGTTTGTCTGTTGCAGGTGTATAGGGGCAGTGCAGGGTGATAAAGTCGCTCTCTTTCAGCAGGATGTCCTGCGGCACAAATTCCACAGCGGCGTTCGGGTATTTTTCGGGGTGCGCCGTGTTGGCAAGGACACGCATCCCGAAGGCCTTGCCGATGCCGGCAACGGCGTGACCGATTTTTCCGAATCCGATGATGCCCAGCGTTTTGCCGCTTAGTTCATGCAGTTCGCTTTTCCAAAAGCAGAAATTTCCGTTCTTCTGCCATTCTCCGTCCTTAACGGCGGCATTGTGCAGACTGACGCGGTTGGTGAATTCCAAGATATGCGCAAACACCAGCTGTGCCACCCCGTCGGTGGAGTAGGCGGGGATGTTGCAGACCGGGATGCCGAGGGTTCGCGCGTACTGCACATCCACCGCATCAAAGCCGGTACTCAAAAGCCCGATATATTTTGTGGTCGTCAGGGCATCCAGCTGGGGCTTCATCAGCCGCGTTTTATTGGTGATCACGATCTCGCAGTCCTTGATGCGTTCCTCGATCTGGTCCTGCGGCGTGATGTCGTACACTGTGTAAGTGTCCACAAACTCCTTGAGCCATTCCCAGGAGAGATCCCCGGGATTTGTGGTATAGCCGTCCAGAATCACTGCTCTCATTCCATCGTACCTCCTTTTTTATAGTATACCATAAGACCTCCGAATGCGCAAGAAATGCTTTTGAAAAAAAGTTTTTTCTAAATAGTTGACCTGTTTCCAAAAATCGGTTAAAATAAGATATTAGATTCTGTGTACAAGGGGGCTTTAGCTTGCGAAAAAAGGCGGATGCCAAGGCGTGGCTCAAGCTGTCCGGTACACTTCTTCTGATCTTGGCGGGCGTACTATGCTGTGTACTGTCCGTGATGCAGATCCCGGAGCTGAATGTCTGGTACGAAACGTGGCAGCAGCAGCTGGTGCACTTGGAGGAACAGGTGAAAGCGGTGGGCAATCGGGGACTGATCGTGCTGATCGTCATGCTTTTGTTTACACTGAAAAGTGTTTTTCCCCTGATTACGATTCCGGCTATCTGCGTGATCACCGGCGCCGTACTGCCGTGGTACTTCGCTTTTCTGGTCAATTTGGCGGGCATTGCGTGGCTGATGACCATCCGTTATTTGTGGGGGAAATTTTTGGGCGGCGGCAATGCCATCAAAATCGTGCGGCAAAACGAGATCGTGCGGGAATTGTTTGAAAGCAAGGGAACGGGCAACCCTTATATGCTCTTCATCTTCCGTCTGATTCCCAGTTTCCCTGTGAACAGCATCAGTCGTATTTACGGCGCCATGCAGTTTCGCTATCGGGATTATATTTTGATTTCTCTGGCGGGGTTTATGTACAAAACCGTGTCCTATACTACTATCGGGCGCAACGTATACAATCCCTTGTCTGCGTCATTTTTGCTTCCCCTGATTCTGCTTTTTGCCATTTCGGGTTGCCTTTTGATCGGACTGTATTATGTTCTTTTGAATATTGAAAAAAATAAGTCAAATTAAAGAGAGGTTTACGTATTATGAAAGATCTTTGTGCAAGGCTTCTGGACACAGACATGGACGAAGCTCTGCTTCGCCTGTACCCGCATCATCAGCTTGCGGCACAAAAAAAGAGATATTGCTCCATTTTGGATAGTTTCTATAAAGAGTTCGGCGAGGGCGAGCCTGCTTTTTTCTCGGCGCCGGGACGCACGGAAGTGGGCGGCAACCACACGGATCATAACCACGGCAAGGTCTTGGCTGCGGGAATCAATCTGGACGCAGTTGCTGCGGCCGTTCCGAGAGAGGGTACGGTCATCCGGGAAAAGTCCGCCGGACATGCGCTGAATGTGGTCGATATCGCCTCTCTGACCCCTGTTCCGCAGGAGATCGGTCACTCTTCTGCGCTGATTCGCGGCGTATGTGCCGGGTTTGTACAGCGTGGGTATAAGGTCGGCGCGTTTGATGCGGCGGTGTGCTCGGATGTGCTTTCCGGCTCCGGGCTGTCCAGTTCGGCGGCGTATGAGGTGCTCATCGGCACGGTGCTCAACTACCTGTACAATGACGGCAAGGTCAGCGCCGTGGAGATCGCGCAGATCGCCCAGTTTGCGGAAAATGTTTTCTTTGGAAAGCCCTGCGGTCTGATGGATCAGATGGCAAGCTCCGTCAGCGGTTTTGTGACCATTGACTTCGCCGACCCGTCCGAGCCGGTGATTGAAAAGGTGGACTTCGATTTTGCTGCCTGCGGTCATTCCCTGTGTATCGTCAACACCGGCGGTACCCATGACGATTTGACAGACGACTATGCCGCTGTGCGCGGTGAGATGGAGGCCGTAGCGGCAGTGTTCGGTAAAAAAGTTTTGCGGGATGTGGAGCCGGAAGTGTTCTATGCTTCCTTGGCACAGGTGAGAAGTCAGGTCAGCGACCGTGCGGTCATCCGTGCGATGCATTTCTTTAACGAAAATGTGCGTGTCCAGAAAGAAGTGGACGCACTTACCAAGGGCGATTTTGAAGCGTTCAAACAGACGGTGATCGACAGCGGCTACTCGTCCTATATGTACAACCAAAATGTTTTTACTTCCAAACAGCCTACAGACCAACCTGTTTCTTTGGCGCTGGCACTGAGCGCCGAAATCCTGAAAGGAAAAGGGGCGTGGCGTGTTCACGGCGGCGGATTTGCCGGCACGATTCAAGCCTTTGTGCCCGACGAACTGTTGGAAACCTACAAGAGCCGTATGGAAGCTGTTTTCGGCGAGGGTTCGTGTATGGTATTGCAGATTCGTCCCTGCGGCGGCATTCGAGTCTGATCGTTTCGGAGCTGTTCTGACAACACAGAACGGCTCCTTTTTTACGCTCCTCACGGAAAATTGTGGGATTTGTGCTTCGCACCGGGGAACCCC
>JBJEQK010000053.1:0-3348 GCA_051881715.1 Acutalibacteraceae bacterium
TGTGCTTTCCTATACGGAGATCCTCGCCCATGACCTTCGTGTGATGGACGGTACGGCGGCTTCTCTTTGCCGGGACAACAAGCTGCCGATCTTGGTTTTTAATCTCGAAGACCCTGCCAACATTGTCAAAGCCGTGCAGGGTGAAAATATCGGAACGATCGTGAAGGAGGACTAATCAATGGATACAATCATCGCAACCGCAAGAGAAAAAATGGGCAAGACGCTTTCCGTGCTGAAAAGTGACTTCGGCGGCATCCGTGCCGGCAGAGCCAATGCGGCGGTTCTCGACAAGATCCGCGTGGACTATTACGGCGTACCCACACCCATCCAGCAGATGGCGGCGATCTCCGTGGCAGAGGCGCGCGTGCTGAACATCCAGCCGTGGGACACGTCCACACTGCACACCATCGAAAAGGCCATTCAGGCGTCGGAGATCGGCATCAACCCGCAGAACGACGGTCGTGTGATCCGTCTGGTTTTCCCGCAGCTGACGGAGGAGAAGCGTAAGGAACTGGCCAAGGAGGTTCGCAAGACGGCGGAGGATTCCAAGGTGGCGGTTCGCTCTATCCGCAGAGAGTGCATGGATAAGCTCAAGAAGATGGAGAAAAATTCCGAGATCACCGAGGACGACCTGAAGATCGGCGAGAAAGAATTGCAGGATGTCACGGACGAATTTGTCAAAAAGATCGACGCGGCGTCTGCGGAAAAAGAAAAGGAAATTCTGGAGATCTGATGACAGATAAAAATGCATTGCCGCAGCACGTCGGCATTATCATGGACGGCAACGGCCGCTGGGCAAAAAAACGCGGTCTTGCCCGTACAGAGGGACACAAGCGTGGGGCGGAGGTTTTCCGCGCCATCAGCACGTACTGTTCCGACATCGGCATTCCTTTTGTGACGTTCTATGCCTTCTCCACGGAGAACTGGAAGCGTCCGCAGCAGGAAGTGGATGTCATCATGGACATCTTCCGGGATTTTCTGCATGAGGCAGAGGAGCGGCAACAGGAGAATGCCGAGCGGGGATTCCGCTTCCATTTCATCGGAGATCTGACGGTTTTGCCCGAGGATATCCGAGGCTTGATCGACTTTATGGAAGCGAACAATCCCGAGCAGTACGGGACGACGGTCAATGTCGCCGTGAACTACGGCGGCAGGGCGGAGCTTACCCATGCGGCGCAGCAGATTGCTGCACGGGTGCAGGCGGGTGAGATCGACCCGCAGGATATCACGCAGACGACCATCGCGCAGTGTCTGTATACGGCGAACCAGCCTGACCCGGATCTGATTATCCGACCCAGCGGGGAGTATCGGCTCTCTAACTTTTTGACCTGGCAGTCCGCCTACTCCGAGTTTTGGTTTTCGGACGTTTTGTGGCCGGACTTTACAACGGCCGACTTTGACCGTGCGCTGGCGGATTACGCCCGGCGCTCCCGTCGCTTCGGCGGCGTATAAAACTACATAATTTTAATTCGAGGACACCAATTATGAAGGCAAAAGTGATCTCCGGCATTTTGGGTGCGCTGTTCGGTATTACGATGCTGATATTGCAATTCACCCCTGTATTTTCCATCGTCGTGGCGTTTTTTACGTTCATGGCAAACTTTGAACTTCTGCGCACGGCGGGCGTCAAAAATAAAGGCATTTATGCTTTGACCTCCGTCGCGGCAACGGCGATACCGTTTATTTTGGAGTATGATCTGACGCAGTATTTGCCTGTGCCGACGGTGATCGTATTTTTGCTCTACGCCTTTGTGCTTGTGCTGATGATGCTCAAGTCCTACGAGACAACGCGCTTTGAGCACGTGTCCATGGCGTTGGTTTCCTCGCTTTTGGTGCCGTACCTGATCTCCCTTTTGATTGCGATTCGGGATTTCGGCGATTTCCCGCGCTCTACCAATGTTTATCTCACGCTGTTTGCCCTGACGAACGCATGGATCACCGACAGCATGGCGTATTTCTTCGGCAGTAAATTCGGCAAGCACAAGATGGCGCCGAAGATCAGCCCCAAGAAATCCTGGGAAGGGGCAGTGGGCGGCGTGTTCGGCAACATAGCGGTCAACATGATCGTGTGGGGCGTGTTCTATCTGCTGTATAAGCTGGAGCTGATCAACAAGGTGATGTTCCCGCTGTGGCTTGTGCCGATCGCCTCGGTCATCCTTGCCGTGATCGGTATGCTCGGCGACCTGTCGGCGTCGGCGATCAAGCGCAACTACGGCGTCAAGGACTACGGCACGATCATGGGCGAAGGACAGGGCGGCGTGATGGACAGATTTGACAGCGCTGTTTTTGTCATCGGCGCCATGTATGCGTTCCTGCAAATTTACAGCTGTATCGCATTGCGCTGACAGAGGGTATTATGAAGAAAACATTGACAATACTCGGTTCCACCGGGTCCATCGGCACACAAGCTCTCGAAGTTGCAAAGCTTCGGGGCTTTGGCATTTTTGCCTTGACGGCGGACAGAAGCGTGGATACCATGGAAACACAGATCCGCACGTTCCATCCGCAGTTTGCCGCGATGCGGGATGAAAAGGCCGCCGCCGAGCTGAAGCTTCGAGTGGCGGATACGAATACCCGGGTGCTGTCCGGGGAGGACGGCGTGTGCGAAGCGGCGTCCTATCCGGTGGATTTTGTGCTCAACAGCATCGTGGGACTGGCGGGACTGCGTCCGACGCTGTGCGTTTTGGAAGCGGGCAGTACGCTGGCGCTGGCGAACAAGGAGACTTTGGTCGCCGGGGGTCAGCTTGTGACGGATCTGGCGAAGAAAAAGAACGTCCCTATCCTGCCCGTGGACAGCGAGCATTCCGCCATTTTTCAGTCCCTGCAAGGGATGAGAAAGCACAGCGAAATCAACCGGCTGATCCTCACCGCCTCCGGCGGACCCTTTTTCGGCAAGACCCGCGCCGAGCTGGCGCAGGTGACCGTCGAGCAGGCGCTGCGCCACCCGAACTGGAGCATGGGCGCCAAGATCACCGTGGATTCCGCCACCATGATGAACAAGGGGCTGGAGCTGATCGAAGCGGTGTGGCTGTTTTCCGTGCCGCCCGGACAGATCGACATCCTTGTCCACCGGCAGAGTGTGGTACATTCCCTGGTGGAGTTTTGCGACCATTCCGTCATCGCCCAGCTGGGTGTGCCGGATATGCGCATCCCCATCCAGTATGCGCTGACCTATCCCGAGCGGTACCCCTCTCCCGTGCCGCAGCTTCGGCTGGAGCAGTTTGGTACCCTGACGTTTGAGGAGCCGGATTACGACACATTTTCCTGTATAAATCTCTGCAAATCGGCCATACTCAAGGGCGGACTGTATCCTGCGGCGGTGAACTCCGCCAATGAACAGGCGAATCT
>JBJEQK010000054.1:0-3328 GCA_051881715.1 Acutalibacteraceae bacterium
TGCTCTATTTCAATATTCTTTTTTCCTTATCCCCCAACTTTCCGTGATGAGGGATTCTTTTGGCAGTTTCTGTTTTTTATATCGGCGTTTTGCTCATTCTGGCTCTTATCGGGATTCGTGTTCTCCCCAAGGGTACATACGAGCCTCTCGGCGCCGCAGACAGCACACGCTTCAAGGGACTGCTGTGCGTGGCTGTGCTGTTTCACCATTTTTCCGGCTGGATTCCCGATCCCAACCCGGTGATCTATGTGTTCTCCCACTGCGGGTCGTACATTGTTGCCTGCTTTTTCTTTTTGTCCGGGTACGGGCTGTTCAAAGCAGACAGTAAAAAGGATATCTCTTTCTCTCTTGTGCTGCGCCGTCTGCTGCGGCTGCTGATCCCCTATTGGTGCTGTGAGATCCTCTATTTGCTGGCGTATTTCCTTTTCGGCATCGAGCCGGAAATTGCTGTGACGCCCGTCAACGTGCTGTTGTCTGTTTTCTCCGCCGCGCATATCGTGGAGTTTTCGTGGTATGTTTCCGCCATTCTCGTGGTGTATGTACTCTTTTTCCTTTGCATGAAATTTGCCAAAAAGTACGCAGGCTGGGTACTGCTGCTGTTGCTGGGTGCACTGTTCTTTTTCGTCCCCGACCTGTGGGGCACCTTCGTCGCTTTCCCTGTCGGTATGCTCGTTGCGCAGTACGAATCGGAGATCCTGCGCCGATTCAACCGATTCCCAAAACGATTTGCCGCCTATGCGGTGTGCGTTGTTCTCCTCGGCGTTTGTTTCTTTTTGAAAATTCGGGGGCAAAGCATGGGTAATCAACTGCTGATGAACGCTTCCGATGCTGTGGGCGGCATCTTCTTTTGCCTGCCGGTATACATCGTGCTGACCAAGGTCAAGATCGGCGGAAAGCCGGCTGCATTTTTTGGCAGGATCTCCTACGAATTTTACCTGCTGCACGGTCTGTGCATCCGCATCGCCCACCGCTTTTTCGGCGTGGATCAAGCCTTGGCGTTCATCGCCGTCACCTTTGTGCTGACAACGGCACTGTCCTTTGCCGCAGCGCTGGTCGGCGAAAAACTTACCGCTCTGTCCAAAAATCGCCGCACATAAACAAAAAAGAGCCGACGCATTTTGTGCGCCGTGCTCTCTTTTTTATGCATCAATAGGCCTGCGTATCGGAAATGATGCCGTTCTGCGGGTCGAGAAAACTGCCGTCTCCCATGTCGCTTGCCGCTTCGGAGAAAAATTCGGAAATCGTATTTTCTTCCTCTCTCGGCGTGGTATCCATGAAACCGTTTCCTGTGGTGGTCGTGTTGCCGTTGACCCCCGCGCCGGAGCTTGTCGTTCCGTTATCCGCATTGCCGCCGCAGCCAGCCAAAACAACACAAAGCAACGCCGCAACGACTGCCAAAACGATGGCGGTCTTTTTCATTTCGTTTCACTCCTTCAAATCTTTGGTCTCGCAGATAGTTTGAACGGGTGCACGAAAAATATGCATTAACTTGAAAAAATTATGGCAATGCCGCACGATTACGATGTTGCCTTATTCCAATTCAAATGCGCCGGTGTACAGCTGGTAATAGGTGCCCTTTTGCGCGATCAATTCCTTGTGGCTGCCGCGCTCAATAATTCTGCCTTGGTCAAGCACCATGATGACATCGGAATTCATGACGGTGGACAGGCGGTGCGCAATCACGAACACGGTGCGTCCCTCCATCAGCTTATCCATACCCTTCTGTACAATGGCCTCGGTGCGGGTGTCGATGGAGGAGGTCGCCTCGTCCAGGATCATCACCGGCGGATCGGCGACCGCCGCACGGGCAATGGCGAGCAGCTGACGCTGTCCCTGAGAAAGGTTTGCGCCGTTGTTGGACAGCTGTGTATCGTAGCCCTGGGGCAGACGGAGGATGAAATCGTCCGCTCCCGCCAGCTTCGCCGCCGCACGACACTCCTCGTCCGTGGCGTCCAGCTTGCCGTAGCGGATGTTCTCCATGACGGTACCCGTGAACAGGTTCGTCTCCTGCAAAACGATACCCAAGGAAGAACGCAGATCGGATTTTTTGATCTTGTTGATGTTGATGCCGTCATAGCGAATTTTGCCGTCTGCGATATCGTAGAAACGGTTGATCAGGTTGGTGATGGTCGTTTTGCCGGCGCCTGTCGCCCCGACAAAGGCGATCTTCTGCCCGGGCTTCGCATAGACAGACACATTGTGCAAAACGGTCTTTTCCGGCGTGTAGCCGAAGTCCACATCCGTCATGCGCACATCGCCGCGAAGCTCTGTATACGTCACGGTGCCGTCGCTGTGGGGATGCTTCCACGCCCAGTGTCCCGTGCGGGCGGTGCTTTCGGTCACGGTGCCGTCCGGGGCGATCTCCGCATTGACCAGCGTCACGTAGCCGTTGTCCTCCTCGGGTTCCTGATCCATCAGGTCAAAAATACGCTCGGCGCCCGCCATACCCATGACAATGGAGTTGATCTGCTGGGTGAACTGGTTGAGGTTGCTGGTAAACTGACGGGTCATGTTGAGGAATGTGGCGACGATGCCGATGTTCAGCGCCGAGTGCGACAGGCTGACGTTTTCGACGCCTGCCAGCAGGAACAGTCCCCCTGCCACGGCGACCAGCACATACAGCACGTTGCCGATGTTCATGATGATAGGACCGAGGGCGTTGGCATACGCATTGGCACGGAAGCTGTCCTCGTTGAGGAAATCGTTGATCTCGTCAAAGTCCTTCTGGGCCTGCGCCTCGTGGCTGAAAACCTTGACGACCTTCTGTCCGTTCATCATCTCCTGGATATAGCCCTCCACCTTGCCGAGGGACTGCTGCTGGCGGACAAAGTATTTTGCGGAGCCGCCGCCGATCTTTTTAGAGATAAGGGACATGATGATAATGCCGCCGATGACCAGCAGCGTCATCCACACGCTGTAGTACAGCATGATGACGAACACGGCAATGGCGATGGCGCCGGAACGAATCAGAGACGGAATCGCCTGTGAAACCAGCTGGCGCAGGGTATCCACGTCGTTGGTGTAGTAGCTCATGATGTCGCCGGTCTTTTTGCGGTCAAAGAAGCGGATGGGCAAATTCTGCATCCCGTTGAACGCGGCACAGCGGATCTTGTGCAAAAATCCCTGCGTGATCACTGCGCCGAGCTGGGTATACAGGGCGGTGGCGATCAGGGAGATGACATACAGCACCACCAGGAAAAGGATCTGCGGCATGATCTCCTTCGCCGCACTCCCCCAATCCTGCAACGGCTGCCACTTCTCGATGGACGCATAAATGCGGGGCATGAAGTAGTCGGGTATCGCCGCCGCAAAGGAGGAAAAGAGGATG
>JBJEQK010000055.1:0-15004 GCA_051881715.1 Acutalibacteraceae bacterium
CAGCTCAAGCAGGCGATCCGTGAACTGCCGGATCGGGAAAAAAATATACTTTATATGCGCTTTTTACTCGGCAAAACACAGATGGAGGTTGCCGCAGAGATCGGCATCTCCCAAGCGCAGGTCTCCCGGCTGGAAAAAAGTGCGATCAAACAGATAAAAAGTCACTGAAAACTGTTTACTTTTTCCCGAAGAAATGCTATTATATTGTATGGTAAAATGCGTAAAATGCGAAGTTTTGCATTTTGCGAAAGCTTATTACAGATTGGAGTTTTACAAATGAAAGTTCTCACCTTCAAAACCGTCGAAGAAATCGGCGCCGCCGCCGGTAAAATGTTTGTTGACGTTGTGAAAGCCAACGACAAGGCAGTCCTTGGTCTTGCCACAGGTGCAACGCCTGTTCCCACCTATGACTATATGGCGCAGGCCTGCCGCAAGGGAGAGGTCAGCTTTAAAAATGTGACTACCTTTAATCTGGACGAATACTGCGATCTGCCCAAGGAGCACAAGAACAGCTACTACACCTTTATGTTTGAAAATCTTTTCTCCAAGATCGACGTGGATCCTGCCAATGTAAACTTCCTCAACGGCAATGCGCCCGATGCACAGGCGGAAAGCGACCGCTATGCAGAAGCGATCGAAGCCGCCGGCGGGATCGACATCCAGTTCCTCGGCATCGGCAGAAACGGTCACATCGCATTTAACGAGCCTGCCGACAAGTTCACCAACAACGCTTTTAAGGTCCACCTGACCCAGAGCACGATTGAGGCGAACTCCATTTATTTTGACGATATCCCCATGCCGCACTACGCCATGACCATGGGCATCGGCTCCATTATGCGTGCCAAGAAAATCGTCCTTGTCGCCACAGGCAAAGCAAAGGCAGAGGCGGTTCGCACCATGCTCAGCGGCGATATTAATCCGCACTGCCCGGCATCCATTCTCCAGGCGCATCCTGACTGTACCGTTATTCTGGACGAGGATGCCGCAAGTCTGCTTTAAACCATGCAGATTCAGATCAATCCCACATTGCTGTGGGGGGCTGTATTTAGCATCCCCGCAGTGATCGTGGACAGGCATATGATACTGGCAAGCCCGGAACAGCTTCAAACGCTGCTCTGGGTGCTTTGTCATGCCGCAGAACAGCCGGATGAAAACGCTGTCAGCAAAGCACTGCACTTTTCGCCGGAAAATGTAAAGGAGTATCTTCTCTACTGGCAGGATAAAGGGATTCTTCAGCTGGACGGTGTCTGTGCGCCGGTCTCTGCCCCCAAGGAACAGATGCCCGATTTACCGGCAAAGACCGTTCCCAAGCAGCTGCCGGATCTCCCGGAGCTCAAACCCACAGCGGCACAGATTCTTGCCCGCACGCAAGAGATGCCGGAGCTGGATTATCTGTTCACCCAAGCGCAGAAGAAATTCGGACGCACCATCGGCTACGACGGTCAATGCACACTTCTGATGATGCATGACCAGTACGGTTTGCCGGTGGAAGTGATCCTGATGATTATCGAGTATTGCGCAGAAATCCGCAAAACCTCCAACGCCTATATTGCCGCCATGGGCAAAAGCTGGGCGCAGGAGGAGATCGACACCATCGAAAAAGCGGAGGAAAAGATCGCTGTTTTGCACAAATGCGGCAGTATTTGGAAAGAACTCGCTGCTTTGGCAGGCATCACTGCGCCGAATCCCACCGCCGTGCAGTCCGAATATCTGCGCAGCTGGAGCTATGAGTTGGGTTTTAATATCGACATGATCTTTCTTGCGTATGAGGAAATGGCCAACCACTGCACGAAACTCAGTTTTGCCTACATGAACAAGGTACTGCGCAACTGGCACGCCAAAGGATTGCGCACCCCGCAGGCTGTCGCCGAGGACAACCGCCGCTTCAAGGAGAAGAAACAGCGGGAGGACACCCAGCCTCCGGCCTCCTACGACATAAATGAAATGGAGCGGCGTCTGCTTTACGGTCCGATCGAATACAAGAAAAAGAAAGATGGAGAGGGTACATAAATGGGATACAGCGCAGAGATCTACAAAAAAGCCGCTCTGACACTGGAGCAGCGTCGTACCCGTGCAGAAACCACCGCCAAACAGCACAAGGAGGAGGCGGAGCGCAGGATCCCGCAGCTGCGTATGCTGGACGCCGAGATCGCGCAGGCAGGATTGGACGCCGTCAAGGCGATCGGCATGAAGGAGAACGCCGACGCTTTCCTACAGGCGCTGTCCCAAAAAAGTCTGCAAGCGCAGGAAAAACGCCGCGCACTGCTGCGCGAAGCAGGTCTGCCGGAGGACTATCTGACGGTAAAGTATGTTTGCCCGAAATGCTCCGATACGGGCTATCACGGCGGATTCCGCTGTTCGTGCTATGACAAGCTTCTGCAAAACCTTGCCTACAGCCAGCTGTGCAGTGATTTCCCCGTTGAAAAATGCACGTTCTCTTCGTTCAATCTCGCCCTGTATTCCAAGCGAACCGATACCGCTACCGGCGTTGTGCCCTACACACGGATGCAGGATATTTTCCGCTACTGCAAGCAGTATGCCGATGAGTTTGACAGACAGTCTCCGTCCCTGTTCCTATATGGAGAAACGGGACTGGGCAAGACCCACCTGTCCTTAGCCATTGCCGGAGAGGTCGTGCGCAAGGGGTACGGCGTGATCTATGGCTCTGCGCAAAACCTTTTGGATCGCATGGAAAGGGAGCGGTTCAAGGGAGAGGAGGACGGCGCCACGGATGCCATTTTAAGCTGTGATCTGCTGATCCTCGACGATCTCGGCGCAGAGTTTACCACGCAGTTTACCGTCTCTGCCGTATACAACATTATCAATACCCGCCTGCAAAAGGGACTGCCGGTCATCATCAGCACAAATCTTCCCATCAAAGAACTGGAAAAAAGATACACGCGGCGAATCACCTCCCGCATATTCGGAAGCTACGAAACGCTGGCTTTCTGCGGCGCGGACATTCGTCAGCTGCTCAGATAAGGTAACGATATGGACATTATTCAAACTTTAACTGCGGAGTTTTCCCTGCAAAAATGGCAGGTGGAAAATACCGTAAAGCTTTTGGACGAGGGCAACACGATCCCTTTCATCGCACGGTACCGCAAGGAAGCCCACGGAACGCTGAATGACCAGGTGCTGCGGGCGCTTTCGGAGCGACTGGAATATCTTCGCAATTTGGACAAGCGCCGTGAAGAAGTTTCGGCTTCGATCATTGCACTGGAAAAGATGACGCCGGAATTGGAAGCCGCACTGTCCAAAGCTTCTACCTTGGCGGAGATCGAGGATCTCTACCGCCCTTACAGACCCAAACGGCGCACCCGTGCATCTGTCGCAAAGGAAAAGGGACTGGAACCGCTTGCGGATGCCATTTTCGCACAGGCGGTGGATTCTGCTGACCCCATGACTTTAGCCGAAGCGTTTATTGACCCGGAAAAGGGTGTGGAGACAGCGGAGGATGCCCTGCATGGCGCCATGGATATTATCGCTGAAAACATTTCCGACGACGCAAACATTCGCCGCAGACTGCGTAATCTGTTTTCTCTCGTCGGTGTGGTACAGACAAAGGCGGTTGACCCGGAAAAAGACAGTGTGTACCAAATGTACTACGACTACTGCGAGCCGGTCAATCGTATTGCCGATCACAGGATTTTGGCAATAGACAGGGGAGAGAAGGAGGGCTTTTTGAAGGTCAGCGTACAGCTCGACCCTGTCAAAGCCTCCAATGTCATCACTTCCGTTACGCTCAAGGCCGGTGGTTCCGCCTGTACGGAGATCGTGCGCGAAGCCGGTCTGGATGCGTACAACCGTCTGATCTGTCCCTCTGTGGAACGGGAAACCAGAAGCAACATGACGGCCAAGGCGGCGAGTGCTTCCATTCGCGTCTTTTCCATGAACCTGCATGAACTGCTTCTCCAGCCTCCTGTCAAGGGCAAAAACGCCATCGGGCTGGATCCTGGCTACCGAACGGGATGCAAGGTCGCTGTGGTGGACGCAACGGGAAAAGTATTAGACACCAACGTGATCTATGTCACCCACTCCGATGCACAGCGGGACAGCGCAAAAGCACTGCTGAAAAAGATGATTGCATGGTACGATGTGCAGATCATTGCCATCGGCAACGGCACCGCTTCCAAGGAAACGGAGATCTTTACCGCAGAATTGCTCAAAGAGATTCCCGACAACAAAACGGCCTATATGGTCGTCAGTGAAGCCGGCGCCTCTGTGTATTCCGCGTCCAAGCTGGCCGCCGAGGAGTTTCCGCAGTACGACGTCTCTCTGCGCAGTGCAGTTTCTATCGCAAGACGGTTGCAGGATCCGCTGGCGGAGCTTGTCAAGATCGACCCGAAAGCCATCGGCGTCGGTCAGTACCAGCACGATATGCCGCAAAAAGAACTGGAAACCGCATTGGACGGCGTGGTGGAGGACTGCGTGAATGCAGTCGGCGTTGATCTAAACACTGCGTCCGCCTCTTTGCTGTCCCGTGTCTCCGGCATCAATGCGGCTGTGGCGAAAAATATTGTTTCCTATCGGGAGGAAAACGGCGCTTTTACAGGTCGGGCACAGCTAAAAAAAGTATCCAAGCTCGGTGAGAAAGCCTATACGCAGTGCGCCGGATTTTTGCGCATCCCGGAAAGCCGCAATGTTTTGGACAATACCGGGGTGCATCCCGAAAGCTATAAGCTGACCGAAGCACTGCTGGATATGTGCTCTCTTGCCCTCAAGGATGTAAAGTGCGGACAAGCAGACGGACTGGAAAAAGCCATAGAGTCCCTCGGCGGGATAGAACGTGTTGCCGAAACACTGCACACCGGCGTTCCAACCCTGAGCGATATCGTCAAGGAATTGCTCCGTCCCGGACGCGATCCCCGCGATGAGCTTCCGCCTCCGCTTTTGCGCACCGATGTTATGGACATGAAGGACCTCGTCCCCGGCATGGAACTGAAAGGCACCGTCCGCAATGCGATCGACTTCGGCGCTTTTGTGGACATCGGCGTGCATCAGGACGGTCTTGTCCATATTTCTCAGCTTTCCGGCAAGCGGGTCAAGCATCCGTCGGAAGTGCTGAAGGTCGGCGAAGTGATTACCGTATGGGTACTTTCTGTCGATGTAAATAAAAAACGTATTGCCTTGACAATGCGCAGACCCGAGAATACATAAAGGGAGGGCAACTATGCTGAAAACGCGATGGTTTGATCGGGTGGACAAAAATTGCCCACTGCCCGAATATCCGCGTCCGCAGCTTGTCCGTTCCGAGTGGCTTTGTTTAAACGGCGCTTGGCAATACGCTGTGACAGACGAAAATGCACCGCCGCCGCAAAGCTATGACGGTGTGATCACCGTACCCTTTGCCATTGAGTCGGCGCTCAGCGGTGTTTGCCGCAAACTACAGCCGAACGAGATCCTTTGGTATCAAAGAGATATTGTTTTGCCGCCCTCCTTTGACGGCAAACGATGTATCCTGCATTTCGGTGCCGTGGATTGGCAGTGTACGGTTTATGTCAACGGAATAGAGGTTTGCGCCCACACAGGTGGCTACTGCCCGTTTTCTGCCGATGTTACGGACGATTTGCACGAGGGCGTGAACAGTATCGCCCTGCGTGTATACGACCCGACGGACGCCGGCTGGCAAAACCGAGGTAAGCAATCCCTGCAATCTCATGGGTTTTGGTACACCGGCACTTCCGGCATTTGGCAGACAGTCTGGATGGAGCCGGTCAACACCTGTTATGTGCAAAAGCTGCGAATCGTTCCCGATATCGACAATTCTTTCCTACATTTGACTGCCGACCTCTCCGAGACTGCGGCACTGCACGCCGTGATTCGGGCAGGGGAGTCCGTTCTGTTTGACGGCGACATAGAGCAAAACGCCCAAATCCCGGTGCCTGACCCCCATTTGTGGTCGCCGGAGGATCCGTTTTTGTACGATCTGACCGTAACCGTTTCACAAAACGGCAAGGTTACTGACACGGTAAACAGCTACTTCGGAATGCGAAAATTCAGTGTCGGAAACGACGGCGGGGTCACAAGGCTTTTTCTGAATAATAAGCCCTATTTTCAGCGCGGTCTGCTGGATCAGGGATATTACTGCGACGGCGGACTGACACCGCCGTGTGACGAAGCCATGATCTATGACATTCAAAAGATGAAAGATCTGGGCTTCAATATGCTGCGCAAACATATTAAAGTCGATCTTCCCCGGTGGTACTATCACTGCGACCGGCTGGGTATGCTCGTCTGGCAGGATATGGTCAGCGGCGGGCAATATATCGGCAACTTCTATGCGGGCGTGGTGCCGAATATTCTCGGCGCCTGTCCGAGACTGACGCCGTTTTCCCTGAAGGACAACCGCTACAAACGCTTCAGCCGGGAACAACCGCAGTGGCGTGCCGATTTTGAGCGGGAACTGCGCGATATGATGGACACCCTTTACAACTGTGTGAGCATTTACTGCTGGGTGCCGTTCAACGAAGGCTGGGGACAATTTGACGCAAAGCGCATTGCGTCGGAAGTGAAAGCCTATGATCCGGGCAGAATCGTGGATCATGCCAGCGGCTGGTATGATCAGGGCGCAGGGGATATTCAGAGTATGCACAAGTATATTTTGCCCATCCCCAAGATCAAGCCCGATCGCCGTGCATTTGTCATCAGCGAGTTCGGCGGCTACAGTCTGATCGAGGACGGTCATGTCTGGAACAAAAAGAAAAGCTTCGGCTATATGATGTTCCGAACCAAAGAGTCATTGACCCGGGCATACCGCAGACTGATGGAAAAGCAGATTATGCCCCTGATCCCCAAATATCTCAGCGCATTTATTTATACGCAGGTCACCGATGTGGAATTTGAAGTCAACGGCATTTTGACCTACGACCGGGAAATCGTCAAAATCGACGAGGACACCATTAAGATGCTTAATCAAAGAATGCAATATTGAAAGGAGCCAAAAGATATGGCAGTTTTCAAACCCTTCCGTGCGATCCGTCCCGTGCCCGAGCATGCCGCCGAAGTCGCCGCACTTCCCTATGATGTGATGAACAGTGATGAGGCACGAGAGATGGTTAAGGGAAACCCCTACTCATTTCTTCATGTGGACAAGGCGGAAATCGACCTTCCCAAGGAGATCGACCTCTATGATGATGCCGTCTATGCCAAGGCCAAAGAAAACATGGAAAAGCTGATCTCTGACGGAATCTGTGTGCAGGACAGCGAGGCGTGTTTTTATATTTACCGCCAGACGATGAACGGCCGCAGCCAGACCGGTCTTGTCGGCTGTGCATCCATCGACGACTATATGCAGAACATCATCAAAAAGCACGAGCTGACCCGCGCGGACAAGGAAGCCGACCGCATCCGCCATGTGGACACGTGCGATGCAAATACAGGTCCCATTTTCCTGTGCTATCGGGAAAATGAAAGTATTGCTTCTTTGATTGAATCTTGGAAAGCCGCACATACACCCGTGTATGATTTTGTCAGCGGCAATGTGGGCAATACCGTTTGGGTGGTGGACGATGCGGCTATTTGCGAAAAGATCGCCGCCCTGTTCGCCGATGTTCGCAGCTTCTATATCGCCGACGGCCACCATCGCTGTGCCTCCGCTGTAAAGGTCGGTCAAAAGCGCCGCGCCGAAAAGCCGGACTATACCGGCGAAGAGGAGTTCAACTTCTTCCTTGCCGTTCTATTCCCACAGAATGAATTGGAGATCATGGACTACAACCGTGTGATGAAAGATCTGGGCGGACACACCGCAGAGGAATTTATGGCGTTGGTTTCGGAAAAATTCACAGTCGAGAAAGCGTCTGTCTCTCCGTACAAGCCGGAAAAGAAACACACGTTCGGTATGCTTTTGCAGGATCAGTGGTATGTACTGACCGCCAAGGACGGTACCTTTGACGCATCCAACCCCGTTGCACAGCTGGATGTCTCGATTTTGCAAAAAAATCTGATCGCGCCGATTCTCGGCATTGAGGACCCCAGAACCGACAAGCGCATCGACTTCATCGGCGGGATCCGTGGTCTGGGGGAATTGGAAAGACGTGTACATACCGATATGTGCCTTGCCTTTTCCATGTATCCCACCACCATGGATGATCTGTTCGGCATCGCCGATGCAGGGGAGATCATGCCGCCCAAATCCACATGGTTTGAGCCGAAGCTGCTCTCCGGCCTGTTTATCCACCGTCTTTCCTGATTTTTACTTGCCGCCGTCCCGATCAGATGGCGGCTTTTTCTGTCGTTGTTTGTACCGTGTCCGTCTGCTGCGGATTTCCCACCAGTGTGATTGCCGGGGTCAGCACCAGAGAAACAGCGACCAAACAGCAGAGAAAAGCGTAAAATTTCACTTTTTTCATCTCCTTACCCCATGAATATTGCACTGTAGACTTGACATTTTACACCCGATTGGTATAGAATTAGTATAAGTATTTTTATGCACATAAGGTGGTGTATTATGTCAAGTATCATTTCCCCTGTTTCCAATGATGCAATCTCCTTTCTTTGCGATGAGCTGGTAAAACATAACCGAATCAAGTCCGAGGACTTCACACGATATGACGTAAAACGCGGTCTGCGCAATGCGGACGGCACGGGTGTTATGGCAGGGCTGACGCACATTTGCTCCGTGGACGGCTATTACATCAGCGACGGCGAGCGCGTTCCCCGCGACGGAAAACTGACATACCGCGGCATTGATATCAACGACATCGTGAACAACTGCGAAAAGGAAAACCGCTTCGGTTTTGAGGAAACAGCTTGGCTGTTGATGTTTGGCGATTTGCCGACGCAGAAACAGCTGGATATGTTCTGCGGTATGCTGTCGGATGCGCGCGAATTGCCGGAGGACTTCATCGAGGATATGATTATGAAATCGCCCTCGATCAACGTCATGAACAAGCTTTCCCGCTCCGTGCTTTCTCTGTATTCCTACGATCCCGACCCGGAGAATACCTCCATCGAAAATGTCTTGCGTCAATCTGTACAGCTTCTTGCGCAGATGCCGATGATCATGGCCTATGCCTATCAGGTCAAACGCCGACATTATTACCACAAGAGTATGTACATACACCCGGTGAAGCCGGAGTATCTGACGGCGCAGACCGTTCTGCGCACCATTCGTTCCCACAAGGAGTTTTCCGACGAGGAAGCCAAGCTTTTGGATCTCGCGCTGATCCTGCACGCCGAGCACGGCGGCGGCAACAATTCCGCCTTTGCCACGCGTGTTTTGACTTCCAGCCTCACCGATACCTATGCGGCGATCGCCGCCGGTATCGGCTCCCTGAAAGGTCCCCGTCACGGCGGCGCCAACCTAAAGGTGCGCGAAATGATGGACTTCATCCGCAGGGATGTGGAAGATGTCACCAGCGAAGATCAGGTGGCGGAATACCTGTGCAAGATTTTGAAAAAGGAAGCAGGAGATCGTTCCGGTTTGATCTACGGCATGGGACACGCAGTTTACACGCTGTCCGATCCCCGCGCCGTGATCCTCAAGCGCAACGCAAAAGCCTTTGCGGAAAAGAACGGCTATATGGATCAGTTCAATCTGATTGATATGGTGGAGCGCTTGACCCCGGAGGTTTTTGAAAAAGTGAAGGGGAGCAAGAAAAAGGTCTGTGCCAACGTGGATCTGTATTCCGGTTTGATTTACGATATGCTGCATATCCCGGAGGATCTGTTTACGCCGCTGTTCTGCGTGGCGCGGATGGCCGGTTGGTCTGCGCACCGCATGGAGGAGCTGATGACCGGCGGCAGAATCATCCGTCCTGCCTATAAGAGCGTCTCTTTGCCGAAGCGCTATTACCCCATCGGCGAACGTGCAGAGAGCTATGTGGCAGACCTCGACTATATTCCGAAAGAAGAACGCAGCTGATTTTCAGTAAAACAGAAAGGTGACGATCATTTTGAATAACCAGAAATACGAAACCGTAAACCCCTTTATATTGTTTATTTTCTTCATTGTTGCGGTCATTATCGCACTGCCCCTTCGTGTGTTTCAGCTGATGACAAACATTCAGCCGGACACCGGTTTTTGGGTCAACACTTCCCATTTCTCCATTCCCATTCTGTACGCGGTTCTTGCACTGGGTACCGTCCTGCCGATCCTTCTTTCTCTCCTGCACAAAAACGGCTTGGGAAAAACAGACGATCAGGGGGAGAAAAAAGTTGTCGGCGGCGTGATCTCTTTTCTCGCGGCCGGCGGTCTTGCTGTCAATGCGATCACCCGCTACGGCGCATTTTCCGATCTGTATTTTGCCTATTCCTCGACGGCACAGAGCACAACGCTGATGTCCTACCTGTCTAAATCCGGCGCAACCGCCATGGGATTGGAGGCGTTCTTTGCGGTCGTGTCTGCGATTTTCTTTATCATGCTGGGCATTGCGCTTCTCACCGGCAAGGATCCGTCCGAATACAAGCTGCTGGCGATCATGCCCGTTTTCTGGGCGATTTTCCGCATCATGCACCGCTTCATGCGCAAGATCAGCTTTCTGAATGTTTCGGAGCTTTTCCTGGAACTTCTGATGATCGTTTTCCTGATGATGTTCTTCATGGCGTATGCGCAGGTCACAGCCAAAGTCAATGCGCAAGGCTTGGAATGGAAGCTGTTTGCATACGGGCTTCCGGCGGCGTTGTTCTGTCTGATTTGTTTTGTACCGCGCCTTGTAGTGACTGTGCTCGGTCACGGTGAGTACATTGCCGCAGACTCCTCCATTGAGGTGGTCGATCTCACGATGGCGGCGTTTATTCTGTATGCTTTGGTGGATCGCTCCAAGGTGTTCCGTCAGGCGATCCGTTCCAAGAAAGAAGACGCCGAATAAATATGTTCCTTTCCAACATGATGATCGCTGCAAAACAGGTAGTGATCCTTTACATTCTTGTGGCCGTCGGCGCTGTGTGTGACAAGGTGCATTTATTCACGGAGAAAACGGCGAAAGCCTGTACAGATCTGCTGTTTTATGTCATCACATTCTGCGTGATCGTACAGTCCTTTCTCACCATGGACAACACGGCGAGCAACACCAAAAATCTCTTGATCGCCATCGGCTGCGGGATGTTGATGCATTTGGTTGCCGCACTGCTTTCTGTCCCGTTTTTTCGTAAAGGGGACAAAGCACGCAACGCTGTCTTTCGCTATGCGGCAGTATTCGGAAATTGCGGCTATATGGGACTGCCGCTGACCAATGCGGTTCTCGGCGCACAGGGCGTCTTTTTCTGCTCTGCTGTCATCGTTGCGTTTCAGATCTGCGCCTTCACATACGGCATCTATGTCATGACGGCCGATCGGGAAGGCAAGAGCGCTTTTGATTGGAAAAAGATTCTTCTCAATCCCGGCGTCATTGCCGTGATCGTCGGATTGCCCCTGTATTTTTTAAATCTACAGCTTCCGACGGTTTTCATGCAGCCGGTGCGGTATCTGTCCGACATGAACACACCCCTTGCCATGCTGATTTTCGGAACATACCTTGCACACGCAGATTTTCGGACAATGCTTCGGGAAAAGAAGATCGCTTTGGTCGCCTTGTGCAAGCTCATTCTTTTGCCGCTGATTCTGCTCGGGATATACATCCTCTTTGGCATCCGCGGTACGTTGCTTGCAACATTGGTTTTGACGGCCAGTGCGCCGTCTGCCAACAACACCGTTATGTTTGCTGCCAAATATGACAAAGACACCGGCCTTGCGGCACAGACTGTGAGCGCTGTCAGTTTGATTTCTGTCGTAACCATGCCGGCTATGATTGCGCTGGCAATGAGTTTTCCCGGATAAGGAGAAGATTTTCCTTGCAACAAATCCAAACAATTATGGATCAAGTTTCTCCGCTTTGGGGCGTTTGTGCCTTTGAGCCGTTTCGAGAGCATATCCTGCCTTGCCGTGCCGCAAAGCGAATCCCTGCCGAGGCACAAAGCGTTCTTGTGGCGCTGTTTCCCTATTATTTGGGGGAGGAGGCGTACGAAAACTCCAACATTTCCCGCTATGCCGTTGTCCCGGATTATAACGACTTCATGCAGGAAAGGTTACAGGGCGCTTCTTTGCAAATGAAAAGCGCCTATCCCAACGAAGCGTTTGAAGCCTTTTGCGGCAATTCTCCCATTTCCGAAGTTTACGCCGCACAAAAAGCAGGATTGGGCTCCAAGGGGAGAAACGGGCTTTTGCTTACGGAGCACTACGGCTCATGGGTTTTTATCGGCGAGATCATCACCACCATGTTTCTTCCGCCGGCGTCCCGGGAACTGTCCCTGTGCGATGGCTGTGACCTGTGCATCCGTGCCTGTCCTGCCGGCGCTTTGACACAGGACGGCTTTCAGGGGGAGAAATGTCTCTCCGCCATTTCCCAGCAAAAAAAGCCGCTGACGCCTGAGCAGGAAGATTTGATTCGAGCAACGGGCTGTGCATGGGGCTGTGATATCTGCCAAAAAGCCTGCCCCAAAAATGTCGGTGCAGCCAGGACGGAGATTGATCTTTTTTTAAACGGAGCAAAGGTTCGCGCTGAGCACGGAGATGCACTGCAGGGCAGGGCATACGGCTGGCGAGGCGCAAAAATAATTGAACGCAATCTTGATTTATTCGATGGAGGTTCTCATGAAACTGGTAATTGCAATCATCAATAACGATGACTGTCCGACTGTTCTTTCCGAGATCACCAAAGCCGGATTCAGCGCAACAAAGCTTTCCACCTCCGGCGGCTTTCTGCGCGCCGGCAACTCCACGCTTTTGATCGGCGTTGAGGAGGACAAGGTGGATCCGCTGATCGAGATCATCGGTAAATTCAGCTGTAAACGCAAACAGATCGTTCAGGCATCCACGACGTTTAACGCAGAGTTTTTCACCTCTGTGCCGGTGGAAGTCAATGTCGGCGGCGCAACAGTCTTTGTGGTCGATGTGGACAAATTCGTCAAGCTTTAAGTATGGAAAAGGTACTGGAGCAGATCTTGTCGGATCTGCAAAACGGGAAGTTGTCCCATGCCATTCTGCTGGAGGGTGGCTCGCAGGAGAAACGCCATGCATTTGCGCGCACTGTTGCCAAAGCGCTGGTTTGCAGCGGCAAAGCGGTACCATGTGACATCTGTGCTGACTGCATCAAGGCGAATGCCGATTCGCACCCGGATATCCTGTTTTATGCCGGAGGCGCTACGGTTGGCAGCTTCAAGGTGGACACTGTGCGTGAGATTCGCCGGGTGGCGAGTGTTTTGCCCAATGAAGCCGAGAGGAAGGTCTTTGTTCTCGAAAATACGCAGGCGATGGCGGCAGGCGCACAAAATGCCCTGCTCAAGATTTTGGAAGAACCGCCGTATTATGTGCACTTCATCCTGACTTGCCCATCCCAAAGCGCCATGCTGGACACCGTTCTCTCCCGCGTAACGGTATACACGTGTCCGCAGGAACAGAACGAAACCAACACGGCAGATTTGGAAAAGGCTCGGACAGTGGCAAGCAGTATTTTAAAAAATGTTGCAGTAAAAAAAGAATGGGATGTTTTAAAAGAAACTGCCCAATTTGAGAAAGACAAGGATTTTTTCACCCTTTGCTGTCAGGAAATGCGCAGTTTGGCGGAGCTTGCTCTGGTCAATAAAGTTGCAGATCTGCCGGCAGACGAAACAGTGGAACAAATCAGCAGTCTCTTTCCCAAAAGCAAACTCATCTCCGTGATCGACGTTTGCGCCAATACGCTGGACTCGATCCAGAAAAATCTGAACGGCAACCTTCTGATCACTTTGTTTTGTGCTCAGTTATTGACCGATCAATACGGAAGGATATAAAATACTATGGCAATGATTATCGGCGTTCGTTTTAAGGAAGTCGGCAAAGTGTATTACTTTGACCCCAAAGATATAGAATTTCAAGTCGGCGAAAATGTCATCGTAGAGACGGCACGTGGCATCGAATGCGGCGAAATCGCTCTGGCCAATCAGGATATGCCGCAGGAGGAGATCGTACATCCCTTGAAGCCGGTTATCCGCAAGGCCAACAAGGAGGACTTGAAAACCGTCGAAAAAAATAAGGAAAAGGAAATCAACGCATTCAATATCTGCCAGGATAAAATCGAAAAGCACAAGCTGGAGATGAAGCTGGTGGACGTGGAATATACCTTTGACGGCGGAAAGATTCTGTTCTATTTCACTGCGGACGGACGCGTGGATTTCCGGGAACTGGTTAAGGATCTTGCCTCTGTGTTCCGCACAAGAATCGAACTTCGCCAGATCGGTGTGCGGGACGAAGCCAAAAAACTCGGCGGACTTGGCGTCTGCGGCAGGGAATTTTGCTGCCGCAGCTATATGGGAGATTTCCAGCCGGTGTCCATCAAGATGGCAAAGGAACAGGGTCTGTCTCTGAACCCTGTCAAAATCAGCGGCACCTGCGGAAGATTGATGTGCTGTCTGAAGTACGAGCAGGAGGCGTATGAGCATCTACTGCGTGTCACACCGAAAGTCGGTGCAATCGTCAATACCGCAGACGGAAAGGGTACCGTCGTGGAAAACAACCTGCTTACGGGTATGCTGAAAGTTCGTCTGGATTCCAGACCCGATGCCGCACCGATTGCATGCCATCGCCGAGATGTCAAGACTGTGCGCGACGGACACATCAAAGTGGATCGATCGGAAATAGAGGCATTAAAAGGAATTGAATAAATAATCATTTTTTTGCAAAAAGGTATTGCATTTTTTCATGAGTGTGATACAATATCTACAAATTATAAAAGGAGGTTGTTCACCAATGGCATATGTTATCTCTGACGAATGCATCTCCTGCGGCGCTTGCGCAGGCGAATGCCCTGTAGAGGCCATTTCCGAGGGCGACGGCAAGTATGTAATTGATGCAGACAAGTGCATCGACTGCGGCACTTGCGCAGATACCTGCCCCGTAGGCGCTCCTGCAGCGGAATAATTTACACAAAAAAAGAGAGCTCCGTTTTTAGACGGGGCTCTTTTTGTTGGTTCATCACGGATTTTTGTGAGACTAAAAGTTTCGCTCAAGCCTTTTCAAAGGCTTGCAGATTCCAAAGGCGGCGCCTTT
>JBJEQK010000056.1:0-14820 GCA_051881715.1 Acutalibacteraceae bacterium
CTTTCTGTGCAACCTGACAAAAAATCTTACTTCGCAATCCGCACACCCCAATTTATGCGGTGATGCCCCCTAACAGCACCAGAAGCGCAGGAGGGTAGCCAAAACAGTCCGGTGGACTGTTTTGGCGTGGGGAACCCTCGCCGAGGGTTCCCCGGTGCGAAGCACAAATCCCACAATTTTCCGTGAAAAGCGTTATTTTTTGACGGCGTAGTGTATGACACGTTCCGTACAGTGACCGTCGCAGCCGCCCATATATTTGTGGGCAAACCGCTTCATCTTGTCCTTGTCGAAGTTTTGCGCCTGATCCAGCACCGCCTCGCAAAGCTGTGCGGAATCGTATACGATGGGACCGGGGACAAAGGACTTGTAGTCGTAAAACAGCGGACGGCGGCGGGTGTAGTGCTCGAAGTCGAAGGCATAGAAAATCATGGGTCGGTTCAACAGTGCGTAATCGAACAAAACGGTGGAATAATCCGTAATGAGCATATCCGAGCCGCACAGCGCCGTTTCGATGGGCACATTGGCCGGCACCTCAAAGGCGAAGTCCCGCACCAGATCGCGCACGTCGTCATCCATCAGCACACCGTCGCGGATAAACGGGTGCATTTTCATCAAAAACACGTATCGGTCGCCCAGCAGACGCTTGAGCAAAAGCAGGTCGAGCATACGGTGGACGTAGGCGTTCTTTTCCGAGTCGCCCCGGTAGGTCGGCGCATACAGCAGTATTCCGCGTCCCTGAATCCGGCTGTTCAGATTGGGGATCATTTTGATCAGATTTTCCCGTGCGAAGCGGACGAAATCTCGGTCAAAATAGACGTCCGTTCTCGGACAACCCCATGCGTGGATGATATCCTCCGAGCAGTTGAATACGGAGGCAAAGGTGTTTTTGACATGGGGGGAGGAGACGGAGACGTCCGTGTAGTTTTTGTGTACCTGCCGGTGATCGACGATCTCTCCCACCAGTCCCCGCTTGCCGATGGCGTAGCCGGCCTTGCGTAGCAGCGCCGGTGTGTGCCAAAGCTGGACGATGCGCTGTCCCTTTCTGGGCTCGATACAGTAGACGGGGGAAAACAGGTCGTCGATGAAAAGAGTCTTGCAGACGGCGAAACAGGAGAAAAACTCCTCGTACCATTTTTGCTCCGCCTTGCGGTTGCGGAAGGTTTTGGGGACGGAGAAGAAACGGCAGGTAAAGCCCTCGTCCGTCAGCTTGGAAAACAGTGAGCGCATTCCGGACGGCAGGGATTCGGATTTATCGGAGGCAAAGACCACCAGAGAATTGTCGATTTCTTTGCGGGAATATTTCTTGTACAGATTCGGGCAGACGGAGTCCGCCAGCCAATCGTCGTGCGCCTTCTTTTGGCGAAGCTGTTTCTTTTTTTCTTCCAGCTGCTTTTCCAAAGCACGGCGCTCCTGCATGGTATCAAAACCCATAAAAAGTCTCCTCTGTGATTACTCCATATTATTATAGCATAGTTCGACATATTTTTCAACACAAAAAAACAGACGGCAATCTATACAAAAAAGTGTCTGAAAAAATAGTTAAGATTCTCAAAAAAATTTCATTTTACAGGTGCTTTTTTTCTCTATATATGGTATAATGTCCAAAATACGATATATATACTGGACTTCCTTTGGAAAAGTGAGGCGAATACAATGTTTGAACAAGTCATCAGCTTTGAACGCATGGAGCAGGCCGTGGGTCTGTTCGGCAGCTTTGACGAGAATATCCGTCAGGTGGAGAAGGCGTTTTCCGTGGAGGTGATCAGCCGCGGCTCGGAACTGAAGGTGACGGGCGATGCGGAAAACGTGTCCAAGGCGGTGCGGGCGATCAACGGACTTCTGACCCTGATCAACAAGGGCGAGGAACTCAGCGGGCAGAATGTGCGCTATGTGCTGTCCCTTGTGGAGGACGGCAAGGAGGATAAGCTCGAGAGTATGACGTCCGGCTGTATTTGCATCACCTCCAAGGGGAAGCCCGTCAAGCCCAAGACCCTCGGGCAAAAAAAATATGTGGAAGCGATCAAGGAAAACACCGTGACCATCGGCGTCGGTCCTGCCGGAACGGGAAAGACATATCTCGCGGTGGCGATGGCGGTGACGGCGTTCCGTGCCAAGGAGATCAACCGCATCATCCTGACCCGTCCCGCCGTGGAGGCAGGCGAGAAGCTGGGCTTCCTGCCGGGCGATCTGCAGCAAAAAGTGGATCCTTATCTGCGCCCGCTGTACGATGCGCTGTTTGATATGCTCGGTGCGGACAATTTTCAGAAACAGCAGGAGCGCGGCAGTATCGAGGTGGCGCCGCTGGCGTATATGCGCGGGCGCACGCTGGACGACAGCTTCATCATTTTGGACGAGGCGCAGAACACCACCGCCGAGCAGATGAAAATGTTTCTGACGCGGCTGGGCTTCAACTCCAAGATGGTCGTCACGGGGGACATCACCCAGATCGACCTGCCGGACGGCAAACGTTCCGGTCTTGTGGATGCGATCAAGGTGCTGAAAAATGTGGAAGACATCGAGACGGTGCGCTTCAACGAAAAAGACGTTGTACGCCACAAGCTTGTGCAGGATATTATCAAAGCCTACGAAAAAAGTGAGGAGGACAGAAAGAGAAAATGAACAAAGTGAAAGTGATTATTTCCAACGAACAAAAGGATGTGAAAATACCCACCGGCGTGCGGATGCTGGTGCGCCGCTGCTGCAATGCTGTGCTGGTCAATGAAAATTTTTCCGGCGCCGCAGAGATCAGCGTGACCTTTGTCAACGACGAGCAGATCCGTGCGCTGAACAAACAGTACCGCAATATCGACAGAAGCACGGATGTCCTGTCCTTCCCGCTGGGCATCGACGGCGTATACGACGTCAACAACGATACCGGCGCGCAGATGCTGGGCGACATCGTGATCTCCATGCAGCACGCCGTCGGACAGGCGAAACTGTACGGGCATTCTCTGAATCGGGAGATCGGTTTCCTGACAGTGCATTCCATGCTGCACCTTTTGGGCTATGACCACGAAGCGGGCGGACTGGAGCTGGTGCGTATGCGGGAAAAGGAGGAAGCGGTGCTCACACAGCTCGGACTCAAGCGCAACGGCAGCTACTACATGGATGACGAGGCGTAAGAGATGAAAGACTTGCTTAAAAGCTTCGGCTATGCCTTCTGCGGTATCGCCCAAACCATCCGCACCCAGCGGAATATGCGTATACATATGGTGGTGATGCTGTATATGTTCGGTTTCCTGCTGTGCTACGACTTTTTCACCGTGACGCGTACACAGATGGCGCTTCTGCTGTTGTCGTGCGCTATGGTGATAGCGGGCGAACTGGTCAATACGGCGGTGGAGAGCGTGGTGGACTTGGTAGAACAGCGCAAAAACCTCTACTGCAAGATCGCCAAGGATGCCGCCGCAGGCGCCGTGCTGGTGTGTGCCTTGTTTGCCGTGTGTGTCGGCATTGCCGTGCTTTGGCAGCCGCAGGCTTTTCGGGCAATGTATGTGTATTACAGGACACATCCCGCCGTGTTTGCGGTTTTTGCCGTGTCTCTGATCGCCGCATTTTGGTTTATTTTCGGTTTCGGAAAAAGAGAAAGAAAGGATTCTTCCCATGACTAAAACCGCCTTTATCGCCATTGTCGGCTGCCCGAATGTGGGCAAGTCGTCCATATTGAACCGTCTGCTCGGGCAAAAGATCGCCATCGTCTCCGAAAAGCCGCAGACGACCCGTACCCGCATCACGGGGATCCTCACAAGAGGGGAAACACAGCTTGTCTTTACCGACACGCCCGGATTTCACAAGCCCCGCACAAAGCTGGGGGAAAACATGGTCAAGGCCGTCAGCGACAGCATCGCCGATGTGGACGCCTGCCTGTTCGTGGTGGAGCCGAGCGGAGAACTGCGGGACAAGGAATTGGAGCTGATCGAGCGGTTCAAGCGTGAAAAAATGCCGGTCATCCTCGCCATCAACAAGGTGGACACCGTCCCCGAAAAGGATGCGCTGATGGCACGGATTCTGGACATTTCCGGCAGGTATGACTTTGCCGCCGTGGTACCGCTGTCCGCCAAAACAGGGGACAATTTCCCGGCGCTGCTGCAGGAGCTGGAGGCGCTGGCACAGCCGTCCGTGCACTTCTTCCCCGAGGATACGCTGACCGATCAGCCGGAGCGTGTGATCGTCTCGGAGATCCTGCGGGAAAAGATGCTGCGCCTTTTGGACAAGGAGATCCCCCACGGTACGGCGGTCAGCATCGAAAAAATGCGTGAGCGGGAAACCGGCGACCTTGTGGATATCGAGGCCGTGATCTACTGCGAAAAGGAGAGCCACAAGGGCATCATCATCGGAAAGCAGGGCGCCATGCTCAAGCGCATCTCCACCAGAGCCAGAGAGGACATGGAGCGTTTCCTTTGCTGCCGAGTCAATTTGCAGTGCTGGGTCAAGGTCAAGGAGGACTGGCGCAACCGGGAGGGCTTGATCCGCAATTTCGGACTGGAGGCAAAGCAATGAAAAAGGTTTTCTCCTTTCTTTTGATATTCTGTCTGCTGGCCGGCTGTACAAACAGCCGAATCGGTATCCCCGACGCATCGGATGCGCCGGAAACCTCTGCGCAGCTTATTCTGCCTGTGCCGGATGAAGCCACAGTGCGCAACCGCTTTGAAAAAGCGCTGGAGGTGTACGGGTGGTTTGACCTGTGCAGTCTGGAGGTGGATTCGTCCCGGACATACGAAGTGGACGGCAAAACCTATTACCGTGTCGTCAGCGAGGAAGTGCCCGATTTCCAGACCCTGCGCACCATCGTCTATGACCTGTTCTCCGCCGAGATCGGGGATGCACTGTTTCGCGGGGACGGCGAAAATATTCCGTATCGGGACATCAACGGCGAGCTGTACAGTCTCGACGGCGCACGGGGCGCCGACATCACCAAGGGAGACTACACCTTGACGGTGGAGACCGAGAACAGCACCAGTGTTCTGTGCAAGGTGCAGGTGGAGATCATCGACCTCGATACCGGCGCCGAGGACTACCGCAGGGTGGTCGGCACGGAGGAATACACTTACCCCTACAGAGCGGTGGACAACCGCTGGGTCTTTACGGATTTCCGTCTGTTTTACTAAGGCAACACCCATCGTAAAAACACATAACCGCTCCGAAAACGGGAACAGTAACGGTAGACCACATTTTCGGAGGGCAGTATGAAAACAGACGATCTTTGGAACAAATTTTTAGAAAGCGGCCGGATCACGGATTATCTGCGCTATCGGGAATCCATTCAAGAGGAACTGGCGCTGGAACCGCTGGCCACGGAGGAAGCAAATGAATCTGAACACGGACGGGATCGTGATCCGGGAGAAGGGGACGGGCGAGAGTGACCGCTCTGTCAAGCTTCTGACACGGGATTACGGTGTACTGCACGCCTTTGTGCGGGGCGCCAGATCCGTCAAGAGTGAAAAGCAGAGCGGCACACAGATCTTTGCCTACTCGAAGCTTTCCATCACCCGAAACCGGGACGCCTATGTTGTCACCGAGGCACAGCCGCAGGAGGTGTTTTTTGCCCTGCGCTCGGATATTGAGCGGCTGTCGCTGGCGCAGTATTTCTGCGAGCTGGCGGGAGAGCTGGCGCCGCAGGAACTGCCCGCCGAGGAGTATCTGACGCTTCTTTTGAATGCGCTGTATCTGTTGGCGGGGGGCAAGCGTCCCCAGCCGTTTTTGAAGGCGGTGACGGAATTGCGGCTGATGAGCATTTCCGGCTATATGCCCGATTTGGTTGCCTGCACACAGTGCGGGCAGTACATAGACGAAGAGATGTATTTCGATTCCCGCAACGGCTGTTTGTATTGCAGTCACTGCGGGCAGGGCGGACAAAGGCTGACGCCCGGAGTGCTGGCTGCCATGCGCCACATTTGCTTTGCAGATGCCAAAAAGATTTTTTCCTTTACCCTCTCCGACGAGGGACTGCGCAGGCTGTCCGCGATCACGGAGGGGTATATGCATACCCATTTGAACCATTCCTTCAAAACACTGCAGTTTTACAAGAGTGTTTTGGGGCTATCCTGACACAGAAAGGGTGAACCGCATGAACAAACACTTTCTCTCGCTGGAACTGGACAAGGTGCTCTTGCGTCTGGCCGAGTTTACGGCGTGTGCCGACGCACGGGAGCTTGCCATGCAGCTGCGACCCGAATCGGATCCGGCGCTGGCGCAGGCGCTGATGAACCAGACACGGGACGCCCATATGCTGCTGGCACGGTTCGGCGGTCCGTCCTTCGGCGGACTGCGCAACGTAAACAACGCCCTGCGCCGTGCACAGGCAGGCAGTGTGCTCAATATGCGCGAACTGCTGGACATCGCCTCGGTACTGCGTACCATTCGGGGGCTTTCGGGGTGGCGGGATGCCAATGCCGGCGTGGAAACCGTTCTGGACACGCTGTTCGGTGCGCTGACGCCCAATAAATACTTGGAGGACGCCATCTTCGGCGCCATTCTGTCCGAGGAAGAGATGGCAGACAATGCGTCCTCTGAGCTTGCCTCCATCCGCCGCAAAATTCGGGCGCAGGAGTCCAAGATCCGTGAACAGCTGGAAAAGATGACCCGCTCCAGCGCCTATTCCAAATATTTGCAGGAAAATATCATCACCATGCGCAACGGGCGCTATGTGGTGCCCGTCAAGAGCGAGCACCGCGCAGAGGTGCCCGGACTTGTCCACGACACGTCCTCCAGCGGCGCAACGGTGTTTATCGAACCCATGGCTGTGGTTTCCGCCAACAACGAGATCAAGGTTTTGCAAAGTGCGGAGCGGGACGAGATCGACCGCATCCTTTTGGAACTGTCCGTTACGGCGGGCGGCTTCTGTGAGAGCATCGAAAACAGCTATGCCTGTGCGGTGGAGCTGAATGTGATCTTCGCCAAGGCACAGCTGGCATACAGTATGAAGGCGACGGTGCCGCAGATCAACGACAAGGGCGTTGTGGACTTGCGTGCGGCACGGCATCCGCTCATTGACCCGAAAAAGGTGGTTCCCGTGGATATCCGGCTGGGCGAAGAATTTACGACCTTGGTCATCACGGGACCCAATACAGGCGGCAAAACGGTCTCCATCAAAACGCTGGGTCTGCTTTCCCTGATGGCCATGTGCGGTCTGATGCTCCCCGTGCGGGATCAAAGCCGTGTCTCCACCTTCCGCGAAGTGCTGGCGGATATTGGCGACGAGCAGTCCATTGAGCAGTCCCTGTCCACCTTTTCCGCACACATGACGAATATCATCGACATTTTGGAGCGCACGGATGAGCGCAGTTTGGTGCTCATTGACGAGCTGGGCGCCGGTACCGACCCGGTGGAGGGTGCGGCGCTGGCGATGGCGGTGCTGGAAAATCTGGCGTCCAAGGGCGCACGCATTGCGGCGACCACCCACTATGCGGAATTGAAGGCCTACGCTTTGCAGACGCCGGGTGTGGAAAACGGCTGCTGCGAATTTGATGTGCGCACCCTGCGTCCCACCTACCGCCTGTTGATCGGCGTACCGGGACGCTCCAACGCATTTGCCATTTCCGAACGTCTCGGGATGCGCAAGGAGGTTGTGGATCGGGCACGGGAGCTGGTGGATGATGCCAACATTCGATTTGAGGATGTGGTGGACAAATTGGAACTCAGCCGCCTGAACATGGAAAAGGAGCGGGAAAATGCCGAGGCGATCTCCCGGGATGCGGATGCCGCCCTGCGGGAAGCCCAGCGGATCCGGGAGGAAGCGCTGGCACTGCGGCAAAAGGAACTGGACAATGCCAAGTCTCAGGCACTGCGCATCACCGAGCAGGCGCGCAGAGAGGCGAATGCATTGCTGATGGAGCTGGAAAAGCTGCGCAAGGAGCGGGACAAGGCGCAGGATGCCGCCGAGCTTGCCCGCCGGGCACGGCGCACTGTCCGCAGGGGTATCGACGCCATAGATGCGGCGGCGGACCCGGTGGTCAGTCTCTGCGATCCCGACGAGCCGTACACACTGCCCAGAGCCTTGCAGGTGGGGGACGATGTGCTGATCGCTTCCCTCGGCAAGCAGGCGAAGGTGCTGTCCTTGCCGGATAAAAACGGCAATGTGGAGGTCATGGCAGGCACCGCCAAGATGCGCATTAAGCTTTCGGAACTGCGGCTTGTGACCGAACAGCCGAAGCAGGACAAGAAGGGCGGACGCAGAGTGCCTGTCGGGACAGGCGACCGACCGCTGAACCTTGCGGCGGAGACCCGCCTTGATCTGCGGGGGATGCTGGTGGACGACTGCCTGATCGAGCTGGATCGTTTTATTGACCATGCCTTGCGCTCCGGCGTGACGGACTTCACCGTGGTGCATGGTAAGGGCACCGGTGCCCTGCGCACAGCGGTGCGGCAGTATTTGAAAAGATCTCCCTACGTCAAGACAAGCCGACCCGGTATGTACGGCGAGGGAGAGGACGGCGTAACCATCGTCACATTGAAATAAGGAAAGGAAACCGATTATGAAAAAAGCAATTATCACCGTTGTCGGCAAGGACACCGTTGGCATCATCGCCGCCATTTGTACATATTTGGCGGAGAATAAGGTCAACATTCTCGATATCTCCCAGACCATCGTGGACGGCTATTTCAACATGATGATGGTCGTGGATATCAGCGGCTTCTCCAAGCAGTTCTCCGACATGGCGGATGAGCTGAGCGCTGTCGGTGAGGACAGGGGCGTGGTCGTCCACTGCCAGAGCGAAGAGATCTTTGAAAAGATGCACCGCATCTGAGGGGGAACAGTATGATCGACCATAGAGAAGTACTCGAAACCAACGACATGATCCGCAAGGAAAATCTGGATGTGCGGACGATCACCTTGGGCATCAGCCTTTTGGACTGCTGTGACAGTGACCTTGCGAAGCTGAACGAAAACATCTACAACAAGCTGATCTCCTATGCCGGAAACTTGGTTGCAGTGGGGGAGAACATCGAAAAGATGTACGGCATCCCCATCGTCAACAAGCGCATTTCCGTCACGCCCATCGCCATGGTAGGCGGCTGTGCCTGCAAGACGCCGGAGGACTTTGTGACCATCGCCCAAACCTTGGACAGAGCGGCGCAAACGCTGGGCATCAACTTTATCGGCGGCTATTCCGCCGTCATTTCCAAGGGCATGACCACCGCCGACCGTAATTTGATGCTCTCCATCCCCGAGGCACTGGCGGTGACGGAACGTGTATGCAGCTCCGTCAATATCGGCTCGACCAAAACGGGCATCGACATGGACGGCGTGAAGCTGATGGGCGAGATCGTCAAAAAGACGGCGCAGCGCACCGCCGACAGGGATTCCCTCGGCTGTGCGAAGCTGGTGGTGCTGTGCAATGCGCCCGACGACAACCCCTTCATGGCAGGCGCATTCCACGGCGTGTCCGAGGGGGACGCCGTGGTGAACGTGGGCGTCAGCGGCCCCGGCGTCGTCAAGACGGCGCTGGAAAAGATCAAGGGCGAGAGCTTTGAAGTGCTGTGCGAGACCATCAAAAAGACGGCGTTCAAGGTCACCCGTGTGGGTCAGCTGGTTGCCCGTGAAGCGGCGAAACAGCTGGGCGTGCCCTTTGGCATTGTGGATCTTTCCCTTGCGCCCACCCCGGCGATCGGGGACAGTGTGGCGGAGATTTTGATGGAAATGGGTCTGGAATCCGTCGGCGGTCCCGGAACCACGGCGGCGCTGGCGCTGCTCAACGATCAGGTGAAAAAGGGCGGTGTGATGGCATCCTCTTATGTGGGCGGTCTGAGCGGTGCGTTTATCCCCGTCAGCGAGGATCAGGGCATGATCGACGCGGTGCGGTGCGGCGCCCTGTCCATTGAAAAGCTGGAAGCCATGACCTGCGTGTGTTCGGTGGGTCTTGACATGATCGCCATTCCCGGCGACACCGAGGCGACCACCATTTCCGGCATCATCGCAGACGAAGCCGCCATCGGCATGATCAACGCCAAGACCACCGCCGTGCGTATTATCCCCGTCATCGGCAAGGGTGTAGGCGAAACGGTGGAGTTCGGCGGATTGCTGGGTTACGCACCCATCATGCCCGTGCGCAACGTCTCCTGCGCCGATTTCATCCACCGCGGCGGCAGGATCCCTGCACCCATCCACAGCTTCAAAAACTGAGAAAGACAGAAAAAACAGATGGATCACGATGCACTTGTGACCCATCTGTTTTTCTTTACATGGAGATATTGTTGTTGAAAATGGTGGTGCTGTACAGCAGCAGCACGTCCTGCGATTGAAAATCCACGAAGCTGCCGAGTAACGCACTGCGGATATACCGCAGATCCACCAGCGTGATCTTGCTGTAGCCCGAGACCAAAAGGGGCGCAAGACTGCTGCCGAAGGAGTCGCGGAAAAGGATCAGTTCTCTGTCGCTGTCCGCATTCGGATTTTCTACGGTGATCAGCGGATTTGTACCCATCAGGAACAGTTCGTAGGGATCCTTGCCGGCGGCTTTCTCTCGGTCGTACAGCACGCCGGGCTTCGCTTGACCGGCGTCGTAGTCCGTCACCGTGCAGCCGTCGAGGATATCGCTCGTCAGGTAGCGGATGGTGTCGGGCTTGCACGGCAGTGCCGACTGCCCCACATAAACGCCGTAGAACGGGATGTCCAGCGTGTTTTGCGTGTACTGCGCGGAAATGCGCACACCCAATCCGGCGGCGAGGGTTTGCGCCGTGGGCAGGAGCGTTTCCTGTTTCCAGTGCGGGTCGGTCTTGTAGTAATTCTCCGCCGACAGGGTACCGAAGATGTCGATATACGCCGCAAAATCCAAATCCCTTTGCACCTTTTGCACAAGGGCGTCGTAGTCCATGGCGGGATATCCCATCTTGGGTGCGAGAAAATAGTTCTTGTCGGGAACAACGGAAAGGTAGATCTTGCAGTCGCTGTCCCGCAGATACGCTTCGTAAACCTCCCGCAGTTTCTGCGTGGAAAGGGAAACTTTTTTATCACTCATGGGGTATTCCAGCTTGCACAGATGCCCGTCCGCCGTGTACAGCCCGTGGTCATCCTTTTGCCGGAAAAGATACCGTGCGCTCACCGCTTTCAGCGTGCGCATTTGCTCCCGCAGGGGAAACTGGTCGAGGCTGTACTGCTCAAATTTATCCATGAATCGACCGCTGGCCAAAGCTTCGGTGTCGAAAGCGGGCATTTGAGCAAGTGCACGGCGTTCCGCATCGGAATAGTCGCCCGGTGTGCGGAAAAGAAATGCGACAAAAAAGCCGAAGATCACAAGGGACGCCAAAGAGAGCAGGGCAATGCTTTGCGTTTTTTTCACAGCCGCACCTCCTTAAAAGCGGAAATAGAGGAACGGATTAAACGACCCGTCCACAAGATAGGCGGTAACGACCAACAGCAGCGCCGTCAGGGCGATGGGCTCCAGGACGGAGAGCACCCTGCCGCCGTGTTGGGATTCGGACAGCTTTGCGGCAAGCATTTTCGGCACAGGCGTGGCGCCGAGGATGGCGAGCAGCAGAATAACGCCGTTGGAGCGCAGGGCATACAACGCTTCGGTGGAGACGAGGGGCAGTCGCCCGAAGGAGAACAGCCCGAGAATATCCTGCCCTGCCTGTGCAAGGTCGGCGGCATTAAAGAGGACGAAACCGAGCAGTACCGCGAACAGGACATAAACGTGTCCCAGCGCCTTGTGCTTGTCCAATACTTTCTTGAATCCCAGCTTTTCGATCACCAAAAGCACGGCGAAATACAGTCCCCACAGCACGAAATTCCATGCGGCGCCGTGCCAAAGACCGGTCAGCATCCACACGATGAGGATGTTCAAAAGCTGTCGTGCGATGCCCCGCCGATTGCCGCCCAGAGGGATGTACACATAGTCCCGGAACCAGCTGCCCAGGGAGATGTGCCAGCGCCGCCAAAACTCCGTAATACTGCGGGAGATGTAGGGGTAGTTGAAGTTTTCGGGGAATCGGAAGCCGAACAGCTTCCCCAGACCGATGGCCATGTCGCTGTAGCCGGAGAAGTCGAAGTAGACCTGCATCATGAAGCACACGGCGTACAGCCAGTAGAACAGCACACTGCCGTCCGTGCTCATGCGAAAATCCGTGCACACTTCCCCCAGTACATTGGCGAGCAGCACTTTTTTGCCCAGTCCCAGCAGGAAGCGGCGCAAACCGACTGCGGCGCCCTCAAGGGAGTGCCTGCGGTTTTGCAGCTGGTCTGCCACATCGGCATAGCGCACGATGGGACCGGCGATCAGCTGGGGAAACAGGGAAACATAGGCGGCGAAGGCGATCAGATTTTTCTGTGCCGGCACACTGCCGCGATAGACGTCGATGGTGTAGCTGAGGATCTGGAACACATAGAAGCTGATGCCGATGGGCAGTGCGATATGCAGGAGCGGGATAGACAGGGAGAAAGCGGCGTTCAGGTTGGCAATGAAAAAGTCGGTGTACTTGAAGTAGCACAGAAGCCCCAAGTCGAGCAGTACCGACAGCCACAGAAAAACTTTCCCGAGTGTCCTGCCGCGGAACTTTTCGATGGGGAAGCCCAAGAGCCAGCCTAAGAATATGGTCGCCGCAAAGAGAAAAACCAGCCGTTTTTCCCCCCATGCATAGAACACCATGCTGGTGAGAAGCAGGACAGCGTTTTTGCATTTTCGGGGTGCGATGGCGTATAGCAGAACCGTGAGGGGCAAAAAGAAATAGAGAAACGGGATGCCGGAAAACAGCAAAAACGTCACCTCCCATCAGACAGGAAAAGCGGGTGTGGTATTCTTGTGCCACACCCGCCGTAAAACGTGCGAATCAGTTTGCGAAAGAGGCAGGCGCCATGAGGAAGAAAACGGTGTTGCCCACCGCCTCACACAGCATTTCGTCCGCTTCCGTGCAGATATTCCAGCGAAGATCCGCATTGGCACGCAGCGTGTCCATAAAGGCGTTCACATCGCCGTCCACCTTGAAGATGTAGCCGACAAAGGGGATGGAGCCGATCATGGGCGCAAACTGGGCGCCCTCGGAAAAGCCGGTGATCTCCGTGTTGCCGAAACCGCTCAGCAGACCCTCCTCCACGGGCAGTACGCCGCACATATAGGGGATGGCTTCGTTGGTGATGACGTCGTTGGCCAGCGCCTCGGCGGACTTGTCGGCGGCATATTTCTCTTGAAAATCAGCCCAAAGCATCTGTACGGGGGAAGCATCGAACGCCGCATTCCCGGCGGCAGCGGACTGCGCCTGCTCGGTGGTTGCAGGCTCTGTATCTTTGCCGCAGGCGGCGAAAGACGTGACGAGCAAAAGCGCTGTCAGGAGTGCAAAAATCTTTTTCATGGGAACCTCCATACTGTCTGTTTTGATCTGTACCGCAGGTACGGTTCTATCATACCGAGAAACTCGGATTTTGTCAAGAGAGAAAAAACATTGGCAAAAATGGCTCAATAATTTTCGCTGTGTACCTCAAAGAATGCCTTGGGATACTTGCACACAGGGCAGACCTCGGGGGCGGCGGTGCCGACGACGATGTGGCCGCAGTTGCGGCACTCCCAAATGGTGATGCCGGCCTTGGCAAAGACCTGCTGGGTCTCCACATTTTTCAGCAGTGCGCGGTAGCGTTCCTCGTGGCGCTTTTCAATGGCGGCGACAGCACGGAACTGCTCCGCAAGCTCGTGGAAGCCCTCCTCGTCCGCTTCTCTGGCCATGGTGACGTACATATCCGTCCACTCGGCATTTTCACCCTCTGCGGCGTGCTCCAAGTTGGCAGGCGTGTCGCCCAGCTCACCCAGCTCCCGGAACCACAGCTTGGCGTGTTCCCGTTCGTTGTCTGCCGTTTGCAAAAACAGTGCGGCGATCTGCTCGTAGCCGGCTTGCGCCGCCACACCGGCGAAGTAGGTATACTTATTGCGCGCCTGAGATTCGCCTGCAAAGGCTGTCCAAAGGTTCTTTTCCGTTTTGGTGCCGGCATATTTGCTGCCGCCGACCTGAACGGTCACCTTTTCAAAATCGGAGGCGGGATGCTTGCAGATGGGGCAGATGAAGTCCGCCGGCAGCTCCTCGCCCACATATTCGTAGCCGCAGATCTGGCATCTCCAGATCGTCTTGCCCTGCGCTGTCTTGCCGACGGGCTTGGGCTTAATGTTGGCGTGGTAATAGGCGTAGGTGGCGGAGGGGACGTTGCTGAGGATCTCGCCCTCGGTCACATTGCCCATAAACAGGATGTGACTGCCCAAGTCCACTTCGCCCGTGACATCCACGCTGATATAGGCGTTGGTGCCCAGAGCGATCGCCAAATCGCCGTTGGCGACACGCTTGCAGGCGGAGAAGTCGGCAAACTTGTCCACATCCCTGCCGGACTGGAATCCGAAGTGCTTGAATGTGTCAAACACGGCGTTCTCCGCCAGAACGGAGGCGGTGAATTTTTTGCTGCGGCGAATCATTTCGCAGGTGAGGTTCGCCTTGTTGACGCTGACGCTGACGGTCAGCGGGTCGGAAGCGATCTGGGCGACGGTGTTGGTGATGCAGCCGTTGTCCTTGCCGTTCTCGTGTGCGGTCAGGACAAACAGCCCGTAGCTGATGGTGTTGAATACTTTCTGATCCATGGTTTTGACCTCCTGTTGATGTATGTTTAGTTATGGTTAGCTTGCCCGAAAAAACAGTCTCTACTACATCTTATTATACACAAACATCGGCGAAAGGTCAAGAATGTTCTGCCGCCGTCGGGTGCGGTGTTGGCTTAATGAATAATGAAGTCGCTTCGCGAATGAATAATGCATAATTTCGGTGGCTTTGCAAGCAAAGCATCAGCTTTTCGTCAAGGCTCCCCTGCGAGGCAATGTCATTAACTTAAGAGAAAGAGAAAAAAGGTCAGTT
>JBJEQK010000057.1:0-3253 GCA_051881715.1 Acutalibacteraceae bacterium
GATCTCCTTGGCGTTCATGGCGCAGGGGATCTTCATATTGATCAGGTTGCCGGTGATGAATGCGAGATAGCCGCCGCCGGAACCAAGCATGGGTGTATAGATCAAAAATTCCACAACGCTGGAAACTGTCCAGACCAGCCCTACGGAAATAAACCCCTTGGCCACGGCGGACAGATTGGGCATGGCGCCGATGATGCCGCCGATGACGAACGGCGCGCCGACCAGAAGAACCAGCGTGACTGCACTGACGATCCGTCCGAGAATATGGGTATTGCGGTTGTATTTTTCAAAGTATTCTGTCTTTTTCATCGAACCGTCCTCCTAAAAAAGCACTGCCGCCAGCATACCGACCAGCATACTGCCTGCGATGGAAAAGCTTTCGAGCCAGACCTTGTGCTTTTTCTCTGCGAAATAGGTGAATACCGCCATCACCAGCGCCGAAACAACGGCGACGAGGATCGGCGTCCAATCGCCCTTGAAGGTGAAAAGCCCCTCGCCGGAGACAAATCCGCCGATGTAGCTGCCGATATATGCGCTGACCAAGCCGACAAACATGGCGGCCATTGCCGAATCGCCGAAGCCGGGTTTGCTTTGCTTTTCTTCGGTGTTCTTTTTGCGCAGTTTTTTGAGATAGGACTTGTTAAAGAAAAACGACAGCACCATGCCCCAGATCATGCACACGCTCATTAAAAGCGCGATCGTGGAAAACGCTTCGGGCGACATCTCTGCCGCACTCAGGGAACGCAGTCCCACCTGTTCGGCGGCCGCCTGCGCCACCTGGGTTTCATAGTGCAGCGCACCGATGACCGACAGACGAAGCCACGGCCACGGCGTTCCGAGACTGCCCGACAGGGCGATGACCCCCAGCAGGATGCCCACGCTGGGCAGAACTGAAAAAGTGACGCTGGAGGTGATGGTTCTTTTCAGCATACTTTTGTCCATGCCGGCCTGAATGCCCGCTCTGTAGGCGCGGATCATAAAAACCAAGCTGACCACGGCGACGAACAAAATGATCCCGCCGCAGATGGCGTACAAAGCGGGGCTGTTTAAGATCGCTTGCATATACAGTACCTCTTTTCTGTGTTGTTTTCGTTCCCTCCTGTTCGCGAAGGTTCGACTCATTATAACATAGATGGTAAAAAATGTCCATGTTTTTGCCGAATGCGGGAGATACCCTGATTTTCCTTGACAAATGCCATAGATTCCGATACAATGTTTTCCAAAGGAAGGAGAATACAAGATGAAGTTTTTCAAACGTGCGATCGCTCTGCTGCTGACGCTGGTGATGCTCGTCGGTACGGCAGCCTTTTCCGTCTCGGCATATTCCATCCCGGACAGACTGCAAAAGCGTCTGGATCGGGTCTACAGCAACCACAGCAATTTTTCCGTGGGGTGGGGTCTGTACGACATCAGCGGCGACGGCCCGAAGCTGGTTGCCTCCCACAATGCGGATGTGTCTTTCCAGAGCAACTGCACCATCAAGGCGGCGATGCTGTTCTGCATTTGCCGGGAGATGGATGCCGGCAGACTGTCTCTGGACACAGAAATTCAGGTCAACAAGGAGAGCCTGCACTACCCCGATTTCCCCAAACCCAGCGGCAAGTACAAGGTCAGCTACATTCTGGAGCGCATGATCCACGTCTCCAACAGCTCGGCGTATGAGATCATGCTGCGTTACATCACCAAGGAAAAGTTCAACAACTTTTTGGCAAGCCTCGGCAGCGGCACCCGCATTTCGTCCTACAATTTCATGGGCTATGCCACCTGCAACAACCGCGCCACCGAGTGGTATGCGCTGTACAAGTACTGCCATTCCGACGCGCCCCACGCCGGCTTTGCGTGGAACCTTTTGCGCTTTGCCCGCTATTCTCCCATCCGCAACGGTCTTGTCCGTCCCGTGGCGCACAAGTGCGGCTGGTACTACCAAAGCGGTCTGCACGGTACGGCGGCGGACTGCGCCGTGGTCAAAACGCCGGACGGCGGATGTTACCTGATGGTGATCTTCACCAAGAACAACCGCGTCGGCATCTATGACCTGACCCTCATCAGCAGTCTGGCCATCGTTTTGGACGATGTTTGGAGCAACTATTACCGTTCCCTTCCCGCCGACCAGAGGAAACGGGCAGCCTTTTACCGATAATCCGATATAGAAAAATCCCCTTTGTGCAGTTCAAGACGACACAAAGGGGATCGTTTTATGCAAGAAAAGCAGCGATATCGGCGCCGCTGCCGTACCCTTTTTGGTACAGCTTTTCCAAGGCGGCTCGGTCTTTCTTCAGCGTATCCACGCCGCAGGTATCGTCCGGGGACACGATCAGCACCTTGCCCTGCTTGGCATAGGTCTGCGCCGCCTCTACGCTTTTGTTGTATCTCTCGGCTCTCAGACGCAGATTTTTTGCCGCAACGGGATATTGCTTACGGATGAGCGCCGCCAAAACCTCCTCTTTTCGGGAACGCAGGCGCAGGCTTTCGGGCTTTGTCAAAATCAGCACCACACGCTCGCAACCCAGCGCAAAGGCTTTTTCCACGGGTACAGGATCGGCCAAGGCGCCGTCGTAGTAGGGGACGCCCTGAATCTCGTAGGGCGGGCAGACGAAGGGGATGGAGGAGGAAGCCTTAAAGACATCGTACATATCCTGCCGGATGTTCTGCTTGTCGAAATAGGCGGTTTCTCCCGTGTGCGCATCTGCGGCGACCACATACAGCTCCATGGGGTTGTCCCGCAGGGAAAGGTAATCCAGCGGGTTTTCACCGTCGGCACGGCAGAGTGTGCCGTAAACATATTCCATGTCCACAAAGGAGTGCTTGTGCAGGAAATTCTCCATGCTCATATACTGCTTGCGGAAGGCATACTCGGTATAAAATGTATAGTTGCGCCGGGCTTGACCTGCCGCATAGGACGCCAGATTCGCACTCCCGGCGGACACACCGACCCCCACATCAAACAGGATGCCGTGATCCAAACAGTAGTCCAGCACACCGGCGCCAAAAATGCCTCTCAGTCCGCCGCCCACATCCACAACACCAATTTTCATTGCGTCCGAAACACCTCACAGCCCCAGAATAAACTCGGCGCAGGGCGGCAAAAAATTCTGTACAGTGCCGACCGTTTCGCCAAAGTTATCTGTATTCTATATAAATAAACTATACAGCACAAACCGCATTCTGTCAAGAAAATGGAAAAACGGACGAAAAAGATTCGCTCCTCACGGAAAATTGTGGGATTTGTGCTTCGCACCGGGGAACCCCCGGC
>JBJEQK010000058.1:0-14656 GCA_051881715.1 Acutalibacteraceae bacterium
TATTTATTTTTCATCCATCCCACAAAAATCCGTGAAGAGGGTTTTTAAAGGCTTGACCGAAACTTTTAAATTTCACAAGAATCCGTGATGAACCAAATTTTTGCATGGCCTTTTTATATACAGAAAAACCGAGGCTCCCGCTGAAAACAGGAGCCTCGGCTGCATTGGCTGTTTTATACGCCGGAGTAGGCGGCGAAACCGCCGTCCACAGGCAGGACTACGCCGGTGACGAAGGCGGAGTAGGCATTGTCGCACAGGAACAGCAGTGCGCCGGTCAGATCCTCCGGTGTGCCGAAACGGCGCAGGGGTGTGTGGGTGATGATCTTGTTGGAACGGGGCGTGAGAGAACCGTCCTCGTTGAACAGCAGCTTGTGGTTCTGGTTGGTGGCGAAGAAGCCGGGGGCAATAGCGTTGACGCGGATGCCCACATCGGCAAAGTGCACCGCCATAAACTGGGTGAAGTTGGAGACGGCGGCCTTTGCGGCGGAATACGCGGGAATCTTGGTCAGGGGGCGGAAGGCGTTCATGGAGGAAACATTCAGAATGGTGGCGCCCTCCTTACCGACCATTTCCAGCGCAAAGCACTGGGTGGTCAGCAGTGTGCCGAGGAAGTTGAGGTTGAACACAAACTCAATGCCCTTGGGGTCGAGGTCGAAGAAGGTCTTGACGCCCTCTGCCTTTTCGGCGATGTCGGACAGCTCCAGCGTTTCCTTGGTGGTGGTGCCCAGCGGGGAGTTGCCGCCGGCGCCGTTGACAAGGATGTCGCAGGTGCCGAGGGTCTCATTGACCTTTTTGCGCGCGGCCTCCAGACTGTCCTTTTCCAGCACATTGCACGCCACGGCAACGGCTGTGCCGCCTGCGGCAATGATCTCATCGGCGACCTTCTGTGCCGCCTGTTCGTTGAGGTCGAGCACAGCGACTTTGACGCCCTGTGCGGCGAGATCCTTGGCAAAGCCGCTGCAAAGCACGCCGCCTGCGCCGGTAATGACCGCTACGCGGTCTTTCAAATTTTCATGTGTCATACAAATTCATCCTTTCGTAATTCAAGCAAGGCGTGCGCCACGATTTGTGCGGCGTTGCCTTAAATGTGCCCGTTGAACAGCAGAGCGCTCACTCGCTTGCCGTTGCCAGTGCGATCTGCCGGTGCAGTGCGTCGGCGGCCGCCTTGAAGGACTCGGTGTTGTCGGCGTATTCATAGGCGTTTTGTCCGTTGACCAGTGCGGTGGAACCGCCGTGTGCCTCCAGCGCCTTCAGCCCGTCAAAGACCTTCAGGTGCGGCTCCAGCGTCAGGAAGCGATCGCCGTCCTTCTTGGCAAAGCGGCGCAGAAGCTCGGTCAGCTCCCCGTCGCCTTCGCCGGCAGGGGTGACAACGCCGTCGGAGAAACGGGCGTCCTTGATGTGCAGATAGTCGATGTAGTCCTCCAGCATCTCATAGGCCGGGAGGATTTGGACGTTGCAGTGGATATAGTTTGCGGGGTCAAAGATACCGCCCAGCTTGTCGCCCAGCGCCTTGTGCAGGGCGAGACAGCGCTCGGGGATGTCGCCGAAGATGCCGCACTCGTTTTCGTGACAGCAGCGGATGCCGTGGGCGTTGGCGTAGTCGCACAGGGCTTCCACGCGGCGGAATACCTCTTGCTGGTATTCGTCGTAGCTTTCGCCCCGGGAGAAGTAGAAGCTGAAAATGCGGATGTTTTTGGTGCCGAGGATCTGAGCGACTTCCACCGTTTTTTGGAACGCTTCAAAATGCGGCTCGAAATCGTCCGTGATCTCGATCTTGCCGTAGCCCGAACCGATGGCGGAAACGCCGATGTCGTTTTCGTCCAGCAGTGCTTTGAGCGCACGGGCTTCATCGGGGGTGATGCTGTTGATGCTCTTGTTGTCGTCCAGCCCACGCAGCTCGATGTGGGTGATGCCGTTGGCTTTGCAGGCGGCGATCTGCTCGCGGATGTTGCGGGAGGCCTCGTCTGCAAAGGCGGACAGAATGAATCTTGCCATATTATCCCTCCAAATGGTATGTAAAAATTTGCGTATGTTCTGCGATATATTGACGGATGGAACGGAACAGCACGTCCGTGTTCTCTCCGAAAGCAGCATCTAAGGCTTGGATGTCCACCGGCAGGGCGGAGGTGGTTTCGTCGTTGCTGTCGAACATTTTGTACGCCTTTTCCATCAAGGGCAGGTGTTCGGCGTCAAACATCGCCCGTGCACCGGCCAGGGCGGCATCCGTCAGCGGTGCACCGTTGAGACGGAAAAACTGGCTGACCGTCTCGGCGTCCTCGCACAGCAGGAAGTTGAGTGCATAAATATATTGCTTTTCTGCGGGCAGATTTATGTATGCCGCGTCCATATCCGATTCTTTTTCCAGCTCGGACTGTATCTGCAAGGCAAGTGCGTGCAGCAGCGCTTTGCCGTCTGCCTGCATGGCCTTTTCGGCGGTGAGATCGGCAAACTGCTGACGCAGGGCACGCTCCTGCCGGAGCTTTTCCAAAACGGCGTCCCGTTCCCGGTTGCGCTTGCGGATGGAACGTGCCGCCATGATCCAGCCAAAGACCATCAGAACGACGGCGACGGCGAATACGACGGATATTTTTTTGTATTCCACGAAGGCGTGGAGCATTTCACGCAGCATAGTTTTCCCTCTTTCTGTTATTGAACCAACGCTTTGTAGATATCGCCCTTTTTAAAGCCGCTTTCCTTGGCGGCAGCTTTGGCGGCGTCGGAGGGGGAAGCGCCGTCGGCGACCATCGCCTTTGCCTTGGCAACAGCGTCCTCCAAGGTGACTTCTTCGCACTGCGGGGCAGGTGCGCCCTCGACGATCAGCACGATCTCCCCCTTGGGCGGCACGGCTTCAAAGCGGGCAATGGCTTCGGAGAAGGTGGTGCGGATGACCTCCTCGTAGATCTTGGTCAGCTCCCGCACAATGGCGATATTCCGTTCGCCGAACACGGCGTACATATCCTGAAGCGTTGCCAGCAGCTTGTGGGGTGCCTCATAAAAGATCATGGTGCGCCGCTCGTTCTTGACTTCCTGCAAATGGGTGCGGCGGCTCTGCTTGCTCACGCTCAAAAAGCCCTCAAAGGTAAATCGTCCTGCCGTCATGCCGGAGATCGCCAAAGCGGTGGCAAAGGCACAGGGTCCTGGCACGGCGCAGACTGGAACGCCGTGGTCGTGGCAGAGCCTGACCAGATCCTCGCCGGGATCGGAAATGGCAGGCATACCGGCATCGGTGACGACGGCACAGCTTTCCCCGCCGAGGATGCGGGACAGGATCTCTTCGCCCCGTTCCCGGCGGTTGTGCTCGTAGTAGCTGACGAGGGGCTTGTGAATGCCGAAATGGTTCAACAGCTTGAGGGTGACGCGGGTATCCTCGGCGGCAATGAAATCGCAGGATTCCAGCGTTTCGATGGCTCTGGGGGAGAAATCGCCCAGATTGCCGATGGGGGTGCCCACCACAAAAAGAGTTCCGCTCATGATGTTGTCCTTTCATTTCGGTACAGTCCGTACATTTTTAACGCTTCTTCGGTGTAGGTGCCGTCCCGGTTTTTCAGAAACAGGGGCGGCTCGATAATCATGCCGCCGGAAGCGCCCTTTTTGCCTTCGAGAAAGAATAAACTGGGTTTGCTGTTTTGACTGTGGGAAAGCAAACGGATACGCTTTGGCTCGATGCCGCTTTCCCGCATACAGCAAATGGCGTCTGCCAGCCGTTCGGGACGGTGACAGATGCAAAGCCTGCCGCCGAAACGCAGCAGTTTTGCGGCGGCATGGGTGATGTCGGGCAGTGTGCAGGCGACCTCATGGCGGGCAAGCAAAGCGGATTCTTGCCGGCTTTGCAGTCCGGCACGCATCGCCTTATAGGGCGGGTTCATGGTGACTAAGTCATAGCTGTACAGCGGCACATCGCTCTCGGACAGCTGCCGCAGATCCTGACAGACAACGGAAAGCTTGTCCAACCGGTGCCGTTCGACGGCGTCCCGAATCTGATCGCAGGCGTTTTCCTGAATCTCGACCGCAGTGATCTGTTTGCACAAGCCGTCTCTGCAAAACAGCAGGGGAATGATGCCGCAGCCCGAACCCAGGTCACAGGCGACCGTATTTTTCTTGGGAGCAGCAAATGCAGCCAGCAGGAGAGCGTCCGTGCCAAAGGTGTGCACATCGGAGACAGTGACGGAAATCCCGCCGCCCAGATCCTCCTGCCGCATGGTGTTCACTTCCTTAAGGCAATACCGCACAATGGGGGTGTGCAGATTGCAAAATAAGATTCAAGCAAGGCGTGCACCGCAATTTGTGCGGTGCTGCCTTACTCATTTTCTTCGTAAGCACGGATGTGCTGTAAAAAAGCTTCCTTATTTTGTGTGCTGCGGTACAAAAGCACCAGCTGCTGCTCGGTGCGGTCCAGAGACTGAAATTTTTGGACTTCCGATGTGTCTGCCGTTTCCGGCTCGGCGGTGTTCAGAGTCAGGTGCGTGGGACAATAGCGGCAGCCGACCAGATCCTCCATGTGCAGCTTATACAGGGCGGAGAGCTTTTTGAGATGGCGGATCGCCGGTTCGGTTTTGCCGCATTCGTAGTATGCATATGTGGAACGGTTGATGCCAAGCATATCCGCGATGTCCTGCTGGGTATAGCCTGCATCCGTGCGCAGCTGCTTGAGAAAATCCGAAAATTTCATAGGCGTTCCTCCGTTTCTTGTGCCTTTTCATTATAATTGTTCAAAAAAAAGAAGTCAATAGATTTCGGCAATTAAAAGGGGATTGCAAACGGACAAAAAAAGTATATAATGGATAAAGATGTGGTGAAAAAGGAGTTGCTCGTATGTTCAGCAAGACAAAGTATTTTATCGTGGATATGGACGGGACGTTCTATCTGGGGGACAAAATGATCCCCGGCGCAGATCAATTTATGCGAAAAGTGCAAAATAGCGGCAGAGATTATTTCTTTTTCAGCAACAATTCTTCCCATTCCGCATCGTCCTGCCGCGACAGGTTGGAGAAGCTCGGCTTTCCCGTGCCGGAAGAAAAAATTCTCCTTTCCTCCTTTGTGACGACTGCGTATATCAGGGCGCACTATCCCGGCAAAACGGTGTATCTTCTCGGCAACGGCAATCTGTACGACTGCTTCCGGCAGGCGGGCATTCCGCTGACGGACGAAGCGCCGGACATCGTGGTTTTGGGCTTCGACACCGACCTTACCTACGAACGCATCCGCAAGGCGTGCAATTTTATCGCCGGGGGTGCGGTCTACCTTGCGACACACCCGGACAGGAACTGCCCGGTGCGCGGCGGGTTTATGCCCGATGCCGGCTCGATGATCGAAATGTTTGCCGCTTCCACAGGAAAATATCCCGTTGTTCTTGGCAAACCGATGACGCCGACGGTGGAATATCTGGCGCAAAAACTGCACTGTCAACCCGAGGAAATGGCTTTCGTGGGGGACAGGCTGGAGACGGATATCCGCATCGGCGCCGACCACGGCATTCCGACGGCGCTGGTGTTCAGCGGCGTGACGGATGCAAACGCGCTGAAGGCATCGTCGATTCGCCCGACGGTTGCGGTGGACAGTTTGCGGGATTTGGCACAGTATTTGTAAGCGACGCCGATTCTATTGTACCAAAGTCACAAAGAGATGCCCAAAAATATGGTACATTTTTCCGTAATAAATAGTTGACAAAAAGACGCGGAGACGGTATAATGATTATACATAATTATGGGTATATGTAGGTATCGGAGGGGTTGGGCTTGCGTACACTGAAAAAAACCACAGCCGTTTTGCTGATCTTTGCACTGATGATCTCCGTTGCGGCATTGAGTGCATCGGCTGTGTCTCTGAATGTTACGATCTCTGCGGTCTGTTCCGGTTCTGGCACGATCAGCAACGGCTTCGAGTCCGGCGACAACACGGTGTCGCATACCTATACCGTCGGCGACTCTGTCTCTTTGACGGCGAGTGCGGCGGAGGATTACGAGTTTCTGTTTTGGAAAAACAAGGAGACCGAGCGTATTCTGTCCTTTGACACCACATATACTTTCCCTGCCGCCACCTATTTGAGCTTGGAGGCTGTGTTTGACCTGGAGCAGAGCGTGATGAACGCAGAGGACAATGCGCACACGGTCATCTACCTGACCCAGGGTCAGAACATCCTGAGTATGCAGTCGGTCACGCTGGGCAGTACCAACGTCGGCGAGCCTTCCGAAAAGCCCTTTATGGCGGGTCTGACCTTTGAAAAGTGGGATCATACGCCCGAGGAGATCGCCGCATCGGATGCGCGCATCTATGTGCGCCCGGTATATTCCGACACCAAAAAATCCTATGTGGTCACCAAGATCATCGACGGTCTTGCAGAGTCTGAGCAGATCGAATACGGCACTAAGGCCAGAGTGTCTGCGCCGGAAGTGCTCAATGAGCAGGAGTTTTCCTACTGGATCGCCCACGCCAAGGACGACACCATGGACGACGAGATCGTCAGCTACTATGCGGACTACGATTTCTTTGTGACGATGAACGTCACGCTGGAGGCTGTTTACGGCATGGACAAGGGCAGCGGTATTGCCACCCGTGTGGCGGGCGATATCCCTGACTTTGAAAAGTCCTCGGTCACCATCTACGAGGAGCACAGCGTGACGGAGGACTATACCGTTCTGCAGAGCGGTCTGATCTTCACCAGAGATATCTCCATCGGCAACAGCGACACACGCTTTGTCATCAATCCGGACGAACCCCTGATTCGCAAGGGTACCTCCATCTACACCGAGCGGTACGGTACATACGGCGTCAATATCACCAACTGGGTCGCCAGTAAGACCGACAGCAACGGCGAGACCATCAACTACTACCCGCTGCTGTTCCTGCGCTCCTACATCGTGGTGCAGGATCAGGACGGCAATGCCATTACGCAGTACAGCCCGATCTATGTGGTCGATTATATCAACACCACCTTTGTTGGTATCATCGAGGGCGACAACTACGAAGATCCCTTTGCTTAAGTTGCCTATCTGCGGGAAGTTACGTAATTCCCGTTGGATATAAAAATTGCTGAAAGGAGTACTCGAAATGCGCAATTATCTCAAGCCGGCAATGGAGATGGAAGCTTTTGAAGTGGAAGATATCATTACCGCTTCTGCCCCTGCAATTATCGTCAGCCCGGATCCCTCCGAGCCTGAAATCGATGATTTCATGGCAGCTCCCATCATCGACGCAGTCGATTTTAACTAATCAGCTGCACACAGCAGGCGAAGTTCGCCTTCGCCTGCATTTTCCGTGAATTGAAAAAGAGGTTGATTACATTGCAGTTTTACAGAAAGCCTGAATTGAATATCGAAGCATTTGATGTGGATGACGTTATCATGCTTTCCGCAGGTAATATTGTGCCTGGCTCCACGACAACCACGACCGAGACGACCACGGAAGAGATCTTTGGTCCCGACATCGAGCAGCCTGACTGGGCGCCTGCACCTGTGGATGCGATGGAGGAGCAGGAGATCATGGGCGCGCCGAACCCGATCCAGCAGAGTGAGCTTCCGTTTGACACGGAGGTTTGGGGCGGCAATCCGATTCAAGAGGGCCTTAACGCATTGTACGAGAACTTCCTGGAGCATTTTTAATCTGACCTCATATACATATACTTTAGCTGAACGAATAGTTCTCTCTATTTGTTCAGCTTCTTTTTTTAAGGCAACACCGTGTGCCGCGATTTGTGCGGTTTTGCCTTAATAATCTACCGTATCAGAAAGGAAACCACGATGAAGCTTCTTGTGTTGGACGGCAACAGTATATTGAACCGAGCCTTTTACGGCATCAAACTTCTGACGACAAAGGACGGTCGTTTTACCAACGGTATCTACGGCTTTTTAAGCATTTTGCTTCGCCTGCGGGAGGAGTGTGCGCCGGACGGCATTGTGGCGGCGTTCGATCTGCGTGCGCCCACCTTCCGCCACAAAATGTATGCTGAGTACAAGGCAGGGCGAAAGGGGATGCCGGAGGAACTGGCACAGCAGATGCCCGTTTTAAAGACGCTGCTTCGTGCACTGGGCTATGCCGTTGTGGAGCAGGAGGGGTATGAAGCGGACGATATCTTGGGCACCCTCGCCCGTCTGTGCGAGCAGGACGCGGGCTGGCAATGCGTGATCGCCACAGGAGACAGGGACTCTTTGCAGCTGGTCAGCCCGGAGACTACGGTGCTTTTGGCGTCCACAAAAATGGGCAGACCCGTCACCGTGCGCTACACCCCGGACAAGGTCAAGGAGGACTACGGCGTCACCCCGGCACAGATGATCGAGCTGAAGGCGCTCATGGGCGACAGCTCCGACAATATCCCGGGCGTGGCAGGCGTCGGTCAAAAAACAGCGGGGGATTTGATCGCCCGCTTCGGCAGTATCGACTATATTTATGAAAACTTGGATTCCCTTGACATCAAGAAAGGCGTGCGGGACAAGCTGGCGGCGGACAAGGATTCCGCCTATCTCAGCCGCACCCTCGGCACCATCTGCCGGGAAGCGCCCATTGAGACGAAGCTGGAAAGCTACCTGTCTTGTTCTCCCGATGTGCAAAAGGTGACGCAGATGCTCTCTGAGCTGGAGATGTTCTCCATGATCGAGCGCTGGAACCTGCCTGCTGCACAGAGACAGACCCCTGTGCAGACGCCGAGCAAACAGATTGAAATTGAGGAAGCGTATGATTTTGACGCCATTTTGGCTGACCTGCGGCAAAGCGGACACGCCTATTTTGACTGTGTGTATGACGGCGGCTATATCGAAAAGCTTTTCCTGTACGCAAAGGAAAAGGTTTGGGTGATGTCCTGCGGGAGTATGCAGTTCCCCGCCTTTATGCACTCTCTTTTGACGGATGCATCTATCCGCAAGCACGTCACGGACAGCAAAGCGCTGTATGCTTACGCACTGCGCAACGGTGTAGAGGCGGTCGGCATCGACGATGATCTGATGCTGACGGGCTACATTCTCAACCCCTCCTCCAAGGATTACAGTGCTCTGCATCTGGCGCAGGAATACCGCATCGACCTGCCCGAGGCGGCGCAGGAGCAAGCGGCAGCGGTAGCAGTTTTGCCGGAATTGTTCCAAAAGATGCTCAGAGAGATCACGGAAAACGGGCAGGAAAAACTGCTGCGGGAGATCGAACTGCCGTTGGCGGCGGTGCTGGCAGACATGGAGATTAGCGGCTTCGAGGTGGACACGGACGGCATCGAGCAGTTCGGCGTTACACTGGATAGTCGTATTGCGCAGATCACGGACAAAATTTTTGCCCAGACCGGCTTTACCTTCAATCTCAACTCTCCGAAACAGCTGGGGGAAGCCTTGTTTGAAAAAATGGGCATCCCCTGTAAAAAGAAAACCAAGAGCGGCTACTCCACCAATGCGGATGTTTTGCAGGATCTGGCGGTACAGTACCCGGTGGTGGAGGATATTTTGGAGTACCGCACCCTGTCCAAACTCAAGTCCACCTATTGCGACGGTTTGCTCAAGGTCATCTCACCCGACGGGCGCATCCATTCCACCCTGAACCAGACCGAGACCCGCACAGGCCGCATCTCCTCCACGGAGCCGAATTTGCAGAACATTCCCGTGCGCTCCGATTTGGGCAAGGAAATGCGCCGCTTCTTCCGTGCGCGGGAGGGGTGTGTGCTGGTGGATGCGGACTACTCGCAGATCGAACTGCGTGTCCTGTCCGCTTTGGCGAACGATACCGCCATGCTGCAAGCGTTCAACAACAATGCGGATATCCACGCCATCACCGCCTCCGAGGTGTTCCATATGCCGCTGGAGATGGTCACACCCCTGATGCGCAGCCGTGCAAAGGCGGTCAATTTCGGCATCGTGTACGGCATCGGCGCCTTTTCGCTGGCAAAGGATATCGGCGTCACCCGCAGTGAGGCAGACAGCTACATCAAGGGTTATATGCGTCTGTATGAGGGTGTGGCGGACTATATGCAGCGTATTGTCGATACGGCGAAGGAGCAGGGCTATGCGCAGACCATCTTCGGTCGTCGGCGCTACCTGCCGGAGCTGGCGTCCTCCAACCACAATCTGCGTGCCTTCGGCGAACGGGTGGCACGGAATATGCCGATTCAGGGTACGGCGGCGGATATTATCAAAATTGCCATGATCCGTGTGCAGAAGCGACTGCGTGCGGAGATCCCGTCGGCGAAGCTGATCTTGCAGGTGCATGACGAATTGATCGTGGAAGCGCCTGAGGCACAGGCGCAGGCGGTGGCGAAGCTGCTGCGCGAGGAGATGGAAAACGCCGTGGAACTGCGTGTGCAGCTTTTGGCGGATGTGCACATCGGCAAAACTTGGTATGATGCGAAAGGATAAACCGTGAAGATAGGGGATCTGAAAATAGAGGGACACGCCGCACTGGCGCCCATGGCGGGGGTTGCGGATCGTGCACTGCGGGAACTTTGTGTTTCCTACGGTGCGTCCTATGTCATCGGGGAGATGGCGTCGTCCAAGGGGATCAGTATGCAGGACCGCAAATCAGCGTCGCTTTTGCAGCTCTCCGAGGCGGAGCGCCCGGCGGGCGTCCAGCTGTTCGGGGATGACCCGCAGATCATGGCAAGGGCGGCGGAAATGGCGATGGCGTATGCGCCGGACTTTTTGGACATCAATATGGGCTGTCCCGCACCGAAGGTTGCCGGAAACGGCGGCGGCAGTGCACTGATGAAGCGGCCGGAGCTGGCGGCGGAGATCGTGGAAGCCTGCGTCCGGGCTGTGCCGGTGCCCGTAACGGTGAAGATGCGCATCGGCTGGGACGAGACGCAGCTGAATGCGCCGTATCTTGCGAAGCTGTGTGAACAGGCGGGTGCGGCGGCGATCACCGTCCACGGACGCACCCGTGTGCAGATGTATGCTCCGCCGGTACATACCGACAGGATCCGGGAGGTCAAACAGGCGGTGCACATCCCCGTTATCGCCAACGGAGACGTGACGGACGGCGTGTCCGCCAAGGAAATGCTGGAGAAAACCGGGTGCGACTTTCTCATGGTGGGACGGGGCGCCCTCGGCAGACCGTGGGTCTTTGAACAGATCAGCGCCTACCTCGACAGGGGAGAGACGCTCCCGGAGCCGCCCATTGAGGAGCAGATGCGCGTCATGCTTTCGCATATCGAAAAGATCTGCGCCTACAAGGGGAACTATATCGGGATGCGGGAAGCACGCAAACACGCCGCATGGTATATCCGCGGCATCCACGGCGCCGCCGCATTCCGCAGTCGGATCGGAGCCCTCTCCTCCCTTGAGGAACTGTACGCCCTCTCCCGGGACGTGATCCGGGCGGCACAATAAATACGAAACTCGCAGACAAGAATCTGCGGGTTTTATTGTTTCTTTATAGATTCTTTATACAAAACTGTTGACATATTACGGATAATTTGTTTAAATAAAATAAAGGGGTGATGTCTCTCATGCACAAGAGATCGAGAATATGGATTTGTCTTGCCTTGGCTCTGCTTGTCATTTCGCTTTTGATTCTTGCTGTGCATATTCAAATGAAACATTCCCTGAACGGAACGCTCTATGTGTGCCGTGGAAATCAAGAATGGCTCATGTACGATTGGGATGCGGATGCGCTGTGTGATATCCCAAACATGGATTCTTCGGATATTTACTCGATGCAAGCCGCAGGGAACGGGAATGTGTGGGTTTTGAATAAATCCGACACTGATACATGGACAATCGCTTTGTGGAATCCAACAGAGAGTGTCTATGAAGAATCCATCTCGTTTCAACCGTTGGCTGTTTCCATGTATCAAAACGGACTTTTGCTGATGCGCCCAAAAGCAAACGATCAAATCATGCAATACCGAAAACAGGGAGCTGTGCTGAAAGCAAACAGCGCAGAGATTCTGTATATGGATCAGACAGGCAAACAGGATGTGTTGGCCGAATGCGGATACAATACAGCGGATCCGCAAGCATTTTTTGTATCGCAGGGGGATGCATTCACTTTTCTTAAGCCGGATTTCTACATTGAGAAAGAATCCTTGGTCATGCGCTGTAGCACAGATACTCTGTGCATCTATGAAAACGGTTCGGTGCGGGAGATGCCCATACAGGATGCAAAAGTGGATAGCCTGCGCAGCTGTGGGAAGTCCGTTCTGGCACTGAAAGAATCGGATTTGTATTCGTTTTCCCTACAGTCCGGGTTGGGACGGAGAATCCAAAAGGGCATCGGAATGCAAAACGGCGCAGGGAGTCCCGACGGGCGATACTATTTGTATACACGACTGCATGGCTTGTTTGGGGATCGTTGGGATGCGTATGTGTTGGACATGGACAAAGGCATAAAAATCAGATTGAAAGGCGTTCACAATGTAGGTACGGAGGGCTTTTCGTTTTGCTGGGCGTGAACCCAACGACAGCACTTTGTCTGAAAAGGGAACGATCTATAACGCAAAAGAGAGATAAACGGTATATTCATGAGGTAATTGAGGTGATACGATTTGAGTAAAATTATTGCGGTTTTGTGTGCGCTTTTGCTGCTGATCGGTCTTTTGACCGGTCACGAAAATGCGCCTGCACCTGCAGAGGACACGCTGTATCTATCCTATAACGGTGCGCTGTATACCGATCTGTATGTGCGAGACATTTTCTTGACAAGTTTTTGGGAGCCGGACGGCGTTTTGGACGGCGAGGACATCGCATACTTTGTCTATGCGGATGCGCCGGACGAAAAAGATATGCCGAAAAAAATACAGACCTATTCCGGCGACCCGGACAACAATTTCATCATGGAAAAGGAAGGGCTGCTGTTCCCTGAACGACTTTACAGAAAAGTGTCGTTTGAAATCCCGGACTATACGCTGGAGACGACAAAGGTCGAAACGATCTCTTTTTCTCAAGTGGACGCAAACTACAATGTGCAAACTGTTTCGACGCTCACAGAGCCGGAGGATGTAAAGGCGTTTATGCAAACTGTCCGTGATGCCGTGCGGGGTGAGAATATAAAGAGTGCCCCGGACAACACCCGAATGGACGACCGGCTTACCTGCGATATCACATTTGAGGGGATCGGCGGCAGCTTGTACATCGGTACCGTGTACCAAGATGCAAAGCAGCAGTGGACATTTTCTGCAATGGAAACGAATTACAGTGTAGCGTTACCCGAATCCTTGCAGCTTGCGCTGAATGAGGTTCTGTGAAATAATTGTTTAATCAATCACACCTGCAAACCGTAGTGAGGTGGAACGCATGAGAAAATTTCGCTGGGTACTGCTTGTACTTTGTATTCTGATCCCAGTCTCTATCCTGCTGCACGACTTTACTGTCGCCCGCAAACGATCTGCCGAAACTGAAACCGCAACGGGCTGGCAGGATCAGACAGATATGCTTGCGGACTACATATGCACTATTTTCGGCAAATACCGCTTGAATCGAGGTAATTCCAAAGTACAGTCCATCTATTATGAACGGACGCCGCAACTGTCCGGCTTGCCGGAGAATGTGGTTTTGGCAAGCGGCACCATCGAGAAGTATATGCATGACAGCAAACGGTATATTGCATACCACATCACACAGCAGAACATGGTTGAGAACAGACGGGTGCCGGGAGATGCGTACTATGCGATCTTGGATACACAGACCGAGACGACCGAACGCTTTGCAGATATTGAGGCTCTGTCCGAGGCCGTCCACACACGGGGACTGGGATTCGGCAACTGGTACTACACCTATGCACGCAACAGCGTGGAAGGCATCCGCACACCGCTGGTCGGCGAATATAGCTTTGAATATGTGAGCAACATTCACGGGCAAGGGGTTCTTTTGCGGGAAATGCCGCTCTTTTTCGGCGTATTGGATTCTGTGCAAACGGACGCAGTTCGCTATATTGCTTTCCGACAGCGGATTATCCACAACGATGCAAAGCCGTGGTACGCCGACCCCATCACCAATGCGTTGCTCTCATCGCCATCCGAAAGTCGAATTGGTTTGTATCGGAAAAGTTTTTTGATTTGGTATTCGGTCTATTATGACCGCTATGTGCTTTTTGACACACAGGAAAATGCGGTACAGGAATTTTCCAGTAAAAAGGAGATTCAAAAACACTGCACTCAAAATGAGATCAGCTTGCAGGATGTCGCCGTGCAAAAGTCATGAGGTTATCCTGCTGTATCGGTACCGGCACATAAAAAGTGGGGCTGTCGTGTTCGTGCGACAGCCCATTTTCTTATGTGTGCTCGTGGTAAAGGTAATCCTTCAACCCGTTGCGGTACTTTGCATAGTCCACGCGCAGAAGGTTTTCGGGATTGGCGGCGAATGCCATATGCCCCACAGCACCGACATAGTGCAGGGTGAAATCGGGATGGATTGCCATGATTTGATTTGCTTTACGCTCTGTCGGTTTCACGCCGTCGCCAAATGTGAACCCCTCCCTTTCCGCCTGCTGCATGAACATGGCGGAAAGGGAACGGTCGGCAAGGTAGACAAATACACGTTCTCCCTCCCTTGCCAGTGCAGTGATCGTTCTGTTTTTCATAAAAGTACCTCCAATAAAACTCGCTCCTCACGGAAAAATGTGGGGTTTGTGCTTCGGATTTCGCCGACTGCAGTCGGCGCCGCCTTTGGAATCCGCAAGCCTTTAAAAAGGCTTGAGCCTTTAAAAAGGCTTGAGCGAAACTTTTAATCCCACAAAAATCCGTGATGAACCATAA
>JBJEQK010000059.1:0-14635 GCA_051881715.1 Acutalibacteraceae bacterium
GGAGAATATGGAAAAAGAATAAATAGAAAGCTTGTGTCGAATCATCGGCGCAAGCTTTTTTAATGAGGAATTTTAAAGAAAATGTGAAAGATTTATAAATGTTTGAATTTTTATTTGAAATGCGGAAAGAAACGTGCTATAATACGAAACTGTATAGGTAGAATGGGAAGTGTACCCAAGGAAAGGGCTGACGGCGTGAAAGAACTGGAATATACCGGACAGGCTATACCCAAAGGCAGACGCTTTTGCACCCTGTGCGGCAAGGTAAAACGAGAGTCCAATTTTGACGGCGACTCCACCCATTGCAGGGAGTGCTGTGCGCAGATGCTGCATACCCGACTGCATTGGTACGGCGTACTGCCGGCTCTGCTGGTGGCTGTCGCATTGACTGCGGCGGTGTATGTGGGCGTGCAAACGGCGCCTGTCGTCCGGCAGGTGCACACGGCGAATGCTCTGGCGGAGAATTTGGCGCTGTACGATGCTTTGGAAGCGTATGAAGCGGCGTTCGACACCGTGGACGAGAAGAACGAATCGGCGCCGATGGCAGTTTTTGTGCCCGGCACACGCACATGGGAAAACTATTATGCGCTCTATGCCCAAGGCTATTCCGAGTATGACGCGGCGAACGATATGCTTGAAAAGCTCAACAAAGCCGAGGTGGGGAAGAGAGACAGCCTGCGGACTTTGCAGCAGGTCAAGACGGTCTACGACGCCATCAGCAAGCAGATTTCCGCCATCAGTCAGGCGTATTCGGTGGACGACCCGAAGGATATGCCGTATGAGGAAGTGCTCGGAAAGGTCGCGGCGATCGAAGTGGACGGCGATCCGCGGTATGTCAACGGATATTTGGAGCTGTTCAAGGCGGACTTGACGCAGTACTGCTTCCCCGAGCAGTACGATGCGGCGTTCCCGTTTTATGACAAGGCGCTGGAATATCTGCCCGAGGAATATCTGATGATCTGCGTCAGCAAGGCACAGCTGGCCATGGACGCTAAGGATTACGAGCAGGCGATCCCGGCGGCGAAGATGCTGGTGGAAAAGAACCGGGACTTCACCGATGCCTACGGCTGGCTGGCGGAGGCGTACTATGCCAAGGGGCAAAAGGACGAGGCGATGGCGATCCTCGAGGACTTGCAGAAAGCACAGCCGGATTCGCCGCTGTACTATAAGCTTCAGGTGAAATATGCCGTCCGTGACGGCGACCTTGCGGGGGCGGAAGCGCTGTGCAACCGGCAGGACGAGCTGAACAGCGAAACGGCGGAAGCGGTATTCAACACGCTGCTTGCCCGCGAGGAGATCCCCAAAAAGGCGGAGCGCATCTATCTGGAAAGCATCGACTACTCCCTGTGGGAGGCGGCGCTGATGCTTTTGCAGGGCGACGAAGAGAGCGCCTTTAACATTGCCTATAATTATGCGTTCAACTACGCATACTACTATAATTACATCACCGGCAGCAACGTAATGAGCCAGAGTGTGATCAACATGACCACCCTGTGCGCAGAACTGTGCACGGGCAAGGACGAAAAGGCCGAGGAAGCGAAGACCGTACTCTCGCAAGTCGGGATGTGTGACGAACAGACGCAGAAGATCATCGACGGAGAGATCTCTGTGCAAGAAGCGTTTATGGAAGGGAAGGTGGACTGGATTTGACCGTATTGCACTTGATCCTAAGTTACCTTACCTTTCCCGCATCGCTGCTGCGGGCGTTTTTGGAGCACGTTTTTCTCAAAGCGGAGCGTGTGCCCGTGGAGGATGCGGACTATATGCAGCAAAACGAGCTGTTCGGCCATGTGGAACACAAGCCTGCTGCGTCCCTCGGCAAGGGCTTTCGGGTGAGCTTTTTCCCGGGGCTGATCCTGTTCCTTTCGGGCGCCGTGCTTTTGGCAGCGTCGGGAATACAGCTTATTTATCTCGGCGTCACGCCGAAGGATCCCGAAACGGGCACGCTGTCCGTGCTGTTCTTCGTCTGCGCCGTGCTGTACTATCTCGGCGCCGCACTGTGGAGCCGGATGTTCCCGACCTATGAGGATGCGCTGTACCTGTGGGAAGCGTATGCGGATTCGGACAGCAAGGCGGCAAAGATCTTGCTGTTTCTGCCGGTGGTCTGCATCCGGGCGGGCGCATTTTTGGAGCGCTTCGGGCTGTGGACGCTGTGCATTTTGGCGGCAAGCGCCGTACTATTTTTGGTGTGAAATCAGGGTGATTGGATAAAATGTTAGAATTACAGCATATATTTTTTCAGGTGGAGGACGATAAAGGGGAGTTGGGCATCCTCAATGACGTCTCCTTCACGCTGGAGGAGAACCGCTTTTTGGTCATCACGGGACCGAACGGCGGCGGCAAATCCACTTTGGCACGGATCATCATGGGCATTGAAAAGCCCACCAGCGGCAAAATCCTCTACAACGGGCAGGACATCACTGACCTGAGCGTGACGGAGCGTGCGAGACTGGGCATCGGCTACGCCTTCCAGCAGCCGCCCCGCTTCAAGGGACTGACGGTGCGGCGGCTTCTGAGCTTGGCACACGGCAGTGATCTTCCGGAGGATGAGTGCTGTGCGTACCTGACGAATGTGGGACTTTGCTCCCAGGAGTACCTCAACCGTGAGGTGGACGCCTCCCTGTCCGGCGGTGAAGTGAAGCGCATCGAGATCGCTTCCCTCATGGCGCGGGAGCTGGGCGTCGCCATTTTTGACGAGCCGGAGGCGGGTATCGATCTTTGGAGCTTCGCCATGCTGGTGGAATCCTTTAAAATGCTCTGCAAGGGTCGCCACAAGAGCGTTATTCTGATCTCCCATCAGGAGCGCATCATGCAGCTGGCGGACGAGATCATCGTTGTCGCCGACGGCAAGATCCGCTCTCAAGGGACAAAAGAAGAAATTTTCCCCGAACTGCTCGGTGAGTTTTCGCAATCCTGCGGTTTCCGCGGAAAGGAGGCGGCTGCGCAATGATGGATGAATTGCTTTCCGGTCTGCTGCGAAATATCGCAGACATGGACGATATCCCCACCGTCGGCGCCTACAACATCCGCCGGGACGGGGAGGGCATGGTGCGCCACTCCACCGAGACGGTCGAGATCACGCCCAAGACCGACAAGCCCGGCATCGACATCCGTGTCTCGCCCTATGCCAAGGCGGACAAGGTGCATATCCCCGTGGTGATCACAAAGCCCGGGGTCAACGATCTGGTATACAACGACTTCTACATCGGCGAGGGCGCCGAGGTGGAGATCGTGGCGGGATGCGGCATCCACAATTCCGGCTGTGAAACCTCGGAGCACGACGGCATCCACCGCTTCTTCATTGGCAAAAACGCCAAGCTTCGCTATGTGGAAAAGCACTACGGCGAGGGAGACGGTACCGGCGGACGGATCTTGAACCCGACCACCATTGTGGAAATGGGCGAAAATTCCGTGTGCGAGATGGAGATGGTGCAGATTCGCGGCGTGGACTCCACCAAGCGGGAGACCACGGCAAAGCTGGAAAAGGGCGCAAAGCTGACTGTGGTGGAGCGCCTGATGACCCACGGCGATCAGGTCGCCCACTCCAATATGGAGGTGCAGCTGAACGGTGAGGACGCTTCGGCGCAGATCATCTCCCGTTCCGTCGCCAAGGACAATTCCGAGCAGGTATTCTATCCCCGTGCCGTGGGCAACGCCCCGTGCCATGCCCACGTGCAGTGCGACTCCATCATCATGGACAGTGCGCACATCCGCTCCATTCCCGAAATCGCCGCCAACCACTGCGACGCGCAGATCGTCCACGAAGCGGCCATCGGCAGGATCAACAACGACCAGCTGATCAAGCTCTGCACACTGGGTCTGAGCGAAGCGGAAGCGGAGGCCATTATCATCGAAGGCTTTTTGAAATAAATAAGAGGAGGAACACATGGGCAAAACCAAAACTGCCGACAACGGCATGAAACTCCCCTACGGCAAAACCATCCTGATGGGCTTTGCATTTATGGCATCGTCCATCGCATGGGGCGTGTACGACCCCTATGTCACCACGATTCTCAACAAAATGCTCGGCTCGTCCGAGACCATCGCCCGCTGGAGCATGACGCTGGCGGAGAAGATGCCCTTCCTTGTGCGATTCATGCAGGCGCAGGGCGAGGATGTGGGCTCTGCCGCCGCAGGCTTTACGCTGGTGCCGCTGTTTATCGGCATCATCATGACCTTTGACAACATCTTCGGCGTGATTTTTCAGCCGGCGTTCGGCAAGCTGTCCGACCGCTGTCACAGCCGTTTCGGCAAGCGCAAGCCCTTTATCATGATCGGTGCGCCCGTGGCCGCCGTACTGTTTATGCTCATTCCCCGCATGACCACCATCCCGGCATTGATGGCGTGTATCATTTTGTTCGTCTTTGTCATGTCCCTGTGGCGCGCGCCCTGCGTGGCGCTCATGCCCGATCTGACGCCCCCCGCCCTGCGCAGTGAGGGCAACTCCATCATCAATCTGGTCGGCGGCGTCGGTTCCATGCTGGCTTTGGTGGCGGCGACCATCGTCTGTGCCATTTTCGGTCTGGATAAGGCGAGCCCCGACGGGGAATACATACCCTATGTTTTCGGCTTCGCCGCTGTGATCATGATCCTGTGCACGCTGGTGGTGACCTTTGCGGTCAAGGAGCCCGACAGCCGCATCCACACCGCCGCCGAGCAGAACCGTGAAGCGGACGCCAAGGCACGCCGCCTTGCGGAAAAGCAGGCGAGGAAAGCGGAGAAGGAAGCGCTCAAGGCGCAGAAGCTGTCCAAAGCGGAACGCACCAGCCTTATCCTGATGCTGGCGGCGCTGTTCTTCCTGTTCTGCGGCGCCAATTCCATCCAGACCTACTTCGCCCTCTTTGCTGCGGAAATTCTGGGCAAGACGGCCGGACAGGCGACGACCATGATGACCCTGTTCGCCGTGTCCACCGCACTGGGTGCTCTGCCCGCCGGCAAGATGGGCAAAAAGTTTGGCAGGAAGAAAACCATCATGATGGGTCTCGGTCTGTTCATCGCCGCATTTTTGGCGTATCTGTTCGTGGAGCGCATCTACGGTGCGCCGGTGATCGGTCTTGTCTGGGCGGCGCTGATTCTCGGCGGCTTTGCCAACATGATGATCACGGTCAACACCCTGCCCCTCGTTTTGGAGATCGGCGGTCTGCAAAAGGTGGGCACCTTCACCGGCTACTACTACACCGCCACCTTCTCTGCCCAGATCGCAACCCCCATCGTCTACGGCATTGTCCGTGTACTCACAGGCACCTACGGTTCCCTGTTTGTCTATTGTCCCATCTGCTTCGCCCTGTCCTTGCTGTGTATTCTCGGCGTGCGCCACGGGGAAGCCATCCCCGACGCAGTCATCCGGGAAGCGGAGCTGAGCGAAGATTGATGATAAATTACCCAAGGAGGAAATACTATGGCACTCATTGAAGTGGAACATCTCAGCAAATCTTACGGAAGCCATAAAGTTCTGGAAGATATTTCGTTTGCCTTTGAAGGCGGTCAGATCATCGGTCTGCTCGGACCCAACGGCAGCGGAAAGACCTCGCTGATCAAGATCCTCGTCGGTCTGATCAAGGACTACTCCGGCAACGCCTTTATCGACGGTCATCCCGCCGACCCGCACACCAAGGCCATGGTGGCGTATCTGCCCGAAAAAACGTATCTGCCCGAATGGATGCGCTGTGTGGACGCCATCGAATACTTTGCCGATTTCTTTGCCGATTTCGACAAGGACAAGGCGTACCGTATGCTCCAGCAGTTTGAACTGCCGCCCAAGCAGACGATCAAGTCCATGTCCAAGGGTATGCAGGAAAAGTTGCAGCTGCTTTTGGTCATGTGCCGCAACGCCAAGCTCTACATTTTGGACGAGCCTCTCGGCGGCGTGGATCCGGCGGCGCGCGCATTCATCCTCGACACCATCATGCGCAACCACCCCGCAGGTTCCACCATCCTGCTCTCCACGCACCTGATCCACGATGTACAGGAAATTTTTGATTCCGTACTGATGATCGGCAGAGGCAAGGTGCTGGTCAAGGCAAGCGTGCAGGAGCTGTGCGCCGACGGCAGAACCATCGAAGACGTTTTCAAGGAGGTCTATCAATATGCTTGGCAAGTTAATTAAGAACGAATTCAAATCCACCGCACACTCCATGTTCGGTGTGTTTCTTGCGGCAGGGATCACCTTCGTGATCATGCTGGTGGTTTTCCTGTTCAAGGTCAAGTCCCTGATGACCATCAGCTCCGTGGTACTGGGCGCCATCGCCGTGGCAGTGCTGGTCATCACCCTGTTTTCCATCATCACCATGTTCAACAAGTCCCTCTACGGGGCACAGGGGTATCTCAGCTTTACCCTGCCCGTGACGGGCAAACAGCTGCTCGCCAGCAAGACCATCGTCTCCCTGATCTGGGTCTCCATCAGCTTCCTGTTCGCCATCGCCGTGACGGTCTTTTTGGTGGTGTACTGGGTCGCACAGACCAGCGACAGCATCAAGCAGGTCGTCCACTCCATCTACGAGATGCTTCAGAACATGGAGGGAATGCCCGATCCCCAGACGGCCATCAAGGTGCTGACTGCTGTGGTCGTCGCCCTGTTTGTCAAGGCGCTGTTTTTGATCTTCAAGGTGGCGTTCTCTCTGGCCATTGCCAACACCAAGCCTTTCCAGAAATACAACCCCATCTTTATCGCGATTTTGATCTACATCGCCATCTATCTCGTCCTGACCGTCGGCAACGTCTGCGCCGCCTATATCCCTGTGTATTTGGCCATCGGCTCCTCGGGCGTGGGTCTGACGATCAACGAGGCGGTGATCGGTCTGCCCGGCAACGCCAATATTTTCATGCAGATGCCCATTCTCGGCTATGTGTTCGAGATCATCATCTGCTCTTTGCTGTATGTGGCGACGGGCAACATCATGACCAACCACGTCAACATCAAATAACATGGCGATCGGAATATTCGGCGGCACCTTCAACCCGCCGCATTTGGGGCACCTGCGCCTGTGCGAAGCGTTTGCCCGGCAGCTGGGGCTGGAGCGGGTGCTGGTGATCCCCACCTTCGTACCGCCCCACAAGACGGCGCCGGATCTGGCGTCCTGCGAGGACAGGCTGGCGATGTGCCGGCGGATGTTTTCGGCGGACAGCCGATGCACGGTGAGCGACACGGAGATTCGCCGGGGCGGAAAAAGCTACACCGTGGATACGCTGGAAGCTTTGCAGGCGCAGTATCCGGGCGAGCAGTTTTATCTGCTGGTCGGCTCGGATATGCTGCAAAGCTTTGACACATGGTACCGCTCCGAGGACATCGAAAAGCTGTGCACCCTCTGCGCCGCACCCCGGGAAAGCGGCGGTTTTGCAGGGCGGGACGGCGCAGTTTCGCTGGAATCCTTCGAGCCCGTGGAGATCAGCTCCACGCAGATTCGGGAAAAGGTGCGTTTGGGCGAGGACGTGTGCGCATGGGTGGGCGCCGATGTGGCAGACTATATACGGCAAAAAGAGCTGTATACCGACCCGTGGACGGCGTATCGCCGCCTGCTGCGGGAGAAGCTGAGCGACTACCGTCTGTACCATTCCTTCTGCGTGGCGGACAGTGCCCGCAAGCTGGCAGAGAAGTACGGCTTCGACCCCGACAGGGCGTACACGGCAGGACTGCTGCACGACGTGATGAAGGACACGGACAAAAAACAGACCCTCGTGTTCATGGGGAAAGCCGGCGTTTCGCTCACGGAAGCGGAACTGCACAACCCCAAGCTGTGGCACGCCATGGCGGGGGAAGCGTTTTTGCGCACGGAACTTCGCATCACGGACGAGGACATCCTGCGAGCCGTGCGCTACCATACAACGGGCAGGGGAGACATGACCCTGCCGGAAAAGATCCTCTACATTGCGGACTACATCTCCGCCGACCGGGCGTACGACGGCGTGGAGAAAATGCGCGATTTGGCAGAAAAAAGTCTGGAGAGCGCCATGATGTTCGGTCTGACGTTCACCATTTCCGAGCTGTGTGACAAAGAACAGGTCATCCATCCCGACAGCGTGAACTGCTACAATGACCTGTGTGTTCTAAAAGATAAAAGGGGAGGTTTACTATGACACCGAAAGAACTTGCACTCAAGGCGGCAGAGATCCTCGACAAGAAAAAGGCCGAGGACATCAAAGCCATTGAGGTTACGGAACAGACCATCGTGGCGGACTATTTCGTCATCGCCACCGGCACATCCTCCACCCATGTCAAAGCCTTGGCGGACGAGGTGGAATATGAGCTCAGCCAGCTGGGCGTTCAAAACGGTCACATCGAAGGCCGTGCCACAGGCTGGGTACTGCTGGATTACGGCGCGGTGCTGATCCATGTGTTTGACAAGGAGAGCCGGGAGTACTACAATCTTGAACGCCTTTGGACGGATGCCAGCGAGGTGGATCTGTCCGCCATTCTCAAGGACTGAAAGCCGAAAGGACTGTTTATCAATGAAAAACTATGACTTTAAAGCTGCCGAAAAGAAATGGCAGCAACGGTGGGAGGAGAGCGGCGTATTCCACGCCAAGCAGGACTACTCCCTGCCGAAATTCTACTGCTTGGTGGAGTTTCCCTACCCGTCGGGACAGGGTCTGCACGTGGGACATCCCCGTTCCTACACGGCGCTGGACATCGTTGCCCGCAAAAAGAGACTGCAGGGCTACAACGTCCTGTACCCCATGGGCTGGGACGCCTTCGGTCTGCCGACGGAGAACTACGCCATCAAGAACCACATTCACCCCGAGATCGTGACGAAAAACAACGTCGCCCACTTCAAGCAGCAGCTGCAAGCCCTCGGCTTTTCCTTCGACTGGAGCCGGGAGATCAACACCACCGACCCGTCCTACTATAAGTGGACGCAGTGGATCTTCCTGCAGCTGTTCAAAAAGGGGCTTGCCTATAAAAAGGAAATGTCCGTCAACTGGTGCACCTCCTGCAAGTGCGTGCTGGCCAACGAGGAAGTGGTCAACGGCGTTTGCGAGCGCTGCGGCAGTGAAGTCATCCACAAGGTCAAGAGCCAGTGGATGCTCAAGATCACCGAGTATGCCCAGCGGCTGATCGACGATCTGGATGAGCTGAACTTCATCGACCGGGTCAAGGTACAGCAGAAAAACTGGATCGGTCGCTCCACCGGCGCCGAAGTCACCTTTACTGCTACCACGGGCGACCCCATCGTGGTCTATACCACCCGTCCCGACACCCTGTTCGGCGCTACATATATGGTCGTGTCTCCCGAACATCCGCTGATCGAGAAGTGGGCGGACACCCTCACCAACATGGACGAGATCCGTGCCTACCAGAACGAGGCGGCGCACAAGAGCGACTTTGAGCGCACCGAGGTCAACAAGAACAAGACCGGCGTGGAGCTCAAGGGTGTGCGCGCCATCAATCCCGTGAACGGTACCGAGATCCCGATCTTCATCTCCGACTACGTTTTGGTTTCCTATGGCACCGGCGCCATCATGGCGGTTCCTGCCCACGACACCCGTGACTGGGAGTTTGCCAAGAAGTTTGACCTGCCCATCATCGAGGTCGTTCAGGGCGGCGATGTGACCAAGGAGGCGTTCACCGACTGCGCCACCGGCGTCATGACCAATTCCGGCTTTTTGACCGGTCTGTCCGTGGAGGACGCCAAGGTGAAGATCATCGAGTGGCTCACCGAAAACGGCAAGGGTCACAAGAAGGTCAACTACAAGCTGCGCGACTGGGTATTCTCCCGTCAGCGTTACTGGGGCGAGCCGATCCCCATCGTCATCTGCCCCAAGTGCGGCTATGTCCCGCTGGACGAGAGCGAGCTGCCCCTGCGTCTGCCCGAGGTGGAGAGCTACGAGCCGACCGACAACGGCGAATCCCCCTTGGCGAATCTGGATGCGTGGGTCAACTGCAAGTGCCCCCACTGCGGCGGCGACGCCAAGCGTGAGACGGACACCATGCCCCAGTGGGCAGGCTCCAGCTGGTACTTCCTGCGCTACTGCGACCCCCACAACGACGAGGCGCTGGCGTCCAAAGAGGCGCTGGAATATTGGACACCTGTGGATTGGTACAACGGCGGCATGGAGCACACCACACTGCACCTGCTGTACAGCCGTTTCTGGCACAAATTCCTGTATGACATCGGCGTCGTACCCACCAAGGAGCCGTACCAGAAGCGCACGAGCCACGGCATGATCCTCGGCGAAAACGGCGAAAAGATGTCCAAGTCCAGGGGCAACGTGGTCAACCCCGACGACATCGTGAATCAGTACGGTGCGGACACCATGCGTCTGTACGAGATGTTCATCGGCGACTTTGAAAAGGCGGCGCCGTGGAACAGCGACTCCATCAAGGGCTGCAAGCGCTTTTTGGACCGTTCCTGGGGTCTGCAAAATATCGTGGTGGACGGCGAATACCGTCCCGAACTGATGGCGGATATGCACCGCACCATCCGCAAGGTGGGCGAGGATATCGACAATCTGAAGGCGAATACGGCGATTGCCGCACTGATGTCGCTTCTCAATAAATTCTACGATTCCGGCAAGGTCACCCGGGAGGAGTTAAAGACCTTCACGCTGCTGCTCAATCCCTTTGCGCCGCACATGACCGAGGAGATGTGGGAGACGCAGGGCTTCGGCGGCGTTGTCACCGACCAAAAGTGGCCGGAGTTCGACCCCGACAAGTGCAAGGAGGAGACCGTGGAGATCGCCGTGCAGGTCAACGGCAAGGTCAAGGCACGGTTGAATGTGGACGTCAACATCGACGCTGCCGATGCCATCGCTTTGGCCAAGGCGGAGGAAAAGGTTGCCGCCGCCATGGAGGGCAAGACGGTCGTCAAAGAGCTGTACGTCAAGGGTCGTCTGGTGAATCTGGTCGTGCGCTAAAATGTTTACAAAAAGTTTAAATAGGGTTATTGACAATTCAGATTGCCTATTGTATAATACCATCTGTTAGCGTTAGTAAACCCCTGAATTCAGAGGGGAGGGAATATCAATGAGTCAGGTAAAGGTTAAAGAGAATGAATCTCTTGACAGCGCTCTCAGACGTTTTAAGCGTCAGACTTCCAGAGACGGAATCATCCAGGAAGTGCGCAAGAGAGAGCATTACGAGAAGCCTTCCGTCAAGCGTAAGAAAAAGTCGGAAGCTGCCCGTAAGCACAAGTATAAGTAAGAGATCATGAAGGGGCTGCCGTTCTGCGGCGGCTCCTTGTCTTTTTTCGTCCCTGCGCCGCAGGGGAGGAACGTGTATTTCGGAGGGAACCTTATGAGAATCCGGGCTTTGGCAGATGCCCTGCCGCCCCATGCGGACGGCTGGCTGATCACGAGCGAGAGCAATATATTTTACTTTACCGGCTTTCCCTGCGACGCCGCCGTTTTGGTGGTGACGCGCACGGGAAGCGTGTTTTTTACCGACAGCCGCTACCTCGAAGCGGCGGAACGGACGGTCAAGGGAGCAGAGCTTTGCGACAGTGCGCAGTTTGCCGAGGCGTTCCCCGCCTTTTGCCGAGCCCACGGCGTTTGCAAACTGCTGACGGAAACCTCTGCCATCACCGTGCGGGCGGCACAGCGGTATGCATCTCTGGTGCCGGAAACGCAGCTTCTGTACGAGGACGATCTGGCGCTTCTCTCGCAGTTCCGCCGCAAAAAGGATGCGCAGGAAGCGGCGAAGATCGAGCGTGCCCAGCGCATTGCCGAGGCGGCGTTTGAGACGATCTTGCCCACGGTGCAGGCCGGCAGGACGGAAAAGGAGATCGCGCTGGAGCTGGACTACGCCATGCTGCGCGGCGGCGCTGATGCGCTGTCCTTTCGGACGATCGTCGTCAGCGGCGAAAATTCCTCTCTGCCCCACGGCGTACCCGGCGAGCGGAAACTGCGGGACGGCGACTTCATCACCTTTGACTTCGGCGCCGTGGCGCAGGGTTATCACAGCGACATGACCCGTACCGTGGCGCTCGGCCACGTCAGTGAGACACAGAAGCTGGTGTACGAAACGGTGCTGTTCGCCCAGCAATCGGCGCTGGCGGCGCTCAGACCCGGCATGACCTGCAAGCAGGCGGACGCCGTGGCCAGAGATATTATCCAAGGCACAGGCTTCGGCGATGCGTTCGGACACGGCACGGGACATGGCGTGGGCGTGGAGATTCACGAGCGACCCAATCTCAGCCCCCTGAGCCGGGAAACCTTGGCGGTGGGCGATGTGGTGACGGTGGAGCCGGGCATCTATCTGCGGGGTCGATTCGGTGTGCGCATTGAGGATATGGTGCAGATCACCGAGGACGGCTGCCGCAATTTTACAAAAACCGACAAAGCTCTGCGTATTCTGCCCGTTTGACGGTTGACAAATATCACGATCTTGACTATAATAGATATAATAACTATTTTGGAGGTACTGAAATGAAAAAGAAACTTGCTGTTTTTGCCTGTGCCATCGCACTGATGCTTACCTTCACCGTTGTCTGTTTCGCCGAGGGAGAGTCCTCCGGCAGCGGCGACGTGATGTGGGATCTGTGGGGACTGCTGAATTTGGATCTGGATGGAATCATCAGCATCCTCGGCACACTGCTCACCACCGTTATCACCTTTTTCAAGATTATCGGCGGCGGTTCCGGCATCGTGGAAAACCTCAAGCACGCGATTTCCGTCTTTTTGGAGTTCCTGAAATAATAAAAGTTTACAAAAAAGTTACAAAATACCTCTGTTGGAAGGGCTTTTCCGGTTGACTTTTTGCGGGGAAGGGGCTATAATAAAGACGATATTTCACACGAGGCAGATTTTTCGGAGGGATGGTTTTGAAAAAATCCGTTTTCTACAAGAAATGTCTGCAAGGCGTGTGTGTGTCGGTCGTACTCTCCACCGTGGGATGCGGAATATATACCGTTCTGTCTGAAAACGGTTTTGTTCCAAGTGTGGAGAAGCTCCTTTCAGACACGAAGGCAGGACGTAAGCTCTCTTATATCCTGGACATTTTTCAGTGAATTTTAGGAGGTATGTTACAATGGAAAAAATCGTTGAAGTGATTATGGGACTTCTCAAGAATGCAGATTGGTCCAGCATTTTTGCAATCCTCGCCACCACGATTCAGACCCTGAAAAACATGATCGGCATGGCGTAAAAGAGAAAAGGAGAAATCAGGATGAAAAAATTTATTGCAGTTTTTCTCTGCATGGTACTTATGGCAACAATGATCCCCTCTTTCTTTGCATCCGCTGCTGTGATCCCCGCGCAGGAAGAGGCCGCAGTTGTGATCGCGGCGGACGACAGCGACGGATCCAAGGACACAGCCAACATCGTCGATACCATCAAGGGCTTTATTGAGCTCTGGGGCGGCTTGCTGAAAGCCATCCTCGGCGAAGAAGTGCTGCAAAACTTCCTGCCCGCATTAAAGCAGGTGCTTTCCGTGGTTTCCATCGGGGAGTTCTTCAAGACCATTGGTCAGATTTGGAACGACGTTACCAAAAAATAAAAAACAGTTTTTTGGCAGAGTGCTTCGGCACTCTGTTTTTTTATGCACTGCGCGCACATACTAAAAGAAAACAAAAGGGAGAGCGACTATGAAAAAATTTATGCAGGCTCTGCTGTGCGCCGTGGTGCTGATCGGCGGAGCGACTTTGGCGGGAGAGTTTTTTCAGCGGGGGAAGGAGCTGGAACAAATGACGCCCTCTGCCCCTGCGGAGGAAACCGTACAGGCTGTTGCGGCGACCACACAAAAAACCACTGAGCAGAAAACGACGGCGGCTGTGTCTGCCGCAGAGCAGACCACCGGCGCACGCAAGACGTACACGGGGCTGTTTGCACTGCAGGAGGTACAGTTTACTGTGCAGGACCCGGACAATACACGGGGCTTGTCCACACAGCGCATGGAGCACAGTTACGGTGTTTCCAAAAACGGCGTTCCCCACGACATCTCCGTCAACAGCCAGAAGTATTTCGACAAGAGCGGCTATCACGCCATTACCTACGACAACAAGACCAAGGAAAAGGTGCTGTACCTGACCTTTGACTGCGGGTACGAAAATGGCAACACCACGAAGATTTTGGACGTCCTGAAGGAAAAGAAGGTGCCCGCCGCATTCTTTTGCACCCTGTACCATATCGAGCAGGAGCCACAGCTGATCGCGCGCATGATAAAGGAGGGGCACATTGTGGGCAATCATTCGGACAAGCACCCCGACTTTTCCGCCATCAGCCGTACCCGCATGGCGAAGGAGATCGAGACGGTGGATAATTATCTGCGCACCCGTTTCGGCTATACCTCGCCCTATTTTCGTTTCCCGGAGGGAACCTACAGTGAAAATGCGCTGGAGCTGGTGGATTCTCTCGGCTTTACGTCTGTGTTCTGGTCGTGCTCGTACCCGGATTGGGACGTGGACAACACCAAGGGCAAGCAGTACGCGCTGGACACCTTGACGGCGAGACTGCACCCCGGGGCGATCATTTTGCTGCACGCCGTTTCCCCGGACAATACCGCCGCCATGGGAGATATCATCGACACCGCCCGCAGCATGGGCTATACCTTCCGCTCGCTGGACGAGTACGGGAAGTGAGACAATACTTGTCCTGTCCAAGGAAAACCGCCCCGGTGCGGGATTGCGGTTCATCACGGATCTTTGTCGAATTAAAAGTTTCGCTCAAGCCTTTTTAAAGGCTTGCGGATTCCAAAGGCGGCGCC
>JBJEQK010000060.1:0-14430 GCA_051881715.1 Acutalibacteraceae bacterium
TTTTGAGGGGGTGCGTGTCATGTAAAAGCAACTCTGACTTTCCGCACCTGTTCACCTCAGCTCTCCCAGCCTAAATTCGTTAGCCGGCTAACGTTTTTCTGTCCTTTTTCAGGTGGGAGGTGTCGTGCGAATGTAACTTCTGACTTTTCTTACCTGTTCACCACAGTACTCCCGACCCAAATTCGTTAGCCGGCTAACGTTTTTCTGTCCTTTTTCAGGTGGGAGGTGTTGTGTGAAAGTGGCTTCTGACTATCTTCGCCTGTTTGCCTTAGCACTCCTGTACCAAATTCGTTAGCCGGCTAACGTTTTTCTGCTCTTTTCAGGTGGAAGGTGTCGTGCGGAAGTGGGCTTCTGACTATCTTCGCCTGTTCGTCTTATCGCTCCCGCGCCAAATTCGTTAGCTGGCTAACGTTTTTCGTCTGTCCTTTTCAGGTGGGAGGTGTCATGCGGAAGCGACTTCTGACACTCTTTGCCTGTTCTTCTTCTCGCTCCCGACCCAAATTCGTTAGCGGCTAACGTTTTCTGTCTGTTTTTTCAGATGGGAGATGTCGTGTGAAAGTGGCTTCTGACTTTTCTTGCCCGTTCACCTTAACACACTCCCGACCCAAATTCGTTAGCCGGCTAACGTTTTTCTATCCTTTTTCAGGTGGGGTGTGTCGTGCGAAAGTAACTTCTGACACTCCTCGCCTTTTCCCCTTAGCGCTCCTGCGCCAAATTCGTTAGCCGGCTAACGTTTTCTACCTGCCCTTTTTCAGGTGGGGTGTGTTGTGTAAAAGTGGCTTCTGACTTTTCTTGCCCGTTCACCTTAACACACTTCCGATTCAAATTCGTTAGCCGGCTAACGTTTTTTGTCTTTTTTCAGGTGGAAGGTGTCGTGCGGAAGTGGGCTTCTGACTATCTTCGCCTGTTTGTCTTATCGCTCCCGCGCCAAATTCGTTAGCCGGCTAACGTTTTTCGTCTGTCCTTTTCAGGTGGAAGGTGTCGTGTGAAAGTAACTTCTGACGCTCCTCGCCTTTTCCCCTTAGCACTCCCGACTCAAATTCGTTAGCCGGCTAACGTTTTTCTGTCCTTTTTCAGGTGGAAGGTGTCGTGCAAAAGTAACTTCTGACACTCCTCGCCTTTTCCCCTTAGCACTCCCGACTCAAATTCGTTAGCCGGCTAACGGTTTTCTTGACAGAAAACGAAATTCCCGCACGCACGATGTGTGCGCACGGGATTTGAAACTACCGTTCCATAACCTTCTTGATTTTTTCAGAAATTCGTTGAAGTGCCTCGCAATCCGCTTCGGACAAAGCTTGCGCCAGCACGTTATCCAAGTGACGAACGGCGGGAATACTCTGTCTGTACAGCTGTTCGCCGAGCGGCGTCAGTGATACTTCCCGTTGCCGCTCATCCAATGCGCAGACGGTTCTTTGCAAATACCCTTTCCTTTCCAAGCGATTCAACAGCTTGGACGCTGTCACTCTCGTACAACCAATCAACCTTTCCACATCCCTTTGCAGGACACGGCAATCGGCATGGTTGTACAGATACTCCATCACCTGAAAGCCGGAATAGCTGATTTTGTCGTGTACTGCTTCGGTGAACAGAATATATGACTTCTTAGAAATCAGATTGTTCAGCTCTTTAATGGTCAATCCGATACTGTTTTCCATCACGTTCACTCCCTCATGCAAACGCCTGCATATCTGCCCGGAAAAAGCCGGTGCGGCGGATGGAGACGAAGGGGTTCATGCCGATAGCTTTTTGCAGTGCATCCACCAAAAGTGTGGGATTGAGCATACCGTTGCCGGCATTCAGCACCACCTCCATGCGCACAGCGTCCCCTTGACAGCGCACGGCATAGGCACGCATTTTTTCGCAGATGCTGACCTGCTTTGTCACCTTTTTGCGTCCCTGCTTGCCCAGCTTTTCGGCATACAGTTCGCCGCTGTCCAGCAGTGCCTTTGCCTGTGACGCAAAGGTTTCCGCATCGTGGGCGCTGTCTGTTTCCAGCAATATGGTGTAGGACGCATACGCAATCTCCGATGCTTTGGCGATGGCGTCATGCACGCGAACCACACGGATGCCCTCGGGCAAAACGGCGTTCATGCGGCGCAGGATCTCGCCGTCAGTCATGTCGTCCTCGATGCGGATATCCAGCGGTTCGCCGTCGCTTTCCTGTCCCAGCGACAGGGGCGCCAAAAAGCACAGGTAGGGATGGGGATTGAAGCCCTCGGTGTACCACAGATTCAATCCGGCACGGCGTACCGCACGGGTGAAACAGCGGTTCATATCCAGGTGGGAAATATACTTTGCCCGTCCCTCTTTTTTAATCCAAAGTCTTACAGCGCGCATCGCATTTCCCTCCGTTCAGTTTATCCGCGCCACATCCGCCGCACCGCAGCCGGCAATGGGGCGTCGTCTCGCTCCCGTGTGCCTTTTCATTTTCACGGCGCAGGTACGCCTTGGACACGCCGTAATCGAGGTGATCCCACGGAAAGACCTCGTCAAAGTCTCTGCGGCGGTTGGCATAGAAAGCCATATCCAGCCCACATTCCGCAAAGGCCTCCTGCCACAGATCAAAGCGGAACTGATCCTCCCAGCCGTCAAAGCGGCAGCCCTTGCGCCATGCGGTTTCCAGCACTTCGGAAAGACGGCGGTCTCCCCGGGCGAACACCGCTTCGAGGAAGCTGGTGTCGGAATGGTGACAGCTCAAGCTGACCTTGCGGGTATGGACGCTGTCCTTGAGCAGTGCCTGCTTGCGCAGGATGGTCTCGGTGTCGTCCTGCGGCTCCCATTGGAACGGGGTAAAGGGCTTGGGCACAAAGGACGCTGTGCTGACCGACACGGTGACAGACTTGCCCTTGGGCTTGTCCGGGTTGGCATAGTAGGCGTCCACCACCCTTTGGGCAAGGTCGGCGATGCCCTGCACATCCTCGTCCGTTTCGGTAGGCAGACCGATCATAAAGTATAGCTTCACGGCAGTCCATCCGCCGGAAAAGGCCTGCTTCGCCGTGTGCAGCACTTCTTCCTGCGTTACATTTTTATTGATAGCATCCCGCAAACGCTGTGTGCCCGCTTCGGGAGCAAAGGTCAGGGAACTGCGGCGCACACCTGCCAGCTTCTCCATCAGCTCCCGTGGGAAATTATCGGCACGCAGGCTCGGCAGGGCGACATTGATCTTTTCGTCATCCGTCCATGCGATCAGCTTGCGGATCAGCTCCTCCATGCGGGAATAGTCGCTGGAGCTTAAAGAGCACAGGGAAATCTCATCGTAGCCCGTGGCGTCGCAAATGGCTTTGCACTGCTCGTTGATGGTGTCGGGACTTTTTTCCCGAATGGGTCTGTACAAAAAACCCGCCTGACAAAAGCGGCAGCCGCGGATACAGCCGCGGAATATCTCGGTGGTGGTGCGGTCATGCACCACTTCGATGGACGGCACCACAAAGCTGTCGGGACAGAACATGGTATCGAGATCCGACACGATGCGCTTTTTGACCGTGGCGGGTGCGCCGTCTCTGGCGGTGACTTCCTGCACCGTACCGTCCTCGTGATAGGTTACGTCATACAACGACGGCACATAGATGCCCTCGATCTGCGCCGCCTCCCGCAGGAAGGTCTGCTTGTCCGAGCCGAGTTTTTTATGCTTTTTCAAAAGGTCGATCAGGTCATTGGTGACCTCCTCCCCCTCGCCGAGCATACACAGATCCACAAAGGGTGCAATGGGCTCACTGTTGCACACGCACGGTCCGCCCGCCGCCACGATAGGCGTCAGGCTCGTCCGGTCACAGCTGCGCACAGGCAATCCTGCAAGATCGAGCATATTGAGCACGTTGCTGAAGGACAGCTCGTACTGGAGCGTAAAGCCCAGCATATCAAATTCCCGGATCGGGTCGCCGCTCTCGAGGCCGTACAGCGGTACGCCGTTCTCCCGCATCAGCTGTTCCATATCCGTCCACGGCGCAAAAACACGCTCGCACCATGTGTCCTCCCGGGCGTTCGCAAGGCTGTAGAGGATCTTCATGCCCAGATGGGACATACCGATCTCGTATGTATCGGGGAAACAGAAGGCATAGCGTATATCCACCTTGCTCTTGTCCTTGACCACGCTGTTCAACTCTCCGCCCGTATACCGTCCCGGCTTTTGCACGGCGCAGAGTATTCTTTCCAGTTTTTTGTCCAGCATATCCTTATCCTCCCTGTTCGGTTCCGAAACAGTATAACACATTCTTTTACAACTTGCAAATCCTTGACTTTTATGCACAGAAAGCGTATACTATAGATGTATAGGTATGTATACTCCATTTAGTGAATGAATTCGGAGGTTCAAGAATGAATCAACGTGGAATCTGGCAGTTGATCCTGATGGCGCAGGAGGGCGACCGTCAGGCAGTCGATGCCCTTTTCTTTATGTCTTTCCGTCCCGCTTATCTGGTTTTGCAGGCGATCGTTCCCGATCGGGACGCCGCATTGCAGATTTTGAGCGAGGGTTACGTCCATATTTTTCGGTCGCTGGAAAACTTGGAGCAGGACAGCAGCTTCACCTCGGCGCTGAACGGCTACAACATTGCCCGTGCCGCAGAGCTGTACCCAAACAGCCGCATTGCTTTCGGGGAGGACTATGCCAGCAAATTCTCCTCCTTCTCCGTGCAGGACTGCCGCATCTGCGACTTCAACACCCTGCAATCCCTCGACCTTTCCGCCTGTGCGGACGAGATTCTTTCTGTGTTTGAGGCACTGCCCTCGGAGCAAAAAGTCTCCGCCTATCTTTTTTACTACGCCTCCTGTCTGCCCGAAGAGATTGCGGAGATTTTATCCGCAGACGAAAAATCCGTTTGCGGCGCACTTGCGCAAATGCGCAAAACCGCTTTGCCCCAGATCGGCAGTGTCCTGCAAAAAGAAAAGGCGTTTCGCTGTATCGGTGCGGAGTCTGCGATCCCGTGGGCACTGCGCAACACGGTCGCCTTTGTCCCCGACAAGGAAACGCTGGACGCTTTTTATCAGGATATTCTGCAAAAGCTGGTGGACAACAACGTTCTGGACACCACCATGTCCGTCTCTGAGCCGATCAATGAGCCGGTGGAGATGGAGATCAAGGACATCAAGCCTCCCAAAGACTTCACACTGCTGCACAAGATCTTTTCGGTCAAGACGCTGCTTATCCTGCTGTTCATCCTGCTCGCCGCCGGCATCGCCATCGGCGTGCATCGGCTGCAGGAATACAAGTCCAAGGTGTTCGGCTGGGAGACCTCCAACCGCACCACCATTCGCCTGACGACCACCTCCCTGCCGTCCGAATACTACATCTATTCTACCGAATACACCATGCCTTCGGAGACGGAGACGGTAACGGAGAAAGCCTCCGAGACCCAGACGGAGGCCGTGGCCACCACGGAAAAGCCCACGGAATCCACCACCGCCAATCCCTATGCAGACTTCGCCTATTCGGAAAGCGGCGGCAGTATCACCATCACGGGCTACACCGGCAGCAAGACCAGCGTGGAGGTGCCCAAGTCCATCCACGGAAAGCCTGTCACCACCATCGGCGAAAATGCTTTCTTCAACACCGGCATCACCTCCATCAAGCTTCCCTCCTCCCTGCGCACCATCGGCAAAAATGCCTTCCACAGCTGTGTCAGCCTCACCGCCATCACCATTCCCAATGGCGTCACACTGATCGACAACGCCGCCTTCCGCGGCTGTTCCAACCTAAAAAATATCACGCTGGCAGATACGCTGCAAAAAATCGGCAACCAGGCGTTCTACCAGTGCACCTCCCTGTCCGGGATCAATTTCGGCAACGAACTGACCTATATCGGCGACTGGGCATTTGCCTACTGCACCAGCCTGCCCTCTGTTGCCATCGTCGGCAGTGTCAACCATGTGGGCAGCAATGTGTTCTACGAGTGCAAGTCTCTGACCGCCTGCACCTTTGAATCCACCAGCAAGGTCACCGCCTTGGGAGAAGCCATGTTCTTTGACTGCATCTCTCTCAAAACCTTCTCCTTCCCCTCGGGCGTCAAGGTCGTTCCTGCCAACTGCTTCACGGGCTGCCGCTCCCTGTCCTCCGTCGCCATGCACGCCAATATGACGTCCATCGGCGCCAACGCTTTTTCCGACTGTATCTCCCTGTCCGCCGTCAAACTCAGCACAAAGCTCCTGCACTTGGAAAAGGGCGCTTTCAGCGGATGTACGACCCTCAAGGAGATCGAGATCCCCTCCGGCACCCTCGACATCGGCGACAACGCTTTCAGCGGATGCTCCAATCTGCAAAAAGCCGTCATCCCCGCCTCGGTGACCACCATCGGCTCCAAAGCGTTCGCCGGCTGTGACGATTTGGTCATCACCTGTCCCGCCAACTCTGTGGCGGAAAAATACGCCATTGCCAACCAGATCGAGATCTACGGCAGAAGCAGTGAGACCACATACAAGGACGACAGCAGCAAGCTGTAATTGCCGCCCCTTATCAGTGCCCAAACCCCTATCGCCGTCAGCGGAAATGCACCGCAGACGGCGATTTTTTTGCATATCCTGTCGGCGCTCTCCTGCGGGATTTTCCGGCACAGAAGCGCATGGAGCATCTGTCCGCCGTCCATGGGGCGGATAGGCAGGAGGTTAAACAGTGCCAGAGCAAAATTGATCCCTGCCGCCATACGCAGGTGCAGAAGCAACAGGATAAGTCCCAGCAAAAGGTTGCACACAGGTCCTGCCGAAGCCACCAAAAACTCCTGCCCGTAGGACAGTTTCAGGGATCTCTGCTGCTCAATGCGCATCCCATAGACACCGAAGGAGACAGCCTTTGGTTTGTCGTGCAGAAAAAGCAGCAACAGCAGATGCCCGCACTCATGAAAAGCGGCGGCACAGATACTGTACACTGCACCGCCGCTGCGATCACAAAGCAAAAAATAGGTCAGCCACACTGCCGCCGGCAGGGAAAACCGAAATTGCACGCAATCAGACATACTCCAAATTTTTCAGCACATACGCCGGATTACAGCGGATGCCGTCCACCCGCAATTCAAAGTGCAGATGCGGTCCCGTGGACATCCCCGTGGAGCCGACCAGTCCGATCTGCGCTCCTGCTTTCAGCTTCTGTCCTTTCTCCACTTCGATCTCGGAAAGATGGCAATAGAGTGTGCAAAGTGACTCGCTGTGCTGGATCAAAATGTAATTGCCGCGGCTGGTCGTGTACCCCGTCTCCTGCACCGTGCCGCTGTATGCAGATTGGATAGGCGTTCCTTTCGGCGCCGCAAGGTCGATCCCCGTGTGGAAGCTGCGGTTCCCCGTGACGGGATGCACCCGGTAGCCGAAGCCTGACGTGACCTTGCCCTGCACGGGCATGACCGCCTCCTGCGACACGGTCACCGCCTCAAAGGTGGAATCCTTCAGTGCGTCCAATACACGGATATCCTCGCCCCCCGAGGACGTCACCGTCTCGATCTCGGCGCGGGAATCTATGACCGCCGTGGTCTCCTCTGCCGCAGGCGCCGTTGTTTCCACCGGCTTCCAAACGGACTGCGCCATGCGCTGTGCCGCCGTCCAGACACCGTCCGCACACAGATCTTCCGCCGTCCATGCATCATACTTCGCCTGAATCGCGCGGTACGCCGACGACTGGGATCTGCCGAGCACGAACACGCACAGCACCAGCAGAGCGCAGACGATCGACTGCACCGCCGGTACGGACATAGCTTTTTTCTTTTTGGGCTCCTTGCGCTCCTTTTCATACGTCCATTCTGCCTGTGGCATAACACCCATCCTTTCAAAACAAATATCCGACCTTTGTCCTATTTGTATGCAAAGGTCGGATGATTTATTCCGCTGTTATGCAGTTGTACAGGCAGATCAGTACTTGTTATGTACCTTTTCCGCAAACATGAGCATATCCCTGACTTCCAGCCGGGTGCCGTCATCCAGAACCGCCGTACCGTTCAGACGACCGAACACCTGATGCTGGTCGGTGACGATCACCTTCACGTCGATCTTCGCCGCCCGGTCGAGAATGGGCGTGAACTCCATCTCAAATCTGCCGTCGCTGGAGGAAAACCGCCACGGGGAGAGATAGCTGTCCTCAGGGATGTGGAACGTCACATCGTCCAGCTTGTGGCACTTGCCGTCATAGAACAGGATATTTTCCGTTGCGGCGGCGGTGTTGCCGAAGCCGTAGCCGATGTTGAAACCGAAGTCCTTGCCGTTGACGATTCCGTTGCCGGAGCCCCAGTACCACACGTTGTCGTACGTCCAGACGCCCCGTCCCCAATCCAGCGTGCCGAAGTCCGTTTCCGGGTCAAAGGCATAGGTCTTGCCGTCGAAGGTGGCACTGCCGCAGGCACGCATACAGTTGATCTTTTGGTTGTAGTAGAATCTGCCCTTCTTGTCCCACGGGGTCGCGATCACCATGGAATCCATCTCGGGCTGATTCAGGGTGATGTCGCAGTGGAAGGGCTTGCCGTCCAGAAAATTTTTGAAGTTGCAGATCAAGCGCCGCTTGCCGGGCGTGACGATAAACTCCATGTCCAGCCGCTTGTCGTGGTACACCGTATTGCCCTGCGAGGAATCGGACGGCAGTTTCAGCTTGCCCATGGGGAACGCGTTGAGGATCGTCTCGGTATGCTCCCATTTCTTTTGGAAATCCAGCAAAGACGCACTTTGCAGACCGATATAGCCGTCGTCGGAAATGGTCAGCGCCACGGCAAATTCGTTTTTCTGGGACACGACGAGATAGTAGTCCCACTCCTTGATGCGAAACGCCGGCGCCTTGATGCGGCTGCGGTCATAGACCTGTACCATTTTGCGTGACCAGCCGGGCTCGCGAAGTGTGCCGTCACTGCTCAGCAAGGGCTGGACTTTTGTCACTTCATGATTTCTCATACCGATTCTCCTTTTCTTTTACTATAAATAATGTCTGCCGCCCCACGGGGCACAGCGTCAGATCAGTTTTGCATCGCTTTGCGCCTGCACTCTGCCGTGGTTGAAAAATTTGCGGTTTTCCAACGCCCACTGCCGCGCCGAGAATTCGCCCTTTTCGGTACCGCTGAGGGCGGACTGGATCTCAAAGATCCGCGCATCCAGCATATCCAGAGAGGACAAGATCTCCGCCTCCAAAAACATCGGGCGTACCGCCGCACCGAATTCCGGCTCCCCGTGGTGGGAAATGAGCATATGCTCCAAAAGCATCAGCGTTTCGCCGTCGATGCCCAGCTCCTGTCCCTTTTTCTCCACCAGCATGGCGCCGCGCACCAGATGTCCGATCAGCGTGCCCTCTGTCGTGTAGCCGGAGGCGATGCCCGTCGCCTCTGCGTGGAACTCCTCTAACTTGGCGATGTCGTGCAGGATCGTGCCGGAGAGCAGCAGCTCCCTGTCTGCAAAGGGGTACACCGCACACACCTCCTGCGCCAAGCGTACCAGCGTCAGCGTGTGGTACAGCAGTCCGCCCCGCACGGCATGATGCAGCTTGAACGCCGCCGGCCAGTAGAGCATCTTTTCCTTGTTCTCCGAGAGCAGGGAAAGCACCAGTCTCTTCAGCTCCCCGTTTTCAAACGACTCCACCAGCTGCACCAGCGTGTCAAACATCTGCTCGCCGCTGTACGGCGCAGAAGGCACAAAATCCTCGATGCGCACATTGTCCACGTCCGACACAGGTCGGATGCGCTCTGTGCGGAACTGGTCGGCGCCGTTGTACTCCGAGATCACGCCGCGCACCTTGACGAGCATATTGGGCTTGATCCAGGCGTGGATCTCCTCCCGGTAATCCCAAAGCTTTGCGCTGATCTCGCCTGTGCGGTCTGTCAGCGTCATGTCGAGGTACGGGACGCCCTTGACGTTGATCTTCTTTTCCAGCGTCTTGATCAGGCAGTAACCCTCTGCCGTGCCTTTATTGTCAATCATGCGAAATTCCATGTACATTCTCCTTTGCTGTGTTGCCATAAATTATACCACAAATCCTCCCGTTTGAAAAGTCTATTTTTCAAATGCGTATACATTTTATATATACGCCTTTTCGGCGTGCAAAAATGCAGAAAAAAGCAACGGTTTCCGACACCGATTCGGACAAGGCGTTTCCCGGAATTTTTCGGTTCATTTTGTTTCCTGAAAGGAATATTTATTTTTCCGAATTCCAATTATCATCCAAGGTTTTCCCCGTATTTTTTCCCGCATTTCTGCATAAAAAACGTCGGTTTTTGCCCCTTTATTTTTCTTATTGCGACAGAAAAAAGCGTTATTTTACTTGTATTTTTTCGCAAACAACGGTTCCGTTTTCCGCTTTTTTCGACAGCTATTTTGCCGCTTTCCCGAGGCGTTTTCGAGCGGATATTTGTATGTTTTTCCATTTGTTTTTCTAAGGTACAATTTTAACATTTTTGTAGAATATTGTAAATAATTGTAAAAATTTAGATTGTTTTTCGCCCCAAAACCGCATTTTTGAAGTTTTTTGAAATTGCACAAAGTTTTTGTTCCAAAATAAAATATTTCGACAGGGTATGTTTTACTTTATTCTGAATCGGAAATTTGTCTTTTCACCTTTTTGTGCAAGTTGTACAAAATTACCCCGCCCAAAAAATTTGACAAATGAAAAATTGGACAATATAATGACAGGCGCTTAAGGAAGCCCCGACATTCAGGACGTAAAAAAGCACGCATGAAGCATCCAAATGGAACACCGTTAAGGAGTGAAATCAGATGACGAACCACGCTTTTCAAAAACTGAATAGACGAAAACATCCTGCCGCAAAAAGAATCTGCATCGGTGCAGCCGCCGCAACGGCATTCATCGCCTCGCTGACGCTCACCTTCTCCTCCCTCGCCGCTACGGTCTACAGCGTCAAGGTTGCGGGAGAACCCGTGCAGGTAGAAGTGCACACCTTCCGCAAAGATCCCGTACATGTTGTGCGGCACGCAGGCATTCCTCTGGCGGAGGATGACCTGATCGGCGTTACCTCCGTCAACGGCGGTGACAACAGCGCTCTGACCGTATACAAAAGCGGGCAGACCTCCATCGAGGTGGACGGTCAGGAACACATTGTCGAGACCAACGGCAGCGTTGCAAACACCATCGCCAGCGGCGGCATCACCCTCGACCACGGCGATACGATCAGCGTTGATTTGGGCTCCATCGCCTACGACGGGCTGGAGATCAACATTGACCGTGCCTTTGACGTATTTGTGGAGGACGGCGACAACACCTACACCTACCGCACAACGGGCTGCAAGGCAGGGGAAGCGGTCTACGCCATGGGTCTTGTCCTTGAGGACGGCGACGAGCTGAGCGTTGCGCCGGAGACCTTCCTCTCCGAGGGCGACACGGTCGAAGTGTTGCGCTGTACCTATCAGGAGCGCATCGCCGAAGAGGATATCGACTTCGGCACGACCATCGTTCGTGACAACAGCCTTTTCGAGGGACAGAGCAAAATTGTTTCCAAAGGTACCCGCGGCACACAGCAGGTCACCTACCGTGATAAATACCTCGGCACGAGCTGCGTTGCCTCCGAGCCCATCGTTTCAACGATCCTCACCGAGCCGGTCAACGAAGTCAAGGCTGTCGGCACCAGAGTTTTCTCCGTATCGGGCAAAGTGCCCATATCCAACCTCTCCCTCCCGGATGGGTTTGAACTGGACGAAAACGGCGTACCTGCCAACTACTCTTCCTACTTTGACGGCATCGCCACCGCTTACTACGGCGGCGGCATCACCGCCTCCGGCAGACCTGCGGCCGTCGGCTACGTTGCCGTAGACCCGAAGGTCATCCCCTACGGCACCGAGCTTTGGGTGGCTTCTCTGGACGGCGAATACGTCTACGGCTACGCCATTGCCGCCGATACGGGCGGATTCGTCAAGGGCGGCTGGGCAGACATGGACCTGTATATGAACACCGAAAGCGAATGCTGGCAGTTCGGAATCCGCGGCGTACGCATTTATATTCTCTGAGCACAAGGAACCGTTCCACACCTCGTGGGACGGTCTTTTTTCTTGACAGAAATAGCGCTCCATGCTATAATACAAAGTGATTTTTTGTACATTAAGGAGTGGCGAGCATGAATACAGACAATCTCTGCATGGGCTGTATGCACGAGATCGGTCGTGAAAAGCAGTGTCCCCACTGCGGTTTTCAGGTCGATTCCCTGCAGGTCACGCCCTATCTGCCGATCCGTACCGTGATCGGCGGTCGGTATATCATCGGCAAGCTTCTCGAATATAACGGCGAGGGCGCAAGCTACATCGCCTTTGATACCACCGCACAGAAGGCTGTCTGTGTGCGTGAATATTTCCCCTTGGGGCTGGTCAAGCGCGGCATCAACGATGTGGACGTCATTCCGCTGGCCGGCAATGAGACCGTATATGCCGAATGCGGACAGAGCTTTCTCGATCTGTGGAGCAAGCTCAGCCGCCTCTCCGGCGCCGCAGGCATCGTCCGGGTGTTTCAGGTGCTCAAGGACTACGGCACCGTATACGCCGTCTATGAAAACATCGAGGGGATCACCCTGCGGGAATTCCTCCTCGGCAGCCGCACCGGTTACATCTCTTGGGACAAGGCACGCCAGCTTTTGATGCCCGTGCTTTCCGCTCTGGGCACTCTGCACAGCAACGGCATCATCCACCGCGGCATCTCTCCGCTGACGCTGGTCATCGGCGGCGACGGCAAAATGCGCATCACCGGCTTCTGCATTCCGCAGGTTCGCACTGCCCGCAGTGACTTGCAGGCGCAGCTGTTCCCGGGGTACGCCGCCATCGAGCAGTACGGCTACAAGGGACAGCAGGGTCCGTGGACGGACGTTTATGCCTTCGGCGCCGTGCTGTACCGTGCGCTCATCGGCACCGATCCCATCGAAGCCACCACCCGCGTCACCAATGACCGCCTGATGGTTCCGGGCAAATTTGCCGAACAGCTCCCCGCCTACGTCATCAACGGTCTTGTCAATTCCCTGCAGATCCTGCCCGAGGATCGTACCCGCACCATCGAACAGCTCCACGCCGAGATCACCGCTTCCCCAGCCGCCGCCATTGCGGAGGAAAGCTATGTGGAGCGGCACACAGCCCAGCCGGAACGCCCGCGCAAACCGGCGACGCAGCCTGCGAAAAACACCCAGAAGAAGAAAAACACCGGCTTGTCCACGGCCATCAAGGCCGCCGTACTGTGCGTGGTGATCGGTCTTGCCGCCTTTTTGCTCATCAGTGTAACCATCCTGCCTGAGGAGTACAATGTTTTCAGCTCCATCGGTTTCGGTTCCGACCCCACCGAGGCGGTCTCTGAAAACCTCGAGATGGTCAACGTCCCGGACTTCCGCACCAAGAGCTACACGGAGGTCATCGTCAGCGACTACTACAAGTCCCGCTTCACCTTCACCAAGGAGGAAGTCTACAACGAAGATGTGGAGATGGGCTATATCATCGACCAAGACGTCCAACCCGGCACCGAGGTTCCCGCCGGCACGGCAATTCGCCTGACCGTCAGCAAGGGTGCGGAAAAGATCACCCTGCCGAATGTGCTCGGGCAAAACTACGACGATGTGTATCCCATGCTCACCGAAATGGGCTTTGTCGTCACCAAGAGCGAACGTGCCAATGACGGCTCCCATCCGGCGGGCGAGATCATCCAAATGAGCAAAACGCCCGAAGTCCAGTACGAAAAGGGAGAGCGCGTCACCCTGCAAGTCTATGAGGCGCCCTTAACCGAAGCGCCGACCACCACCACGACTGCGCCCACAACGACCACCACTACTCTGCCGCCCGAAACAGACGTGGAAACGGTTCCCTATGAGGCGGACGACAACCCGGAGGACACGTGATCGGGAGTGACGAATGATGCAAAAAAACATACTGGTGATCGACGGACAGGGCGGGCGCATCGGTCGTGAGATCATCGAACGGCTCAAAGCGGAGTGCCCGAGCGTCTGCATTACCGCAGTCGGCACCAACAGCATGGCCACCGCCGCCATGCTCAAGGGCGGTGCAGATCAGGCCGCCACGGGAGAGAACGCCGTAATGTTCAATGCCGCCGCCGCAGATATCCTCATCGGCCCCGTGGGCATCGTCGTTGCGGATGCGCTTTTGGGCGAGATCACCCCCGCCATGGCTGCCGCCGTCGGCAGGAGCCGCGCGCTGAAGCTGCTGATCCCCGTCAATCAGTGCAACAACATCATCGTCGGCGTCGGAAAGCTTTCCGTCAAGGCAATGCTGGACGATGTCATCGACCGTGTCAAGGCGGCAATCGAATAAATGAAGGCAGAGGCTTTCCCGGAATCAAACCGGGAAAAGCCTCTTTTTTTCATCATGGGTTTTGTGAAATAAAAGTTTTGGTCATGCCTTATTAAGCTGAGCCCTCCCTGTGAGTAGCGAGGCATCAGCCTCGTCGGGAGGGTTACCCCGCCGAATTTTGCTGTCTGCTTGCGGCGGCATTTTGAACCCCTCAGTCTGCTTCGCAGACAGCTCCCCTCGCAGGCAATGTCATTA
>JBJEQK010000061.1:0-14400 GCA_051881715.1 Acutalibacteraceae bacterium
ACATCATTGTTTTGTGCAACTTTTTCTTTCGTTCTTAAGTTAATGACATTGCCCTGCGAGGGAGGGTGGCGAGGCGTGAGCCTCGTCGGGAGGGTTTTTCCTCCGAGTTTTGCTTTCTGTTTACGGCAGTGTTTGGAACCTCTCAGTCTGCTGCGCAGACAGCTCCCCTCGCAGGGGAGCCAAGCTGCCGATGACGTCGCCCAAGCGCATACATGACAGTGCAGGAGAAACTGAAAACAGTAGCACTGCACCAATTCATGCCGCTCCTGCGTGCTTGAAGAAATCACTTTTTAGACAAGCTGGCAGACTGGCGAGAAAGGATGCCCGATGCCGTTTTCTTCGGGCGATAGGCGTACAAGAGTACTCCGAGCCCGAAAAAACGGCAAGCATACAAGCAGCGGCACGGTTCGATGCCGTGTCGCTGCTTGTGTTTCGCATGGTCTTCCGATGCCTATGTTTTTTCTACACTGTCGTGTATGCGCTCGGGCGCCTTTATCGACAGTCTGACCCGTGCAAAATTTTGCACGGTCGGTTTATAGACGGTCTGTCAAAGATTTGTGACAAACGCCTTCCCCCGAGGGAAGCCTTGGTGCGGAGGGAAAAGTAGGATAAAATCCTACCCGAGAAAGAGATAGGATATTCTTGTGTTTGGATAAAGCGAACATCCTCTCGGCGTGCAATTTTCCGCGAGAAGCGCTGTTTTATGGGTAAAACGGTTTTGTGTCCCTTATTCCTCGGCGGACTGGAACGTGAGATCCACCCGGAACAGGTCGCCGTCCGCCGTCACGGTCAGCGTACCGCCCTGAATCTCCGTCAGGCTCTGGGCAATGGACAGCCCTAAGCCGTAGCCCTCGGTGTGGCGGGAGGTGTCGCCCCGGGAGAAGCGGTGCAGCAGCTCCTCGCCGCTCTGGCGCAGACGGTCTTTGGAAATGTTCTTAAAGACGATCCGTACCCGATCCTCCTCTTGCAGTGCATCCACGTACACACGGGTGCCGCTCTGGGCATACTTGAGCATATTCTCAAACAGGTTTTCAAACACACGCCACAGCTTGTCGCCGTCGGCATGGATAGGCATTTCCGGCGCCGCATAGGTCGGCACGATCTCTAACTGTGCCGCCTCCAGCCGGTCGGCAAATTCGGAAACGGTCTGCTCGATAAACATCACTGCGTCCAGCTGTTCCATCTGGGCAGAAATTTCACCCGTCGTCAGCTTGGAGACCTCGATCAGGCTCTCCAGCAGTTTTTTCAGCTTGACGGACTGCTTTTTCAGAATCTGCATATACTCCGCCGATTCCTCGGCGTCTGCGCCGCTGTGCTCCAGAAGATCGACATAGTTGACGATGGAGGTCAGGGGCGTTTTGATGTCGTGGGAGATGTTGGTGATCAGCTCACTGCGCAGCTGATAGCTGCGGTTCTTTTCCTCCGCCGCCTCCATCATTTCGCCGCGGATCTTGTTGAGGTTGGCGTTGATCTGCCGGAAGTCGCCGAACATGATGTTGGATTCCACATCAAAGGCGAAGTCCCCCTCCGCCAAATGCTCGCCGCTCTCCCGCAGACGATTGAGGTTGAGCGCCATCATGAAAAAGACCGGGATCAGGATAAAGCGTCCCGCCGCCCAGAAGCAGACGTACCACACAAACTTGAAGTCGCTCAAAAGTCCCGTCTCGCTGGTATAGTACTGGTACAAAAAATACAGCAGTACCACCAGCTCCGCCACCACGGCGATGCCCACCGTGAGCATGGCCTTGCCGATGAAGGGTACCTTGAAGTAGCCGTCGTTCTCCTTGCCGGACAGCTTGCGGATGCGGGCGATCAGGCGGAAGATCAGCGTGTTGCGGTAGACATGACCGCGCTTGATGCGTGCCGCCACGGACAGGTTGAACACCAGCGCCAGGACGGACAGGAAGAAGGAAATGATCAGAATGATGGCGTTCCACAGGACGATGTTGGTGTTGCGCACATCGGCGATCGCCGTCAGGGCGACCAGCACGCCGAAAAAGCCAAAGACGAAAATCAGGATCAGGATCAAAAGATCCAGCGGGATGCGGTCGATGAAGTACTCCCGCTTCTCTCTGCCCTTTTCGTCCGTCACCTCCACAGCGCTCATCAGGGCGCCCATGATGCCCAGCGCTGCGATCAGAGAGAGCACAAACAGCCCGATCAGCGGAAAGCGTATGGCGATGGCCACACGAATCAGCGTGGAGACAAAGCGGTAGGAGTCGGAGGCAGGCAGACTGCGGCAGATGTAGAACTGCATGGTGGTGCGGGTCGGACTGCCCTGTATGTCGTAGTCCACGTTTTCGGCAAAGCGCTCGTAGATATACGCTTGCTCGTCCGTCTGCTGTGCGGACAGGTTCGTCAGCAGTGTCTGCCCGTCCTGCCCGCAGACGACAAAGCGGATGTTCGTGGACTCGGGCGCATACCGCACGGTGTAGCTGTGCAGTTTGTTTTTCTGCGTGGCAGACAGGGACTGGGCAGGCTGTGCGTTTAAGGATGCGTACTCAAAAATATGCTCGATATCCGCCTCGGACTTTACCCGAAACGCCTCCTGCAGAGCGTAGGTGTCCCGGTCGGATGCATAAAAGTGGTAGTCGTACATACAGCTGATGCCCAGCGCGATCGCCACGGAGATCTCCATAAACAGCACGAACAGAAAGATCGCCGTCACCCGGTCGGTCAGGCTTTTCAGAGAAATCCTCATGGTCAATCCCTCTTATCCATTTTATAGCCGTGTCCCCAGACGGACAGAATATAGCGAGGCTCTGCGGGATTGATCTCCACCTTTTGCCGCAGATGGCGGATATGCACCAGCACGGTGTTGTTTTCGCCGCCCAGTGGCTCATCCTTCCACACGTTTTGGTAGATCTCCTTGTGGGAGAGCACCTTGCCCTGATTGGTCAGGAACAGCTTGAGGATCTCGTACTCAATGGGTGTGAGCAGGATCGGATTGCCGTCCACCCGCACCTGCTTTCCAGCATCGTCCATCTCGATGCCGCCGCAGCGAAACACATTGTCCTTCGCCGCGCTCTCCGCACCCAGCACCACATAGCGGCGCAGCTGGCTTTTGACCCGTGCCATGACCTCCGCCGGGTCAAAGGGCTTGGTGATGTAGTCGTCTGCGCCGATATTCAGCCCCAGCACCTTGTTGGAAAATTCACTTTTCGCCGTCAGCAGAATCACGGGAACATTGCTTTTTTTGCGCAGTTCCACCAGTGCGGTGATCCCGTCCATTTCCGGCATCATCACATCCATCAGCACCAGCTGGATATCCTCCCGTTCGATCTTTTCCAGCACCTGCTTTCCGTTGTACGCTTCGACCACGTTGTAGCCCTCGCCCATGAGATAGACACGCAGTGCACGGACGATATTTTCATCGTCATCGCAAACCAATACCGTATGCATCGTTTTCTCCCCTATCTGATAAAAATACACGGGTAAATACTGTATTGCTATTATAATGGAAACGCAGGCGAAAAAGCAATGGAAAAACACATAATATTTCCTTAAGAATTCCTTAAGATTCGCCGCTGTACCCCTGCTGTCGAACCAACGCATAGAGCAGTGCCGCATCCAGGGCATTGACCCTGCCGTCCCCGTTCATGTCCGCACGCCGGAGCTGTTCGGACGTCAGCGTACACAGGGCGTTGTGGCAGGCGTAGACCAGATCGGCGTCCGCCACGGTGACACTGCCGTCCCCGTCCACATCGCCCGCCGTGTACTGCGGCAGGATCTGCAAAGAGAGGGTCACCGTCGGTTCGGGGAAGGTCGTGCCCGCACCGTATGCACCGTCGTGATAAAGCACATACGGCAAACGAAGCTGAAACTCCGTGTCGTCGGCGCACAGCGCCGCCTTGGACCAGGTGACGTAGTTCGTCACATCCCGCACGGTGCCGTTGGCAAAGGAAGCCGTCACCTGCATACCGCTTGGGTCAAACGTTTCGCTTTGCCTGTAGGTCAGCTTATTCGGCTGTGCCGTCACGGTAAGCTTTGTCGGCGCACTGCCCAGTGCGAAGAGATAACCGGCGTCATTTTTGAAGTAGATCGTCCCGTTTTCGTCCGCAATGGGACTGCAAACGGTGTACTGCGCATGGGCGCCGCAGGGCGTAAACAACGCCGGCGCCACCGCACAGGTGTAGGTCTTACCGTCCTGTACGTAGGTCTCCGTCACCGTTTCCTGCGCTTTCGTCTGTCCGGGCTTGTCCCGCAAGATGCGCAGCTTGCCCGGCAGACAGTTGTCGAAGAAATAGACATATACCGTGCCGTCTCCGCTGTCATACGCCGTGGTAAGCATGGCGCTGGACTGGGGATAGCCCTGCACAGGCACCGTATAGGCGATCTCCATGCGTGCAAGGTCGATCACGGTGATGTTGTGTCCGCTGTAGTTGCCGAACTGGCTGCTGCCGGAAACGCCGATATAGGCTCTGCCGCCGCAAACGGTGGGCGTGGAGGTGCTCATGGCAGGCGATCCGTCCGTACTGCCGTTTTGCAAAGGCAGGCATTGCAGGGATTCCCTGTCCGCTGTGCCGTCTGCCGACACATGAATCTTGCCGAACCAGCCGCCCTTGGAGGTGAAATAACACGCATCCGTCTGCGAATCGTACATCACGCCGCTGCGGATATCTCCCGGCTGGGGCATGGTCACGCTGTCGAGCAGAATGCCGGTGTGCGGGTCAATGGAGAGCAGCTGCGCATAGCCCTTGGTGGTTCCCGTCTCCCCGTCATCGGTGGTAACGAGCATAAAGTTATCCGTAACGTATGCGCCGGACCAGTAAAATCCTCCCGTGTGGGTATATGTCCAGCTCGGCAGCTTTTCCTCGTCCTGCCGTGTGGGGTCCTCGTCCGTGACGGAAAGACAGACATAGTTGGCATCCTGCGTCTCCCCCAGCCAAAAGCCGGTATAGATATAGCCGTCCGCATACGCGATGGGGGAATTTGGCTGTCCGCCCAGAGCGTCCCGATAGATCCACAGCGGCTCAAGGGTCTGCGCATGGAACGCCTGCACCGTGCCGTCTGCCAGGGCAACAAACAGCATTCCCGCCGCATAGGTGGGCGTATTGATCGCAAAGCCGGATGCATGATCCATCTGCCCCGTTTGCAATATTGCGCCGGATGCGGCATCCAGCTTGTACAGCGTGGTACCGGCGTAGGTGTACACACACCCATCCACCAAAATCGGACAGCCGCACGCTTGGGATTCCGTTCCGTCCCCCAGCTTTTGTGCCCAGTAGAGCACCGTCTCCTCGGCAGAAACGGGCGTTTTGGCGGCGGTCACTCCGTTGTTGTACGCATCCGCACGGAAGGACGGCCACTGTGCGTCAAGATCGGGCAGGGTGTCCGCTTCGGGCGCCTTTTCCAGTGCTACCGTAAACACACTGTCCGTCTGCGGTGCGGTAAAGGACACTTTTTTGCCCACATATCCGCTGGCGGTCACGGTGTAGGTATACTGCTCCCCGGGGCAGACGGGGAAGCTGCCGTCCTGCAGGGCAACACTTTTTCCGTCCCTTTCGTACACCAGAAAAACGCAGGCGTTTTCCGGCGCCGTGCCGAAGCGAAGCCGCACCGTGGGTTGCCTTACGATATGGAGCGTATAAGTTTTTTCTTTTGCCAAGGGATCCTCATGATAAACGCAGATCTCTATGGTTTCCGTGTCCGTAGAAATGGTATGATTTTCGCCCATCGCATCCCCGTTGACCGTACAGATGTAGTGCGCATCGGTGCACGCGGCAGACAGGGTGATCTGCGCCGCGGTTTCGGGAATGTGCAAGTCGTACGCCGTCACGTCTCTGTCAAAGGAAACCACCGAGCCGTCCGCATCCCGAAGCGGTATTGTTTGCCCGTCCGCCAGAACTTCCAAAGCGGACAGGTGCAGTTCCCGCCGAAGCACGACGGTGTACTGCTGATAGTACTGCGTCTCGCCCTCCCATCGAGACAGGCGCAGGCACACGGTCTGGGTACAGCCCGTACGGGCAAGGCAGAGCGCAAGATAGGTTGCCGCGCCCGTATCGCTGACGGGGTTTGCGATTTCCACCGTCTTTTCCCCGCCGTCGGCACTCTGCGCACGGTACAGAGCGCAGACGGTGTAGCCCTCTGCAGCGGTGGCCTGCGCATACAGCGCACCGGCGGTATCGGAGACGGTAAACGTGTAGCGGTGGTTCCCGGCGGTGAAGGGCTCGTCCGGGACGTATGCGCACCGCACAGCTGCGCCGGAACGGTCGTAAAGACGAAAATCAGACAGCGCATCCGTGCACAGGGGTTCCTTCGCCTGCACAACAGAGTCCTCGGTCAGTGTCAGCGGCACAAAAACGCCGTAAATATCGTCTTTCACGGCGGCATACTGATACCGCACACCCGGAATCACCCGATAGACCTGCGGCGAAACAGGGGTAAGCGTCTGCCCGTTCGCCGTTTGCAGCTGCACCTCGGCTCCCTGCGGGGACAGAAGAGTCAGATACACGCCGTCCTTTTTCTCCAGACAGATCGTATAGGTCTTCTCTTTTCCTTGCGCCGAAACGGTAACGGTATGCGCTTTGCCGTCATTGTCCACGGTACAGTCCGTCCCGCCGTCTACCAGCACGGGATAGTCGGCGGCGGCGATGATCTGCACCCGCTCGGAAACGCAGGGCACGGTATAGCTTTCGGTGTCCCGTGCAAAGTCTGACAGGATATTCACCCCGTCCGACAGCACGGACAGCGCCGAAAGGGTCGGCACACGCTCAACCTGCAGGGCGTATGTCTGAATCTGCGTATAGCCCTTCCCGTCCGTATAGAACGCTTCGAGGGTAAAGCTTTTTCCCTGCATCCCCTCGGAAAGCAACGCAGTCAGACTGACATTTTGACTGTTCCAGCTGCGGGATACTTCAGACCTGTCCACCCCGTCGGTGCCCACATAGCAGGTGCGCAGCCGGGTTTGCGTGCTGTCGGGCACGTCACCGATCTGTGCATACAGATACACGCCCGCACTGCCCACATGGTCGGGAACAGACACCACGGCGGTATTTTCGCCGTAGTGCGCCGGGTACGCCTTTTTATTTGCGTCCAATAGCGCCACGCTTTGGAACCAATTCCCCTGCGGCAGTTCCACGTCGATTCGGCAGTCCGCCGAAACGGAAACCGTCCCCTCGGTACGGCGGCAGTCCTCCCCAACACAGAAGGTGTACTCCCCCGCCGCAACGTGCGCCGTGCCGCCGTCGATCGCCGTCTCATGGCCGTCGGCGTCGGTCATCGTCCCGCACAGGCTCTCTCCCTGCGCCGTAAAAGAGACGGTGTACTGTTCATCCGCCGCCTGCGGCTGCTGCGCATTCATCGGCGATGCCAGCGTAAAAAACAGGCTCAACAGCCACGAGATCATTTTTTGGATCCGACAAAGCATCCCGCTTCCTCCTCTCAATATAAACAGTCCCAGAAACGGTGACGCAGTTTTTGCAAGGGCTTCGCCGACTGTTTGCACTGCGCCACGGTCTGCTGTACATAGTCCTCCATCCTATCCACGTGTGCCTGCGTCATGGTATGGTCGCTGAACAGCGCTTCTTGCCGCAAGGTCTGTGCCTCGGTGTCGGGCACGGAAACATCACTTTTTTCCTGCACATACGCCGCATAGGAAAACAGTGCGGGAATCTTTTCCTTGGGATTCATGGCTCGGATCGTGCGCTGACGTTTGCGGAAAAGCAGTCTGCGCAGAAGCAGAACAGCCACCAGTACGAGCAGCGCCGCACCGCCTGAACCTGCGAACACTGCGCCGTAGGACGGGGTATATACCGCCGTTTCCTGCTGCAAGGGCGACTGCGGGCGCTGGATCTGCGCCTGCTCGGGCGGCGTCTGCGCATCCTCTGTTCTCTGCTCGTAGAATGTGCGCTCCGTCCGGGTCAGCTCCGGCAGTGTCTCCAGCGGAATCCAGCCGATGCCGTCCAGGTAATACTCCGCCCATGCGTGGGCATCCGACCGTTTGACCGTCCCGCTTTCAGCGATATATCCCTCCGCATACCGCGCCGGGATGCCCAGATAGCGCAGCATCAGCACCGATGCGGTGGCAAACATTGCATCGTTTCCACCCTCGGCCTGCTCCAAAAACCATGCCGCCGCATCCGAACCGCTGAACGGCTGTGCCGTTTTTGTGTGGGTATACTGTTGGAACCAGTCCAGCACGAAGCAGATCTTGTCCGCAAGAGCTGCGCTTTTCACCTCGTCCTTGATCTGCCGCTCCAGCGCCGCCGCCGTGCTCTCCGGGACGTCCAGCGCCGTAGCGTACACAAACTGCGCATAGGCACGCTCGCACTGCATATACATCCCGTCCGCCGAGCCGTTCTGCGCCAGCTTCCGCTGGGCGGCAAACAGCGCCGCTTTATCGTAAACGGGCATCTGTGCCGTGTAGGTTTCTGCCTTCGCAACCAGCGTTTCCCGGATATATTCCGGCCGCAGGAGATCGTCTGCCCGGCAGACTGTCGGCAAAAATGCATACTGTTTGCAGGCGGACAGATTCGTCACCTGTACGCTCTGCGTTTCAAAGCCACCCACCGCCTGCAGGGCACGCATCGTCTGGGTAGAGCTGTAAAAGTCGTATTCGTGCAGCCAGTAGAAAAGATCGGCGTATTCCGAAAGGGTCGCGTTGTCCAGCGCTGTCCAGCGCACACCGTCAAAAACGTCGCCGACAAACCCCCGCAGATACACGCTCTGCGGCGTCTGCATCTGCACTTGAAGGGCGGCATCGTCCGTTTGCGCCGATGCCGTATCTCGGCGCAGGTCGCCCTCAGGCAGCGGGTCATTCTTTTCGTACCGCAGGCTGTGCAGTTCCCGCTGTAAGCAGGCTTGGATGCGTTCGTTCGGCACAGAAGGCTTTGCGGCAAACACGGCCGCACACACCAGCGCGACGGAAAGCGTCAGCGACAGCGTGCGAAGCAGAAAGCTTTTGGCACCGACACGCTGCGTCATGGACAGCAAAAAGCCGCACAAAAAAAGGAGCAGACCCGGCACAGAATGGAAAAGACCGAACCCGTACCCCAGCACCACGCACAGTCCCGGGAAGCAGGATACGACCGTCTTTTTTTCATGCACGGCATACCAAAAGATCAGCGCAAACACCAAGCTCAGCGCCGATGCGGCAAAAATATAGTCTCTGTTTTGCACGCAGGCAAACAGCAGATGGATTCTCCCCGTCTTTCTCGTCAGAAACAAAAGGAAAGCGTTTTCCAGCTGCAACAGCCCGTTCCACGGCGAAGAAAAGGTATTCGTACAGTCCGCAGTGTCCACGGCAGACAAAAAGCTCAGCAGACTTCCGACCGTCATCGCCAAAACGATGACCGCCTCGGAAAGTCGTTTTTGTATTTTACTGTCTTTTTGCATCATAGTTCCAGCTCCTGCAAGGGATGATCCGGCAGTATTTGCAGCTCACCTGCCTGCGCATCGCAGTGAATGCACACGGCTTGATCGTTCGGCTCAGGTTGGTGCACGGAAAAATACAGCACTCGTCCCCGTCCGACTGCCTGCGGCAGAGGCGAAGCCGGCGTGTCTCTGCGGATCGCCTCTAAAATGCGGAAATGGATGTCCTCCGCCGACGCTTCCTCGCACAGAGCATCCGCATCCGTGGGGTTGGCGCAAAAGCGGAACCGCACACCGCTGTCCTGCAGTGCACAGCACACCGACGCCACCGCCTGCGCCACGGCGTCCGCCAGCACAGGCTCCTGCACACTGCCGGACGGATCCCAGTACACCAGCAGGGTGTCTCTCTCTTGTGCAGAGCCCTCCCGTGTGATGAGTGTGCCGTACTTTTCCGACAGCTTCCAGTGGATCTGCCGCAGGCTGTCTCCCGGCTCATAGGCACGCAGTTGGAAGATCTGCGACAGGTCGTCACCTTTTTCCGCAAGCGTCGTCTCTCCCTGCGCACTGCCGCCCAGCGCAAAGGGTCTCAGCGCCAGCTTCACCGGGTAGATGTCCGGGAAAACAGGCATCCCTGCGGCGGATCCCGTTTCTTTTTTGGACACAGCCGCCACGCCGAAGATATCCGCAAACATTATCTGCCGTACGGTCAAGAGCAGATAGCCGCAGTGCTCCGCCGCCGTCTGCAAGGGAATCTGCACCGTTTCATGGGGTGCAAGGCTTGCCGAGCAGATAAGGGTCTGCTTTTCGTGGGTATAGGTGTTGAGGCATTCCACGACAAAAAAACAGCGAAGCACCGGCACAAAGGAGCCGTTGTGTGCGCAAAGACTGCCTTCGATGCACTGTTTTTTCTGCACCGTGCCGTCGGGTAGTTGCACCTGCACGCGCATTTGCCGCCGTGCGAGCAGCTGCAAAGCCGCTGTCGCCGCCGACAAAACGGGTACCGCCAGACAGATACTCAAAAACACGCCGCTGTCTGTGAACAGCCAAATAAGCAGCAGTATGACCCAAACAGTACCGAGGAAAATCCTGTTTCGCAGAAAGAATCTGCGCATCTCTTTCTCACTTTGCATAGGGTCTTGTCTCCGGGGGCTTAACTTCGTGCAGGATCCGCTCCAAAATCGAACGGGAACTGTGCGCTTGCAGACGCGCCTTGCTGTCCGTCACAATGCGGTGGGCACAGACATCGGCAAAAATCTCCTGCACATCCTGCGGCGTCACATAGTCCCGGCCGTTGAGAAATGCCGTCGCTTTAGCCGCCTTGCAGACTGCCAATGCGCCGCGGGGACTGATGCCCAGCAAAAGCTCCGCATCCGTGCGGGACTGCTGTGATAGCTGTGTGATGTAGACATAAATGCTGTCGGCGACAAAGATATTTTCCACCGTGCGGATCATTTCCAAAAGTCCCTGTGCGTTGGTACAGGGGGTCAGGGAATCCAAGGGATTTTTGTGGTGCCGATCCTTCAAGATGGCGATCTGGCTCTCCATATCGGGGTAACCGATGGACAGGCACATCAGAAAGCGATCCAGCTGTGCTTGGGGCAGAAGCTGTGTTCCCGCCGCACCGACGGGGTTTTGCGTCGCCAAAACGATGAACGGATCGGGCAGAGGATGGGTCTGTCCGTCCACGGTCACCTGTCTTTCCTCCATTGCCTCCAGCAGTGCCGACTGCGTTTTGCTGGAGGTGCGGTTGATCTCATCCGCCAGCAAAAGGTTCGTCATCACGGCGCCCGGCTGATACTGCATCCCGCCGTGTGCCCGGTCAGGCATGGAGTAGCCGATGATGTCCGAGGGCATGGTGTCGGGCGTACACTGTACACGGCGCGCATCCAGTCCCAGCGTCGCCGCAAATGCCAGCGCCAGCGTGGTTTTGCCCACGCCGGGCACGTCCTCCAAAAGCACATGACCCTGCGCCAAAATTGCCGCAAAAACCTTTTTGCTCACCTCGTCCTTGCCCTTGATGACGGAGCGAACCTGTCCGAGAATTTTCTGTGAAAGCTCATACATGATGCTTTTTTCTCCTCATAATATAAAATGAAGCACCGAAAGATGCCAAGAATACACCGATCCCCGCCCAGAGCAGGGGGTTTTGAAAAACGCTTTTCTCTGCAGGTTCTATCTGCGAGAAATCATACAGCCTCGTGCCGTCGGTGCGCAGTTTCTGCACGGCGATTTGCGCAAGCATCGCCTGCTGTGTGGCGATGAGATTGCCCGAACTGTCGCGCAGCGTGTGCGCAAAGCTCCCGTCCGACAGGCGGTACTTCTCCAGCGCTTGCAGAAGATCAACATCCCCTTCTGTGAAGCGGGGCGCTGTCTGTGGGTCAAGTCCCACGGCACAGAGCGCAATGATGACCTGCGATATGGTCTCGGAGCTTTGGGACGAGAAGTCGCCGAAGGCACTCATGTTTGCCGCTAAATACTCCAGCGCATTCTCCACAGCCTGTGCGGCGTCCTGTCTGTCCGTGTGGGCAGAAAGTGCCTGCACCGCCATGGCAGTGATGTCCGCATCGGAGCTGTCCTTGCCCAGACCGAAGCCGCCGTCCGTGTTCTGCGCTTGCAGAATGCATTGCAGCAGATCCTCCCGGGTGTAGCGGCTGTCTGCGGGAACGGAATACGGCTTGCTGTCCAGCGTGATGAGGGCAAAAATACAGGCATTGACCCCCTGCGCCGTCCAGTCGCCGGAGAAATTATAGGTGCCGTCCGCAATCAGATCGGCGCCGAACGCCGTTGGATCCTTGCCCAGCGCCGTTGCCGTCAGGGCGATGCGGTGCCATCGGGTCGCATTGTTTTCCCCAAAGCCGCCGTCCTGCCTGTAGGCATCGCGCACATACTTTTCCAGCCGCCTGCTGTAGGCGGCAAAGTCGGCATCCAGTCCTGCCAGCGCATACGCCATCGCCAGCCAGTCCGAGGCAGACGTCCCCGCCGGGAACAGCGTCTCGCTTTTTAAGATTTTGTCCGTTCCCGAGATCGAGACCACGCCCTGTGCCGTCTGCCGAAGCTCGTCCGATTCCGAAAAAGCGAACACAGGCTGTGTCAAAATGCAAAGGCACAGAAAAAACACAATTATTCTTTTCATGCCGCATCCTCCTCTTTTTTCGTTGTGTGGCAAACGCTGCATTCATAATAGGTTTCGCCGTGTGCATCCGTTTTTTCCACCCAGCTGTGTTCCAGCGGGGTATACACGCCGTCTCGCCAAATGCCGCAGTAGCCGCCCAGATTGCCCATCCCGCCGCCGGAAGTATCGAAGCCGCCGATATCCTTGCCCCATGCCAGCGTAAAGCTGACCGTGAGCACATCGCCGGGATTCAGATAGCAGTTCTCCATCCCTGTGCCGGGATAGAGGGCTTGACCAATACTGTACATCCACCCGGAGCCCATGGTATAGTCATATTCGCCGAGGCTGTCTCTGTCCTGCTGTGCCGTATTGGGTGTGATGCCGTCCCGCAGGATCAGTTCCCACAGCGCCTCCGGCACAGCGGCGCCTTTGCACATATCCCCTCTGGAGATACGCTTTAAATAGAATCCGACCGTTGTATTGCCCTCATATTCACAGGTATAACCACAGTTTTCCAGCATCCGCAGCAGTACCTGCGCTGCATTTTCACCCGAATGCACAGTCACTGTTTCCTGCTCCAAAACGTCCAGTCCCACCGTGGTTGCGTCCAGAACCACCGTGACTTCGCCGCTCTGTTCCCCCTCGGGGATGCGGCGGTAGGTGAGCGTGTAGGTGCGAAACGCCGAGTTTCCCGCACTGTCCCACGCCAGCACCGTCACGGTGTGCGTTTCCTCGTCCCCCACATTGGGCGGGTCGAAGTACAGCGAATAGATATAGGATGCGGCGCCGGCGGTTTGAGGGTCATAGACCTCCCTGCCGTCCAGACACACGCAGATGCCGTCTGCGTAGATGGGCGCGCCCTTCGCCGTTTTGGCGGTGACGATAAAGTTGTAACGGCTGTTTGAAGTGGTATTGGACGCCTTATCGTCCAGATTGGTTTCGATCACGGGCGGCTCCTCGCCGATTTGGGGATTTTCCGGGGAGGCTTTCTGCGCTTCGACCTGCACGGTGAAGCGTTTTTCGGAAACAACGCTGTCCCCTTGTTTGACATACAGCGTCAGATAATGCACGCCCACCGTCAGAGACGGGCGATACCAAACACCATCGGGGGAAAGGTAGCGTCCCGTATCCTCCCCTGCGCTGTACAGATGTACCCGCAGGGAATAGCCGTCCGTGTCCCCCGCCAAATACGCCTGAAAGGAAAACTTGCCGTCCGTCAGCTCAGACAGGGTGACAAGCCTGTCGGACAGATCCGTCACAAGGGTGGGCTTTTTCTCCTGCGGTTCCTCCTGCGCAGGCTCCGTCGTCCCCGTCGTTGTCTCTGTGCGGGAAGGCGGCGTATACGGTTTCGTGGTCGTCGTCTGCGGCTGCGTTGTTGTCTGCGGTGCAGAGGTGGTCGGCGCAGTCGAGGAGAAGCCGAAAAGCGCGGAGGTGCTTGCCGTCTGCGCCGCGCGCAATCCCCCGCTTTGCCGAAAGCCCGTCACCGTCTCGGCGGAGCGCTGTGTTTCGCCCGCCGATGTCCTCGGCGCCGTTTTCACTGTTTCCGAGGAGGATGTGCCCACAGTCGCGCTTTCTTCGGAAAGCGCCGTGGCGAGTTGAGTCTCCCGGCGTGTCGTTTCCCCGGCGATCTTTTGGCTCTGCGCCGCAGTGATCTGCGCCTCGGCCTGAAAGGGGTTGTGGGGCAGTCTCGTTTTGGCGCCGTGAAATGCCAAATATCCGCCCAAAACCAGAAAAAGGGACAGCAGCACACTCACAGAGCTGTACACTGCTTTTCTGCGCATTTCTGTCCCTCCTATATTACGCCTAAATTACTCAGTACCAAAGCCAACCGAACAGCACGATCTTGACGAACCACTGCCATGCGCTCAGATGAACCTGTACCGAAAATGTCTGCTCAAAGCCGAAATAGGAAACGGTCACGGGAACCTCGCCCCGCAGTCCGAACAGCGGCAACCCCTTCTGCACCGCAAACACGT
>JBJEQK010000062.1:0-1228 GCA_051881715.1 Acutalibacteraceae bacterium
CCTTTAAAAAGGCTTGACCGAAACTTTTAATCCCACAAAAATCCGTGATGAACCATTTTTGCTTTGCATTTTGCAAAGCAAAATCCCGACAGCCGAAGCCATCGGGATGCTTTCCATTTAATTTTCGCGCACGACGCTGTCCACGCCCAGCGCATTGTGCAGGGCATTGGCGGCGTAGTCGTTGTACTGGATGATGTACTCCGGCGGCGTGATACTGCTTGCGGTGAGTATGGCGTCCTGCGCGTCGAAGGTGAATACCTCCAGTGTCGGCACCTCAAACTGTTCTTTTTTCATCTCAGATCACCGTCCTCAAAAAACTGAATATGACGCCTTTCATCATGCTGCGCAAAGAATTGTCGCTGTTGACCCCCGCAACGTCGGAAAGGATCTCGATCACCTTTTCGTACATCGGATAGTGGCTGTTTGCTCTGTAGCCGTCCGCCGGGCTGACGAGGGTCGTCTTGCCGCCGGTCACGGCGAATCCGGTCTGCTCCTGATTGACAAAAATCTCTGCCGTGGCATCGTCCGCCGTGAACACGCCGTCGAAAATGAAGGCGTAGGTTTCGCCCTCCTTCACGTCTGCCGCAGACCAATAGCAGGAGACTGTGCGTTCCTCGGTCGTCTTGTAGATACTGCCCTTGTTGTAGATCACGTCTGCGGAATCGGTCATCACCGGCGTATCCTCGTGGGGGATGTTGCCGTAGTAGGCTTCGTTCGTCACGTCACCGATCTTGATGTACGAGCCGGCGGGAATCGTCAGGTCAACGCGGATCACGCCGGCGTTTTCCTTGTTGCCCAGAGAGTAGGTCACGCCAGTGGAGATCGTGTTGCCGAAGCCGTCCGTGCGGCCGGGGTCAGTAGCGTTTTTGCCGGTGCCGGCAATGGCGGAGGCAAAGTATGCGGGGACATCGTTGCTGTCGTCCCCGTCACCGTCCACCTCTTCCTTAACGAAGGAGGTGTAGGGTCCTTGCAAAGTGATCTCGTAGTCGATCGCCTCGAACAGGGCGTAATAGGTGGCGTCGCCCGTGATGGTAACGCTCTTGGTTTCGTTGGTGTCGGGGGACTTGTTGTTGTTCATGTTGGACACGGAGGTGTACCAGCCCACAAAGCGGTAGGCATCCTTGGCTGTCGCCGTGCTGGTTGCCTTGTCCACACCGTATTTGCCCGTGACGCTGGTTTCACTCAAGGTGCCGCCGTTGGTGTTCTGCACGGCAGTCGTCTGACCGGC
>JBJEQK010000062.1:1328-3172 GCA_051881715.1 Acutalibacteraceae bacterium
GCATCGTACCAGCCCTCGAAGCTGTAGCCCAGCTTCTCCTCCGCCTTGGCCACGATGGTCTCGTTGATGCCGGAATAGTACGCCCTGCCGCCGGTGCCGCCGTTGGGGTTGTAGTCCTCGCCGATCTCGGTGTCGGAAGATGCGCTCTCCACAATGGTCACGGTGCCGCCCACATCGGTGTCCTGCCAGGCCAGCGTTGCCTTGTCCAGCAGCTGCGGAATGAATGCCTGCCGCCATCTCCACTGGGCGACCATGGTAAGCCCGGTGGCGTTCTTGTCGTAGATGGGCGTCTGGGATGTGTCGGTGGGAGTAAAGACCGTTCCCGATGTATCGGTCTGCTGGGTGAAGGTCAGGGGGGTATCATAGATCACAAAGGGCTGCACATCCGTATCTATCGCCAGCTGGTGCTGGTAGTTACAGGTGACGCTGTGCTCGGGACTGAGCATCAGATCCGTGCCGTCGGCATTTTGGACAACGCCCGAGTCGTCATTGACTTTCCAGCCGATGAGTTTCCAGCTGGATTTATCCTCGACTGAATCCGGCGCTTCTGCCTGATGGGCGACAAAGGGCTGGATATAGCCCACGTGCTCCCCGCCTGTATCCGTAACCGTGGTCGGCTCGAAGCTGTAGACGTTGGTGTCCTCGCCCTCCTTGTTGGAACCGGTCTCGGTACAGTAGTAGGTTTTGCCGCCGTTGGGATCGTAGGTGATCATGGGACTCTTGACGAACACAAAGTGCAAGTCCACGGCGGAGGTGATGTTGTCGAGGGCGTATTTGTAGACGATATCCCCGTCCTCGGTGACAAACTTGATCCATTGTCCTGTTGGGTCCGTCTCGCCGTCCGGGGCTAAGTGATCCTCCAAGCTGATAAATCGTGTCACGCTCTGGTACTGTCCGTCCACCATTTCCTGCACGGTATAGTACACGCCCACAAACTTCACGCTGTCCGTGTTTTCACTGGGGATCACGGCGTTGATGACCAGAGGGTCACCCTCGGTGGCAAAGGCGGCGAAGCCGTTATCCACCGTGATCATATAGTCCCCCTCGCCTGCACCGCTGGTGGAGCCGTCACTGCTGCCGACCACCGCACTGCCGTGGGTGGTGGTACTGCCGGTCAAGGGATGGTAGAGCTGGAAGTGGATGTTGTCCAAGAAGTTGCCGTAGGTGGGGTCGATGGACGTCCAGCCTTTAGAGTTATACAAATCCAAGCGGTAGCTGTTGTACACGGAGGTGAAGGCAAAGATGGTTTTGGTCTGCCCTGTGGGCACCGTGTAGAGATAGTATTTGCTCGCGTCAAAGGAGGGGTTGATGACTGTATCTTCCCCCTGTGCATCCTGCAAGTAATCGTCAGGCAAATCCTCCGTGCTGTCCGTTCCGCTTGTGTCTGTCGTCTCCTCTTCCACAGTGTTTTCCATGGCGCTGCCCTCGGCGTTGGAGCCGTAGGACGTCCACGGGTTGGGCACGGCACTGTCTGTGCTGCAGGCATCGGACATGATCCAAATGTGCCACTCCTCGGAGTAGGTGGAGCTGGGCGTCAGGGAGAAGGGCTGCCCGTCCTCGTTGTTTTGGAAAGAGCCGTGCTCGTCAAACTTTTTGCTGAATACAACAAATTCTTGACCGTCGTTATAAATGCCGGGGGCTGTGGGCTTTTCGATGACGCCCGTGTCCTTGAGCCAGTCCACCATCTGCATCCACTGGTCGCGGCCGTACTTGTAGCCCTCACGCAGGGGCGGATCCGGTGTATTGTTCCAATCGCCCTGATTGTAGCCTTGGCCGTAGGATTTGCTGGGGGCGATCTCCTGCTCGGGACCGATAATCAAAGCAAGGGTGTCCAGATTGGTACG
>JBJEQK010000063.1:0-3169 GCA_051881715.1 Acutalibacteraceae bacterium
ATGTTTTCAAACAAAATGTCCCGCACGTCTCCTTTTCCCGTCTCCACCGCCACTGCCAGAGACGCCGTGCGGTCGAGATCCCACACCGCATTGCGGAAGATCACAGCGCAGTCGGAAAAGGTGACACGGTAAATGTCCCGTTCCACCTCTCCCGTCACACCGAAACAGCGTGCCTTACAGCTCCAGCCGATACAGCCGGTGAACGTCACGTCATGGCACTCATAGTGCGTGTTGGTCGTTTTCACGGAAAAGCAGTCGTCGCCGTTTCTGCAAAAGCTGTCCGCCACCGTCACATCACGGCATCCGCAGATGTTGATGCCGTCGCTGTTCGTCCTGTACCCGAACACCGTTATATCCCGCAGAGTACAGCCCTCGCAGGCGTAAGCCGTCACCGTCCAGGAATTCGGATTCAGCAGGATCATCCCCTCCAGCACGGAATCCCTGCACGCACTCATGTTCACAACTCCCCGTTCCCGGCGATCCAGCCGTGTGCAGTCGAAGGTGCCGCACCCGGCGAGGACGAAGCCCTCCCGGTCGTAGATGTCCAGCACAGGAGGCAGCTGATTTTTTTCGGCGTCGGCATCACTGCGAATATCATTTTGATGGGCAAAGGAGACAAACGCCCCTCTTTTGAAATAGAGCACATCCTTATCCGTGGGTAGGCTGTCCGGTGCGTACAGCCCTTTTTCATAGACCGCCACGCGATCCGCTCCGTACTGTGCACGGTATTGTGCGATCTGCGCCTGCTCGTCCACATTCTCCCGCACGAACAGCGTCACCGCATAGGCCTGCGAATCCCCGTTGATCAGGCAGGTATAAGTTCCCGTTTGGGCGATATCCAGCTTGAGGGTGTTGCCGCTGATCTGCGCCTTCGCGCCGAGGGACAGGGGCAGCACGGTCACATCCTGTATGTTCCCCAAAGTGAAAGACAGAGTCGCCTGCAGCTGTGCGCCGGCGTTTGCAAAAATGTACTGGAAAGACTGCAAGACCCCTGTGTCCAGCACCCAGTCGTAAACGCTCGTTGCATACATCGGCACAGCGATTCCGTTGACGGACAGACGCCAATAGGGCGAAAGGTACAGACTTGTTTCCCCATAGCCTCTGTTGGCAAGATAGTCGTCGCCGCTGCTGATGCGGCACAGCTTTTCGCTCGTGAATGCCGTGACCGCCTCGGCAGGATATTCCAGACAGGAAAAGCCGCTGTTTTCCTGCGCCTGCACCGGCAGTGCGAACAGAAACAAAACCAGCGTCATCATCAGGGCAATTCCCGTTTTCCGCACCTTTTCCATACGTCTTTCTTCCCTCCGTCTTTGGCTGTATCCGTTTAATGCACACATTTGCTGCACGGCGTCAGTCCCTTATTCAGCGCTTCCTCCAGCGTGCAGGGATAGTAGGTGCCGCTGCCGCAGTTGTTCAGGTAGTGGTACTTGGAGCCTGTGCGGGTGTAGTACACCGTCCGCTCCGTCACGATCGTCGTGGTGGTCGTTGTGGTTGTGGTCGTCGTCGTTGTTGTGGTGGTCTCCTGCTTGGGTGTGGTGCTGAACCAGTAGCTTTCCCGCGTCGCATAGCAGGTCACTTCGCCCTGTTCGTCCGTGCGGAAATACTGCGTACCATTTTCCGCCAGTACCGCCATGGTTTTCGCCGTCGGATGCCCGTAGCTGTTGTTCTCGCCGCAGCTGATGAAGGCGTATTTCGGCGCCACGGCGCGCACAAAGGCGGCGCTGTTGGAGGAGGAGGAACCGTGGTGCCCCACCACATACAGCTCCGCATTCAAGGGCAGTCCCGAGGCGAGCATATCCTGCTCCGCCTCTGCCTCTGCGTCCCCGGTGATCACACAGCTGAAACTGCCGTAGGTCACACGAACCGCCACGGAATAGGAATTTTCACTGTCGTAGGTGTAATCCTTGGGACCGAGCACCTGCACATCCGCCTCACCCAGCGAGAACGTCTGTCCCACATACGGGTGCACCACAGCGGCGCCGTTTTGCGCCAGCTTCGTTTGGTAGGATGCGTAGATTGCCGTATCCGCCGCATAGTCGGGCGACACCACCGTGCGTACCGGGGTGGTGTTCAGCACGCCCACCAGACCTGCCAGATGATCCTCATCGTAGTGGGAAACAAACATATAGTCCAGCGTATCCACCTCGTGCTCTCGCAGGTAGGCGACCACATAGGAGGAAGTGGAGCGCCCGCCGCCGTCGTAGAGCATGGCGCTGTCGCCGCACCGAAGCAAAAGGCTCAAGCCCTGCCCCACATCCAGCATGGTCATTTGGAACCCGGCGGTTTCCTCTTGGGAATGGGTCACGGTGGATGTGGACAATGTGGTCACTGTCCGTGCCGTGTAGAACACACGGATCTCCAGCGTGCGCTGTACGCCGCCCTGCTGCACGGTGAGCATCTGCGTCTGGCAGTAACTGCCCGTTCCGATGCCGGCAATGGCGGGCAGAGAGCGGAACCAATACTTGAAAAACAAAATCAGCTTCTGGAAAAAGCGCAGACCGGAGGCGTTGCGTGTCAGCGCAGCTTTGAAGGTGATGCTCTGCACTGCGCCCGGCTCCAGCGCCGCAATGAAAGCGGAAGTTTCCCCGCCGGTGCAGGTGTAGTCCGGGGAGACGGCGTCCATGGTCACGTTGGTATACGGAAAGCTGTCACTGTTGGTCAGCGTTGCCGTGACGGTCACCGTCTCGGACAGTCCGTAGCTGGGCTTATCCGTGGAAACCATCAGGGTAAAGGGATCGGTGTACAGCTGTGCGAAACTGTTGGTGGAAAGGCAGGCACCCGAAAAGGCAACAACCAGCGTCAAAAGAATGCAGAGTGCTTTGGAGAAACGACTATGCAAACAGAATCTCCTCTTTTCTTCGATATGTGTTGGGGTGTGCGAAAGCGAAAAACACCCACTGCCTTGTGGACAGTGGGTGGATAGATTTTGCGATCAGACGTTGCCGCCGACCTTGATGGGGTTGATGCGAACGCCGGGACCCATGGTGGAAGCGACGACGCAGGAACGGATGTACTGACCCTTTGCCGCGGCGGGCTTTGCCTTCACGACAGCGTCCAGCAGCGTGGCAAAGTTCTCCTGCAGCTTTTCGGGGCCGAAGGATGCCTTGCCGATGGGGCAGTGGATGATGTTGGTCTTATCCAGACGGTACTCGATCTTACCGGCCTTGGC
>JBJEQK010000064.1:0-3113 GCA_051881715.1 Acutalibacteraceae bacterium
TAACCAAAAAAGCGTGTCTTGCCTAATCGCAAAACACGGTTTTTCGACAGTCTGCCCCGTGCAAATTTTTGCACGGGTGCAATGTCGTGTCCCTTTAGGTCGTGCAAATTTTTGCACGGGGCAATTTCTCATTTATTCGACTTTTGATAATATGCTGTCAGATATGCGCTATGCTTTTACTATTGTTCTTGATTCTCTGCGTAGTACTGTGCCTGAGCGTTCCAAAGTTCGCTGTATTTGCCATCCGGGTTTTGGAGGAGGGCTTCATGTGTGCCGTTCTGAACCAGCTGACCGTTGTCGAACACCAAGATCCTGTCGCAAAAGCGGCAGGAGGACAGACGGTGAGAGATATAAACCGCCGTTTTATCCTTGACCATATCGTTAAAGCGGGAATAGATTTCGTGCTCGGCAATGGGGTCGAGGGATGCGGTGGGTTCGTCCAGAATCACAAACGCCGCATCTTTATAGAGCGCCCTTGCAATGGCAAGCTTCTGTGCTTCACCGCCGGAGATCTCCACGCCGTCCTCTTCAAAATCCTTGTATACAGGTGTTTTCAGTCCCTTGGGCATATGCTCCACCCTTTCGCGCATACCTGCCTTTTCGAGACAAGTCCACACCTTTTCTTCGTCATAGTCCACGCTTGCGGCGACATTCTCGCCCACCGAAAAGGAGAACAGCTTGAAATCCTGAAACACGACCGAAAACAGGCGCAGATAATCCTCATAATCGTACTTCTGGATGTCGATGCCGTTGAGAGTGATGATCCCCTCTGTCGGGTCGTAAAGGCGGCAGAGCAGTTTTATCATCGTCGTTTTGCCGCTGCCGTTCCTGCCGACAACCGCAATTCTGTCGCCGACCCTGAATTTGAGGTTGAGATTTTGGATAACATATTGCTCGCTGCCGGGATATTTGAAGCTGACGTGATGAAACTCGATGTCATATTTATTGTCCATACGTTTTTCGGTGGGGATTGTGCCGTAGTGCATTTCCGTGGGAATGTCGAGATAGGCAAAGAAAAGTTCGAGAAAATCGTTGTTTGCCCGAAGGTAGGCAATAGCCGTTGCAAACAAAAAGGAGGCGGAGGAAATCTTTGAAACGCACCATTGATATTTAATGAATCCGCCGAGACCGAAGGCACCGATATAGACCTTAACGGCGACATAGAGATATGTGAGCGCCGTCATCAAAAGCCAGAAAGCGTTGTGCCAAAGACTCTTTTTCTTTTCGTTTTCAAACCACTTGTCCTTGTGCTTTTTCCATTCCCAATAAAAAAGATCGGAAGAATGCCGGATAAGCCGTTTTTGCGAAAAGATATGCACATCCTTGCCTGCCTTACTGTCGTCCAGATAATCGTTGAGATAGTAGTGCAGGAGTCTGCCTGAATAGGCGCAGTGTTTCATGTTGTCGGCAATTCGGCGGCTGTATTTGCCGTTGGCTTTATAATTAAACAGGGTCAGCAATGCGATGCCCCCAAAGAAAATCAGCGTTGCGGCGGAGGAGTCCATGAATTTCTGCACACCGAAAAGCGCCCTGCCGGAATGCTGAAAAAACATTTCGAGGGAGACGCCGAAGCATAGAACGGTTCGCCAGAATGCGTTGAAGAAAGTAACCAGTCTGCCGACCAAGCCGCTGAACCTTGCGGATTCCCCGCTGCTGTCCGTGATCGTTTGGCGCAACGCCTTTATTTTGGAATCCTCCATGTTTTTATAGTCCATGGAAAAATTCTTTTCGTTGAGCAGCATTTCCTCCCATTTGTTTGCGATGATGTGGAACGAGCGAGTGTTTCTCCATGACTTGTCCTGGACAACGCGAAAAACGATTTCCATAGAATAGCAGGCAATCAGTATGGCAAGCTTTTTTAAATTTCTGTTTCCCACAAGCTCATCCACGATGGCTGCAGTGATGTAGTTGGATGTAACGATTGTTGCCGCAGTACAAAATGAAAACAGGTTGATATGAAACAGCAGGTGCGGCGTGGAGGTATTTATCAGCTTGACTGCGCGCTTGATGATGCGCAAATCCTGCCGGAATGTGCGCTTGCTTTTTTTCTTATCCGTCATTTTCCACAGCCTCCTGTCTGTAATACTTGCTCTGAATGCGATACATTTCGGCATATTTGCCGCCCAGACGCATCAGTGCATCGTGGGTACCGACCTCGGCAATCTCGTTTTCATCGAGCAAAACGATTCTGTCGCAAAACCTCGTGGAGGAAACCCGGTGGGAAATATAGACCGAGGTGCGGTTTTGCGAAATTTCGCTGTAGCGCAGATAAATTTCATTTTCAGCGATGGGATCCAGTGCAGCGGTCGGCTCGTCCAAAATCAGAATCGGCGCATCCTTATACATCGCCCTTGCAAGCAGAAGCCTTTGTGCTTCACCGCCCGAAAGCTCCACTGCATTTTCGTGGACAGTCTTGATAAGGGGCGTGTCCTCTTTTTGCGGCAGCGCCTGAATTTTGTCATATAGACCTGCTTTGCGCACACACGTAAAGAATTTGTCCCTGTCGCTTTCATTTCCGGGCAGCATGGAAACATTTTCCAGTACAGTACAGGGCAGAAATTTCGGGTCTTGGAACACAGCAGATATCCCCTTGTAATACTCGTCCCGGTTGAATTCGCGGATATCCGTGCCGTTCAGAAGCACCTCGCCCTCGGTCGGTCTGTACAGACCGCAAAGAATTTTAACGAGGGTGGTTTTGCCCGCCCCGTTTACGCCGACCAGCGCCAGCTTCTCGCCCTTTTGCAGCTTTAGATTGATGTTTTTCAGCACCTGCTTTTCACTTTCGGGATAGGTAAACGAAACATTTTTCAGCTCGATCGCATACGGCTGCTCCGTCGGCAGCGGTTGACCGCCGCTGTTTCTCGCCGTGTTTTTTATGTCCAGGAATTCACGCATATTGCCGATTTCCATGTTGATTTGTACACTTCCGACAAGGACATTGCCTGTCTCCGTTACAAAAGCAGCAAACTCCGTAACGGTAAACACATACAGCACCAGCTCGGTTTTCGATATATTTCCGTGGAGCATGGCGTAAATGATATAGACAAAAATTCCGATTTCAATACCCACGCTCAGCACAAGCGAAAGCATATCGGTGCAGAAATAATAGAAGT
>JBJEQK010000065.1:0-13925 GCA_051881715.1 Acutalibacteraceae bacterium
GGACTGTTTTGGCGTGGGGAACCCTCGCCGGGGGTTCCCCGGTGCGAAACACAAATCCCACAATTTTCCGTGATGAACCTTTATTTCAGGACAAAATAGTAATACTGCAAGCCCGCCTTGTTCAGAAAGGGGACACAGCTGCCGAAGTCCGGGGAGTTGTTCAGCACGGTGAACCCTTTGCTGTGGATCTGCAGACCCACGGAGCCGCCGCCGGGGACGGCATAGGCGGCGTAGATGTCGGTTTTCCCGGTGCCGGCGTTGTACTCGGCGCAGGGGTATTCCGCCGCAAAGACGGCGGCATAGGACGGCATGAAACCAAGATCGACGCTGTTGGTGCTGCGTCCCGTGCCGGTGTAGGAGGAGACGGTGATGGGACTATTCCAGCGCTCCCTGTCCTCGGCGGAGACGTGGAGCGCATCGTTGCGAATATGCGTCCCGCAAAGCAGCTCTTTGTCGAGAAACGACTGAAAGTGCATATCGGAGGATGCGGCGGGACAAAAGTCGGCGGCGATGCGCAGAAATCCTTTGAGTACAAGGGCGTCGGTGTCCCGGTCGGAGGTGATGTTTCCGCAGCCGGACTCCTCGATGTTCAGGTCGGAGGCGAAGGACAGTGCGTCCACCACGTTGGAAAACACTTCATGGCAGGTTCTTCCGCCCAAAGAGAAGGGAACGTGTATGGCGAGGGTGATGTGCAGCTGCGCAGAGCGGCAGTATTCCTGCTTTATGAGGATGCCGTTGCCGTCATCCACATACTTGTCCTCAAGGGTGACGGATTCCAGCCCCACGGCGACAATGACCTTTTTCAGCGGAATCGCCTTTTTGACGGCGGGAAATTCCGTGAGAAAGGTGATGTTGGACAGAGCGTCCTGTGCGCTGAGCCAATGTACGATGTCCGAGGGCAGTGCGCTGACGGTACTCATAGGGCTTCCTCGCTTTCTTCCACGACGGTGCGGATGATCGCCCAGATGTAGTACAGCTTTTCGCCGCAGTAGACCTTTTCGGCACGGTCGATGCGGTACCTGTCCTCGCCGACGTGCAGGACAACGTCGTCGGAGAGCTTGGTCACGTCGCAGTCCGGGGGGCCGATGTAGAGATAATGCCCCTGGGCGTTGAAGCCGATCTGGGTGTTGACGCCGTAGAGATACATTTTGTTTTTGTACCGCAGGGGCTGGATGAAGCAGTGAAAATCACGGCTCGTCCAGCCGTCCTCTTCCTCAAAACGGGCACGCCGTCCGTAGAGATTTAAAAATTTCGTGATATCCATAGCCCCTCCTTACACGCTGCAAAACAGAAATGCATCGTCCGTCAGCAGCGGCAGAGCGGCAAGCAGACTTTCGTCCCGCACCTTTTCCGCCTGCTCCAGCGTGCAGGCCGAGGAGCGGCTGACGGTGACGTCGCCGGCCTTGAAAGAAGTGATCCCATCGGTGCCGGCGAAATTGCGCAGGATCCATTTGTAGTAGGCGAGACCTGCCGCCGCACGGATGAGCCGACTGTCCGCAGGATCCGCACCCGGCTTCAGGCGGGATGTCAGGGATTCCAGCGCAGAGCGGCACAGCGGCAAAGCTTCTGCCGCCGCATCCTGCTGCAATACGGCAATTTCGCGCAGAGCGCCCAGTACTGCCCATTCGTTCATCCGTGAGCCTCCCTTCAGGCGCGCAGAACGCGGGAAGCGTCCTTGAAGATTTTGGCAAAGCCGGCTGTGGAGGTAATGGCGGCGCGTTCCAGCTGACGGTCGATGAGTTTGTCGAACTCGGTGGTCACGTCACCGGCTTTGACCATTTCCAGGGCGCAGGTGCTGTCGAGACCGATGATCTCATCGTCTGCCACGGCGCCCGAACGCAGAAGCTCCGCACCGATGGGGGAGATCATTTTGCCGGTGCTCTGGAAACTGAATCCGGCGGAGGCGTCCTTAAATTCGGGAAGCTGCAAAAGCTTTGCCAGCATGGCGGGACTTGCGATCATGGTGCGCAGGGAGTAGGGGGAGAAGCGGTTCCAAAAGTCCACGATGTCCGCATAGCAGACTGCACTGCCGGAGATGTCGGAAACTGCGGCGGCATTGTTGTTGCCGTCCCCGTTTTTCAGCACGTTCACGGCGTCGGCAAACTGGGTGCGGGCGATGTAGGCGCCGATCTGCTTGAGGGTGATGGTGAACAGATCCAGCTTCTGAAAGCGGATCGCTTCGTAGGATGCGGTGAGCATACGACCGCGCTTGTGCAGTCGTACAAGATTTTCTTGGGTGCGCACCACGGTTTCGGGGATGAAGGCGCCCTCGGCGACGACAGAGAGCTCCTTGTCCGCATCGGTGGGGACGGATTCGATGGAGCGGTAATCCAGACCGTCGATCTGCGTGGTTGCCGCCACGATGGAGGGAAGCAGATCCGCCTCCTCCATACCCTGACGGACAGCGCGGGCGACATATTCGGGGAACAGTGCGGCGGAGTCGGTGGTGGCGAAAAACTTTTCGACGGCGCTGCTGCCGGGACCGCTGACACGGATATCGAAGCGCTTGAGCTGACGCTGGTAGGCATCCAGTCCCTCAAGGGGCGTGCCCTTGTAGGCTTCGGAGGGATCCAGCGTTTCCAGTGCGCCGGTGAAGGATCTGCCGGTGGTATAGAGTCCTTTTTCCAGTCGGAGTGTATCAAATGCCATAGTTTCTTCCTCCTTTACAGAATACAGGTAACGGTGTTTGCGGTGGTGTCTACGGACAGGATCAGCACAGCCGTGCCGTTCTCGGCGCTCTTCACACCGCCGTTTCCATCGCAAACGAGGGAAGCGCTGCCGACCGAGGGCGCAGTGCCGCTGTAGGACAGGGTGACGGCGCCCTTGAGCTGTACGGCACAAACACCGTCACAGCACGAGAGCAGTACGCCGCAGAAACTGTCGCCGTCTGCCGTGTCTGCGACCGTGAAGTTGTCCGTCAGCTTGACGGGGTGACCGGCAGGAATGGGGGAAGAAGTCTGCAGGGTCAGGGTGTGGTCAAAGAAACCGTTTGCAGAAATGTTCATAAAAACAACCTCCTTTAAATTTTGAAAGCGTTGATGGTGTCCAAATTGGGACCGCCGGAACCGAGCTGAAGATGAACGGGCGTCTGCTGACGTGCCTGTGCTGCGAAGCACTTGGAGAAGGCCTGCAATTCTTCTGCGGTCAGTTTTTCACAGGCGGACTGCAAAACCTTTCCGTCCATCTGCGGCAAAGCGGACAGACCGAGACGAATCGTTTCCGAGAGCAGGGAAGCGCGGTAGGCTTTGCCGAGCTTTGCTTCCTCCTCCAGTGCGGCGATCTGCTTGCGCAGTGCGGTAACCTGCGAAGCGGATGCCCCGTCGCCGTCCGTGCGAAACGTCTTGGTGACGCCTGCACTGCGCTGGGCGGGGACGGCGACAAAGGACCACTCGTAGGCGTCTGTCGGCACATCCAAAATGTGGTGGCACCGTTTGCCGTCATAGACTTCGCCCTTGCGGTGGGCGCAGGGGGCGTGACGGACGTCTGCGCCGCAGACCGAGCAGGTAACATCCGCCACGGCACAGCCGACGCTGACTTCCTTTTTGATGCCGCTGTCGATCTCCTCGATCAGGGGCTGATTCTTTTCCGTGCGGGGCATATAGGCGACGGCACGGATGAAGGCGTAGGGCTCTCCCACGCTCGTGGTGCGCTCGGGGTCGGTGACGCATTCCGCCTTGAAAATGCGTGCCGTCTGGTCACGGCTTTCCATGCTGTGGTCGAAAAGCCCCGTCTTGCCGATGAAGAGCGTCGCCAAGTCGGCAAGGGCGTCCACGGTAAAGCGCTCCATATCCCGGTCGATCTCGTTGTCGCAGAGAATGAGGGGAAAGGTGTAGACTTCTTCTGCCGTCAGCGCCTTGCGGGTGAAGCGGTGGATGCTCTCCAAGTCCTGTTCACTGACTGTCTGCGGGGAGAGCGTTTCGGTGGGTGCGTAACTCTTTTTCAGAGGGATTCCTCCTTTTCGGGTTCGATGTTTTTGAGGATCTGCCGTGCCTGTGCATCGTACAGCTTCGCCCGGGCAAGCTCCACCTCGTCCTGCAATGTGATGTCGTTCCAGAAGATCTGCGGCTCGTCCGTGAACCCGGACAGGCGCAGGAACGTGCGGCAGATCTTGTACAGCACCGGCGTCAGCAGGGTGCGGTAGGACTCCAGTTCACTGGTGAGGATATCCGCCTGCTGGGTGGACATCCGCTCCGTGGAGGACCAGGACAGCCCCAGCATAAACGGCGGCAGTCCCGTTTTGGCGAGGATCTGCTCAAGCATTTGCCGCACAGGTACTTCGCTGTCGGGAATCGGTGCGTCGGCGCCGATGGTCTGGATGCACACGTCGCCCACGGTGACAAAGTCGCGCACAGGACCGCCGGGCTGCATGGCGGTGCTCCATTCCCGGGCGACCTGCATGGCACGCTCCTTGGCATAGGCACGATCCACAGCGTCGTTCTGCGGCTTGTAGGTCACCGCAAAACGGATGTTGCCCACACGCTCCCAGTTCTGTGCGGTGGCGGAGAAGATCTTCAGCAAAACGGAGGAGACAAACGGCAGTCCCTGCAACAGGGAGGTGCCGTGCAGTGCGCCGGGTTCGGGATGCAGGGCAGACAGCAGAATGCGGTCGGGGTAGGGGACAGGCGTTTTGACGGGATCGCCTGCCAGCACCTCGGTGGAGAAGCCGTCCGCACCGCGCCGCAGTTCAATGTTGGCAAGGGGCGCATTGTACAGACCGGTGAGCACGCCGTCCTGCACCACCATCTCACCCACCGCCGTGCCGTAGGTCAGCAGCTGGTCGAGATACGTGCACAAAAACGGGAGTACGCCGCTGCCGCATCCCGCCAAGGGGACGCGCAGCAAAAAGTCCTGCAGTGCCTTGTCAGCGGCGGGACTTTCGCAGTGCACCGCAAAGCTCACGGTCAGCCGCACCAGCTTGCCGATGGCGGCGTCGATCAGCGGCACCGCTTCCCGCAGGGCGCCGTACAGCGCCAAGTTCGGTGCGGCGGACGGGACATAGCGATCCAACAGCGGGAAGGGGGAGAATGAGGCGGTGCGGGGTGCGGTTTGCACGGGAACGGCAGCAGGCGATGATTTTTTCTTTTTAAAGGGCATGATGACCTCCTATCGTTCAACGGCTACGGAAAAGAAACCGCCGTCGTGCGTTTCCATGGCGGTGGTTACGAAGTAGCGCAGATCGTCCATGGCGTGATCGTTTTCTTTTTTCGGCACGTCACGGGTGCAGTTTTCGTCCCAGCGGTACAAAGAGAACTCGCGAATGGTATCTTTGCAGGCGGGACAAATTTTGATCTTTCCCGCTTTGAGCGCCGAGGACACTTTACGGATACCGTCTGCCACGTCATTTTTGGCGGGCAGAACACGGAATTTTCCGTGTCTGCGAATGCATTCCATGAAGCTGGCGGCGGACGGATCCACGACCACGGCTTCGATGGGCAGGTCGGCGGCCAGTGCGGCAAGTCCCCGGTAGTGCTCCTCGTCGGTGCGTTGTTCGCCCTCTCTGCGGGAGTCGAAGTAGTACTCCCGCATACGGTACCACACACCGTCCGCGGACAGTCCCCACAGCCCGAAGGAGGACGGATTGACCGTGCCGTAGTCGCAGGAAATGAAACATCGGCAGGGCGTTCCCTGCCAGGGGACAACGTGTGTTTCCTCCCGGAACATGGGATAAACCAGCCCGGAAGCGGCCACCCATTTCCCCTCGACAAACCGCTCGTAGAAGGCGCCGGAATACAGCATTTGGTAGCGTTTCCGAACCGCCTCGGACAGGGACGGATTGTCCTGCATGGTGAAATGCAGATACAGACAGTTCTTTTGTTCGGCTTTTTGGATCCATTCCGTGTAGAACCAGTGGTAGGGATGGTCGGGGTTGCAGTTGAACCAGAGCCGTGCGTTTTGCAGGGAACAGCGGGCGATGGCCTGCTCCACAAAGGAACGGGGCATCAGCGCCACCTCGTCCAAAAGCACGCCGCCGAGGGTCATGCCCTGAATCAGGGCGGCGGAACCCTCGTCCTTGCCGCCGAACAGATAGAAACGGTTGACCGTATCTCCCCGGCGCACCAGTACCACATTGCGGGACACCTTTTCCGTGCAGTCAAAACCAAGCTCCCGCAGAAGCGGCAGTATGGGGATGAGAATGTTGCGCCGCAGGGAGGTGACGGTTTTGCCGCACAGGGCGAAGGAGGTGTCGCGAAAGGTACTGAACGCCCAAAAGACAAAGGACAGCGTCATGCAGACCGTCTTGCCGGAACGCACGGCACCGTCGCAGATGACGGCGTTTCGGGTGTGGTGGGGACTGTTGCCACACCACCATGTCAGTACGGTGCGCTGTTTCTCGGAGAACTGTCTGAAATCAGAAAGCGCAATGGTGCATCTCCTCCTTTTCCTCCTCGACCGGCTGGGGCACACTTTGCATCAGCGCCTGCAAGAACGGCATCGCGGACTCGGACTGCGTGCCGCAGACGGCCTGCAAATGCTCCAGTGCCTTGAGCCGGTCGAAGAATTTGATTTCCAGTGCGCCGTCCTTGGGCTTTTTGATCTCTGCAATGTTGAAAAGATCCAGTGCGTCAAAGTCCGTTTCCGACGGCTCACTGCTGAAGAGCAGACGCAGTGCATCCGCACCGGAGCCGAACGCCAGTTTACGGTAGCCGAGCAGAACTTCGTCGACCGTAGACAGGGGCGTGGGGGTGTTTTCCGCAATGGCTGTGCGAATCTCCTCCCGGCGGAGAAGTCGGACGGCGCTGTGCAGCGGCGAAGCGTAGCCCGCCTTGGCGGCGGCGATTCTGCCGTTTCTGTCCTGGGCATAGTGCAGGCAAAACAGCATTTCTTTTCGGGTCAGTTTTTTCATGGTGTTCCCTCCTTTTTTGCGATTGCCCTTCACTTTCGGACAAAAAAATCCCCCTTGCTGTCCAGAAACGGACAACAAAGGGGAAAAATGCAATTTTATTTACAGATTGTTTACCAAGTGCGGCAAGCGGCACGCCGGAAAGAGAGAACAGGCGTTTTATGCGTCGTCCTCCAAATTTTCCTTTCGGAATCTTTGGATCTTGGAGGTGGTGGTCTTGATGAATTCCGTCTTGCGGATAGAGAACTGGGTAATGCGCTTGTAGGTGGGCACGGCACGGTTGGCGTCATCCACCGCTTCCTTGATCACGGCTTCGACTTCCTCATCCGTGACCTCCTTCTTGCCCAGTCTTTCCTTGATCTCCTCATAGTTGGGGAAGATCTTGGCCATGACGGCAAGTCTGCCCTTTTTGTCGTTGCCGCCGTAAACGAGACTTTCCGCAACGGCAGAGCTGCGTTCGAGGTGGTATTCCATCTCCTCGGGGAAGATGTTTTTGCCGTTGTCCGTGACGATCACGTTTTTGCTGCGCCCGCAGATAAAGAAGTGGTTTTTGTCGTCCACACGACCCAGGTCGCCCGTGTGGAAGAAGCCCTCCTCGTCGATGACTTCGCGGGTCGCTTCCTCGTTTTCATAGTAGCCGAGCATGACCATGGGACCGCGCACACAGATTTCGCCCACGCCCGCTTCGTTGGGATCTTCGATCTTGGCCTCCACCGAGGGAAGCGGCTCGCCGATGGATTCCGCGAGATGCAGACGGTCGTTGTTGATGATGACCAGCGGGGAGCATTCGGTCAGTCCGTAGCCGAAGATGATCTGGATGCCGAAAGCGTCAAAATCCTTGAGGATCTGCGGGTCAATGGGTGCGCCGCCGCAGATGACCAGACGCATACTGCCGCCGAACGCCTCCTGAATCTCCTTGAAGAATACCTTTTTGAGGTCGATGCCGACCTTGGCGCCGGCCTTGCACAGCACCTTGCCGATCTTGAACTTTGTCTCGCCATGGGGCTTGCTCTTGATCGCCTTGAGCAGACGGCGGTGCACTGTCTCCAAAATCAGCGGCACGCTGACGAAGATCGTGGGGCTGAATTCCTTCATGTTGCGCAGGGCGTACTTGAAGCCCTCGCAGAACGTGACCTTGGCGCCGCCGTAGGGTGCGCAGAAAAGAATGATCGTGCTTTCATAGGTGTGGTGCAGCGGCAGGATGGACAGCCCGCAGTCCTCGGGAGTGATCTTCACGACCTCCATGGTGTGGATGACGTCCTGACAGAAGTTGCGCTGGCAGAGCATGACGCCCTTGGAGGTGCCGGTGGTGCCGGAGGTAAACAGCAGGGTGCACATTTTTTCGGGATCGAGCTGCACGTGCAGATAGTCCGTTTTGCCGCCGGACAGCAGACGGCGACCCTTGGACACCAGCTTGTCAAAGGAGAGGATGCCGTCCTCGTCCTCCTTTTGTTTGAAGCAGACGAGGGTGATACCGGGAGTCTTTTCTCTGTCCAGCTTGCGCAGAATCTTTCTGTCGCAGAACAACAGCTTCGCTTGGGACTTTTCCAAAATGCCGTAAATGTCCTCAGCGCCCAGCTCCTTGTCCGTGGGGACGATGACGCCGCCGCCGCAGACCACCGCCATATAGGACAGGCACCACTCATAGCTGTTGTTGGCTGCCACGGCGATGGTTTCGCCGCCCAGACCCATGTCGAACAAAGCGGTACCCAGCGCGTTGATCTCCTCACGGTAATCTTTGTATGTGATAAAATAGTGTTCGCCGTTCTCTTTTTTCACTTCAAAGGCATAGCAGTCACCGTGCAGCTCTGCGCTCATATCCATCAATTCACGCAGATCCGTAAAAGGACGCACTTTATAGAGCGGTTTGGTCATTTTCAAAGTCGGATCACTCACTTTCAGTCGTCAAGGTTATCGTTACGTATTATAGCAAAAATCGACCGATTTAATCAATATACATATCTCTTTTGTAAGTTGTTTAATGGACAAAAACAGACAAAATGTTCACAAAAACAAAACTTTAAGTAAATCTTAAGATTTAAGGCAACACCGCACAAATTGCGGCACACGCCTTGCTTGAATCTTATTCCGTCAGCCTGCACATAATCCCTTGACTTGCGTCAGCAAGTCGGCGGTTTTTCTGTACAGCCTGACGAAAAATCTTGCTTCGCAATCCGCACACCCCGATTGTGCGGTGTTGCCTTAAAACAAATGTGCGATTTATTTTGGAATTTGGCTTGCTCTTGCCGTGAAAAAATGGTATACTATAATTTGTATAAAAATGTTCACGAAAGAGGGATCGAATTGGCGGCAAAAAAAACCGCCACCGGCACCAAGAAACCGGCGGCATCCAAAAAAACGGCGCAGACACAAAAGAGCAGTGCGTCCGCAAAAAAAACATCCCAATCCCGAGGGGAACAGACGCAGGCGATGCAGCAGGCGCACCGACAGCAAGCGGCGATCTGGCTGTTTGCGGCGGCAGTGCTTTTGTTTTTCTTGGCGCTCATTCCCGGACAGAAAGCGTGGGCGTACCTGCACCATGGCTTGTTCAGCCTGTTCGGCGTCTGCGCATGGGCGATCCCGATGATCCTGGCGGCGCTTGCGGTGGTGTTTGCCATCAACCGACCGCTGGGCGGCATGAAGTCCGAGTTCATCTGTGCGGCGATATTTGTGGTGATCCTCAGCGGTATCGTCCACGTGGGCTTTCGGGACGGGGCGTATTTGGCAGACAACCCCTTTCAGGATCAGATCACGGACGCCGTCCACTACGATTCGATCGTGAAAAGCGGCGGCATCTTAGGGGTGCTGGTGGGATATTCTCTGGCGTATCTTTTCGGCAAGGGACCCGCCATGATCGTGATGATCCTCGCCTTGTTTATTTCGTTCATGCTCTTTTCCGGCACGACGCTGGTGGCGCTGTACAAGGCGTTCGCCAAGCCTGTGAAAAAGGTCGGCTCCATGACGGATGCCCGCATCGAGCAGGGGATGCGCCGCCATGAGGAAATGGAGGCCATCCGTGCCGAACGCAGACAGCAAAGGGAAGAGGAAAAGCGCCGGCGCGAGGAACAGCTGGAATTACAGCGTCAGCAGGAAAAGAAGAAAGCGCTGGATATTGCCCTCGGACCGGAGGCGGCGCCGAGGGCGGAGAATGCGGACGGGGAGCCCTTTGCGGCACAGCCGACCGCATGGAACGGTACGGAATCTCCCGCACCCGTCCAGAAAAAGAACAAATATGACGTGCCCATTGCCGAGGACGCACAAGAGCCTGTGCCCCTGCCGGAGGAACCGCCGGTGATCTCCATCTCCGAAGTCGAGCCGATCACCTCGGAGATGCTCGATACGCCTAAGCCCTCCCGGCGCAAAAAAGCACAGATAGAGCCTGCGCAGGAAACGGCGCAGCAGGAAGCGCAGCCGGAGTCGCCGGACAAGCTGACGGAGGATTTCGAGGTGCCGATCGTCGGGGAAGCGCAGGAAAGAACATACAGAAAGCCGCCCCTGTCCTGTCTTGCGGAGCCGGCGAACAATTCCGAGTTCGGCGGCAGTCAGACGGAGATCGACCAGAATTCCGCCATCTTGCTCAAGACGCTGGAAAGCTTCGGCGTGCGTGCCACCATAACGGGCGTGTTCCGGGGACCCTCTGTGACGAGGTATGAGCTGCTCCCGGCGGAGGGCGTCAAAATCAGCAAGATCACCAATTTGGCGGACGATATCGCCCTGCGGCTTGCGGCGTCGGGTGTGCGTATCGAAGCGCCCATCCCCAACAAGGCGGCCATCGGCATCGAGGTGCCGAACCGTGCCAAAGCCTCTGTCACACTGCGGGAGATCATCGACACCGACGTTTACCGCAAAGGGCAGTCCAAGAGCATCCTGAGCGTGGCGCTGGGCAAGGATATTGCCGGCAACGTGATCTGCGCCGACCTTGCAAAAATGCCCCATCTGCTCATCGCCGGCACCACCGGTTCGGGCAAATCGGTGTGCGTCAACTCCATGATCATGAGCATCCTGTACAATGCGGATCCCAACGAGGTGAAGCTTCTGATGATCGACCCCAAGCAGGTCGAGTTCACCGTCTACAGCGGCATTCCGCATCTGTTGGTGCCCGTGGTGTCCGACCCGCGCAAAGCGTCCGGCGCCCTAAACTGGGCGGTGACGGAGATGCTGGATCGGTACAAAAAGTTTTCCGACAAAAACGTCCGTGACATCACGGGCTACAATAAGCTGGCGGATCGCTTCCCCGAGGTGGAGCGCATGAACCGCATCGTGATCTTCATCGACGAGCTGTCCGACCTGATGATGGTCGCCCAGAGCGAGGTGGAGGACGCCATCTGCCGTTTGGCGCAGATGGCGAGAGCGGCGGGTATGCATCTGGTCATTGCGACCCAGCGTCCCTCCGTGGACGTGATCACAGGTCTGATCAAGGCCAACATCCCCAGCCGGATCGCCCTGTCCGTGTCCTCCCAGATCGACTCCCGCACCATCATCGACATGGCGGGCGCCGAGAAGCTGCTGGGCTACGGCGATATGCTGTTCAATCCCGTGGGGATGTCGAAGCCTCTGCGTGTGCAGGGCTGTTTCGTCTCCGACAGCGAAGTGGAACAGGTCGTCGATTTCATCAAGTCCCAGGAGCAGTCCGACTACAGCGAGGAGATCATGGACGAGATCGAGCGCCAGTCCGTCTCCAGAAAGAAGGGCGGCGACCTGCCTGCCGAGTCTGAGGACGGCGGCGCCGCACCTGTGGACGAAAAACTGCAAAAGGCGATTGAGATCGTGGTAGAGGCGCAGATGGCGTCCACCACCTTGCTGCAGCGCAAGCTCAGTCTCGGCTATGCCCGTGCGGCAAGGCTGATCGACGAGCTGGAGGAGCGCAAGATCGTCGGACCCTTTGAGGGCAGCAAACCCCGCAAGGTGCTGATCAACAAGCAGCAGTGGATGGAGATGTGCGCCTTGTCCTCCGATACGGCGCCGCAGAGCGCAGAGACGGACGAGGACGAGGTCGGGGACGAGCCGCCCTTTGACACGGACGAGGAATCGGTCTGATTCCGAAAGATACGCAGGACGGAGGCGTTTTATGACGGACAAGAAAAAATGGTGCACGATTTTGATCATCGCCGTCGTGGTGATTGCGGCGGCAGTGATCTCCGTTTCCGAAATGCGGGACGGCTCTGTGCCCACTTGGGACGCGCTGTACAGCACAGCGGGACTGACCGAAGCGCAGACGGAGCCTGTGCAGAGCACCCTGACGGTACACTTTATCGACGTGGGGCAGGGGGACAGCATCCTTGTGCAAACGCCGCAGGAAAATATGCTCATCGACGCCGGTGACAACAAGCATAAGAAACCCCTGCTCGCCTATCTGGATGCGTTCGGGGTGACTGCGCTGGATTATGCGGTGGCGACCCACCCCCATTCTGACCACATCGGCAGCATGGACGATGTGCTCAAGGCACTGCCGGTGCGCACTATTCTCATGCCGAGACTGTCCGAGAGCAATACCCCCGCCAATACATCCTACCAAAACTTCCTCACCGCCGTGCAGCACAGCGGCGCCAAGGTGATGGCCGCAAAGCCGGGCATGACCTTTTCCATGGGACAGGCGGAGTTTACGGTGCTCGGTCCCGTCAGTCAGGCGGAGGACATCAACAATATGTCGGTGGTTCTGCGGCTGGATTGGGGCGAGACGTCGTTCCTGTTCACGGGGGATGCGGAGACCGGGGAGGAGAAGGAGATCCTGAACGGGGAATATGCCGACTATCTGGATGCGGATGTGCTCAAGCTCGGGCATCACGGCAGCACCTCCTCCTCGTCCAAAAAATTCCTGCAAGCGGTGGACCCGACCTACGGGATCATCTCCTGCGGTGTGGACAACGACTACGGACATCCGCACCGGGAAACGCTGGACAAGGCGGAAAAAATGGGCATACAGATTCTGCGCACCGATGAGATGGGCAGCATCCGTTTCACCTCGGACGGGCAGAGTGTGCGATGGGAGAGCGAGTATGAATAAGTGGAGTATAGACAGGTTCGAGGAACGGTTTGCCGTCCTGATTTCCGACGCAGAGGAAACCCGCACCGTGCTTCGCACTGTTCTGCCGCCCGAAGCGAAAGAGGGCGAGATTGTGCTCTTTTCGGACGGACGCTGGGTTCTCCTGCCCGAGGAGACCGAGCAGCTGCGCCGTGAGCTGTTTTCCCTGCAAGAGAGCCTGTTTGACGAGTGATCCAAGGCTCCCCTGCGAAGCAGACTGAGGGGTTCCAACCGCCGCCGTATGCAGACAGCAAAAGCCAGCTGCCAAACCCACCCGTCAAGGCTGACGCCTTGCCCTCGCAGGGAGGGCGAAAAGGTGCTATCGGTTTTTGACATTTTTTCCGAAAAGGTGACAGTTTTGAACTATGAGTACAATGCAAAGAATGTACCTACCGCAAAAAAACTGCGAAAAAACATGACAAAAGAAGAACGGCATTTGTGGTACGATTTTTTGCGCAATCACCCCATTCACTTTTATCGACAACGCACTATTGGGAATTATATCGTTGATTTTTATTCTGCACAAGCTAAATTGGCAATAGAAGTTGATGGAGGACAGCACTATGAAGCAGAGAGAATAGAGAAAGATGCCTATCGTACGAAGCAACTTGAGCAGATAGGAATTCAGGTAATTCGTATACCGAACAATGAAGTCAATAACAACTTCGATGGTGTTTGCGAATTCATAGAAAATGAACTGAACAAACGCATTGTGAAATAAGGAGTTGGCTCCCCTGCGAGGGTGGGCTTTTGAGCAGAGTTGGACGCACACCACGGCGCCCCTGCGAGGGGAGCTGTCTGCGAAGCAGACTGGGGGTTCCAACCGCCGCCGCAAGCAGACGGCAAAATTCGGCGTTGTAACCCGCCCGCATAGGGAGGGCATTTGAAGGCGCCCCTGCGAGGGGAGCTGTCTGCGAAGCAGACTGAGGGGTTCCAACCGCCGCCGCAAGCAGACGGCAAAATTCGGCGTTGTAACCCTCCCGCATAGGGAGGGCGTTTGAAGGCGCCCCTGCGAGCAATGTCATTAACTTAAGAACGAAAGAAAAAGTTGCACAAAACAAT
>JBJEQK010000066.1:0-13868 GCA_051881715.1 Acutalibacteraceae bacterium
GCCTTTAAAAAGGCTTGAGCGAAACTTTTAATCCCACAAAAATCCGTGATGAACCAAAAATTAAAAAAGGAGCAGTTCGTTCTGAGCTGCTCCCTAATTTTTTATTCCGTTTTTGTGTACGTGCGCAGATGTCTGCGGATCGCCTCGAAGGACTCGTCGCTGATGTCGTGCTCGATCTTGCACGCATCCTCCGCCGCCGTTTCCGCACAGACGCCCAGCCGCACCAAAAGATCCGTCAGCATGGTGTGGCGCTCGTAGATCTTTTCCGCCACCTCGCGTCCCGCATCCGTCAGCACCAAAGCGCCGTCCGGCTGCATGACCAAAAAGCCGCCCTGTCTGAGCAAGCCCACCGCCCTGCTGACCGACGGTTTGGAAAAGCCCATGTATTCTCCCACATCCACAGAACGCACCGTGGGGCTTTTGCGGGAAAGGATCAGGATCGTTTCCAAATACATTTCGCCGGATTCCTGTAGCTGCATGATCGGCACCTCCTGTCGTCTCTTTCAGTATAGCATAACCGAACCTATTTTGCAAGCTTTCCCGCATCACAGGAACTGCTTGCCGCGGATAAACACATGACGAATCTGCAAATCACCATCCAGCACCAGCAGATCGGCATACTTCCCGGTCTCGATACTGCCAGTTTTATCATACACGCCCGCTACCGTTGCCGGATTTTTGGTGCAGGCTTTCAGCACACTGGAAAACGGTACGCCGTAGGACAGCAGATTGCGAAACTCCTCGTAGAGATTGGAGGTGGATGCCGCAATGGTGCCGTCTGCCAGTCTCGCCTTGCCGTCACGCACATAGACCTTTTGCCCGCCCAGTTCAAACTCGCCGTCCGCACATCCGGCCGCGCGCATGGAATCGCTGACGACCACCGCCCGATCCTCACCCAGCTGCCGGAACGCCATGCGCAAAACAGCGGGATGGTTGTGGAACCCGTCGCAGATCAGTTCCGCCGTGGCAGTGTCGCTGTCGAACACAGCCGTCACCGCACCGGGTTCCCGGTTTTGAATGGGCGGCATGGCGTTGAACAAATGCGTTGCGTGGGAAAAGCCGTTTTGCAGACCCGCCTGCGCCTGAGCAAAGGTTGCCGCCGTGTGCGCCATGGACACGGTGCAGATCTCCGAGGCTTTTCGGGCAAATTCCAGTGCGCCCTGCGTTTCCGGCGCCACATCCACCAGTGCGATGCGGCTGATGGCATACAGTCTGGAAAACTCCGCAAAATCCGCCGTGCGAACGTATTCCCCGCACTGCGCACCTTTTTTGGCCATGGAGATGTACGGCCCCTACATGTTGATCCCCTGAATATATGCGCCCTTCTCCTGTCCCTTGCATTTCTCCACAGCACGAAATTGTGCGGACAGTTCTACTTCCGGCAGTGTCATGCTGGCGGGACAGAAAGAAGTGACGCCCCGCTGTGCCAGATACACGGACATTTTTTGCAGGGAATCCGTGTCCGCATCCGCCAGATCGCCCCCGCCGCCGCCGTGAATGTGTATATCCACAAAGCCGGGCACGATCGTACAGCCGGTGCAGTCCAGCTCCTCCTCCCCGTGCAGCGGGTGCGCCGTCACCTGTGTGATCCGCTCACCCTGCACGGCGATATGCAGTTTCTTCGGCTGAAACTGCCAGTCATATACGGTACCGTTCGTCAAAAGCATTTGTGTTCCTCCGTTCCTGCCGGTAAAAAAGCAGATGAGTCAAAGCAACCTCGTTTGACCCATCTGTTCTCTGTTTTCTATGACAGCTTAATATGCCTTGCCCCAGTAGACCATATGCTTCGCAGGCTTGCCGCAGCATACGCATACGTCGCTGAGCTGCTCTTGCGCAAAGGGGATACAGCGCGAGCCAACGCCGGTCTTTTCCTTGACCGCATCCTCGCAGGCTTCGTCTCCGCACCACATCGCCTTGACAAAACCATCGCCGTTTTCCGCAAGGGCTGCCGTGATCTCGTCCAGCGTCCGGCAAACATAGGTGCGTCTCTCCCGATTGGCCAGCGCCTTTTCATACAGGGACTTGGCCAGCTCCTTGAGCAGACGGTCGATCTCTGTCTCCAGATCCTCCAGCGGGACGAAATACTTCTCCCGCGTATCGCGGCGCACCAGAACGCACTGCCCTTTTTCGATATCCTTCGGGCCGATCTCCAAACGCAGGGGAACGCCCTTCATCTCGTACTCCGAGAACTTCCAGCCGGGGGAATTGTCGCTGTCGTCCAGCTTGACGCGGAAGGACTTGGCAAGTCGTGCTTTCAGCTCGTACGCCTTGTCCAGCACGCCGGGCTTGTGCTGTGCGATCGGCAGAATGACCACCTGGATCGGTGCCACCGCCGGGGGCAGAACCAGACCGTTGTTGTCACCGTGGGACATGATGACCGCACCGATCAGACGGGTGGTCATGCCCCAAGAGGTCTGGTGGACATATTGCAGGGTATTGTTTTTGTCGGTAAACTGAATGCCGAACGCCTTGGCAAAGCCGTCGCCGAAGTAGTGGGACGTACCTGCCTGCAAAGCCTTGCCGTCGTGCATGAGCGCCTCGATACAGTAGGTGTCCTCTGCACCGGCAAATTTATCGCTCTCGGTCTTTTTGCCGCGGATGACCGGCATACACAGCTCCTGCTCGCAGAAATCCGCGTAGAGGTTCAGCATCCGCTCGGTCTCCTCCACCGCTTCCTGCGCCGTGGCGTGGATGGTGTGTCCCTCCTGCCACAGAAATTCTCTGGAACGCAGGAACGGACGGGTCGTCTTTTCCCAGCGCACCACGGAGCACCACTGGTTATACAGCTTCGGCAGATCCCGGTAGGAATGAACAATGTTTGCATAGTGCTCGCAAAACAGCGTCTCCGAAGTCGGGCGCACACAAAGCTTCTCCGCCAGAGGCTCACTGCCGCCGTGGGTGACCCATGCCACCTCCGGAGCAAAGCCCTCCACATGATCCTTTTCCTTTTGCAGCAGGCTTTCGGGAATGAACATGGGCATATAGACGTTCTCATGCCCCGTTTCCTTAAAGCGCGCATCCAGAATCTTCTGAATGTTTTCCCAAACGGCATAGCCGTAGGGTCGAATGACCATGCAGCCCTTGACGCTGGAATAGTCGATCAGGTCTGCTTTCTTTACAATATCGGTATACCACTGTGCAAAGTCCACCTCCATGGAGGTGATCTCTTCGACCATTTTCTTCTGTTCAGCCAAAATTTACCTCCTCTCTGTGCGCAGCTCAGTGCTCCTCCACGAAACGTACAAAATCACCGACGGTCTTGATCCCGTCGATGGCATCGTCGGGCACCTCGATGTCAAACTCGTCCTCCACGGACATCGCCAAGTCGATAACGTCCAGACTGTCCAGACCCAGATCACCGATCAGGTTTGAATCCTCCGTGACCTTATCCGCATTGAGTTCAAACTGCTCACAAATGATCGCTTTGATTTTTTCAAAGACCATGTTTCCAATCTCCTTATTAAAGATAAATAATGAAAAATTCGGTGCACTGCATAGGCACACAATTCTCTACACTACTGTAATATATTAACTATTTCGCAATTTGTCAAGTCCCTGATCGCCTTTTGCGCAAAAAAAATACCGAAATACGTACAAAATCCGCAGATTGTGCACCGAGAATGCCGTTTTCCTTTTGTCACTGCAGTGCATAAGTACCTGTCCCGGCAAAATTTCGGAATTTCTGCCGTTTTCCTAAAAAACTCGCCATTTGTAAAGTTATATAGCTTTACAAAAATACAGAAAGTTTTTTGAACTATAAAATCTATTTTCTTTATATATCAACAATTTATCCCCGCACTCTTCTATTTGTAAAGTTATTATGCTTTACAGAATTTGCGTATTATTTTTCGTTTTTAGATAAAAAGCAAAATCACGGCTTTGTTTGGGAAACGACACAGATTTTACGGACAACATCCATTTTAATTTGTTGATATGTAAGGAATTTTCAGCCATTTTCCTTGTTTTATTCGTATTTGTAATTATTTTTTCGCATCTTGCCTGTATCCCTATTTTTGGGAAATGTAAAGGGTGCTTGCATTACATTCGGTGGAAAAGTCGGTGGATAATGTGGATAACTTTTAAAAATGACGGTTTTTCAACATTTTTGGGTAAAGCAGTTTTCTTTACTGTTACTTTCCTTTCTTTTTGTCTGCATTCCATGTTTTTTTCAAGAATCGCTTGACACTTTTTTCTGCGCGCTATATAATAGGTATATGTAATTTTGCAATGCACACACAGAGAGGATGTAGCATTCCGATGAAGAAAACATTACTCAAAATCCTTGCACTGGTCATGACAGCCGTTCTTGCTTTCACCATCGTCCATTTTGCTGTCATGGGCAACAACACCCCATCCGACACGGCTTTCACCTTTGCAGTGCAGGACGACGGCAGTGCCGTGCTGACCGGCAGTGCCGATGCGCTTTCCGGCGCAGTCGTACTGCCCGCAGAGATCGGCGGCTATACCGTCACGGGCATCGGCGAGAACGCTTTTCAGGACTGCACCGATGTGACGGCATTCTTCCTGCCGGACACCATCACGTCCATCGGCGACTATGCCTTTGAAAACTGCATCGCCATGGCGCAGATCCTCCTGCCTGAGTCCCTTGTTTCCATCGGCGCCGGCGCCTTTTGGAACTGCGACTCTCTGGTCAGCGTCACCGTCCCCGCCACTGTCACCTCTATCGGTTCCTGTGCGTTTTATAAATGTGACGCTCTGCAAAGTGTGATCATCCCCGGTGCCTCCACCCCGGTCAGCGGTATTTTCAACGTGGCGCTGGACATCGGTCAGGTGCTTTCCTTCGCCAGCGCTGCCTCGCAGTCGCTGGATCCCATCATCACCACCGTATACTGCTATAACGGTTCTGCGGCGTTCTATGATACGATCGCAGACGCCTTCACCGACTATATCCTTTTGGACGAGTGTGAAACAACCTCCTACACTGTGCAGTATGTAGACGAAAGCGGCAGCGCCGTTGCTTCGGAATGCACCGTCTCTGTCCAGCCCGTCGGCATTCCCGTCGCAGCGGTTGCAGTGCCTGTGGAGGACGATACGCTCCTCTATCCCGAGGATGCCGTGTGCACCATCACGCTTGCGTCCGGCGAAAACACCATCGTCTTTGTCTATGCACCCGCACCGGAAACCACAACAGAAACCACCACGGAGGAACCCACTACGGAAGAACCCACTACGGAGGAACCCACCACCGAGGAACCGACTACCGAGGAGCCGACGACGGAGGAACCCACCACCGAGGAACCCACCACTGAGGAACCGACGACGGAAGAACCCACCACCGAGCCTCCCAGAGTTCCCCCTGTTCTCTACGCCAGAGAGGGCAGCAGCACGGTGATCGACCGTAACCAGGGCTATATATACGGTTTGGAAACGGGTCTGAACGCAGAGACACTGGAGAGTAAATATTTGGAGGTACGGGGCGAGGGTCACCTCGAACTTTCCAAAGTTCCCGGAACCGGCTGTGAAGTGTTCTTGGTCAGTGATATCGACGGACAGATCGTTGAAAAACTCACCATCGTCATTTTCGGCGATGTCAACGGCGACTCTTACATCAACACACAGGATATCACCATGATGAAGCACTTCGCCTCCTGCCTGCTGGATCCCGCCGACAACCCCGTGGTTTTCTTTGCCGCCGATGTTTTCCAGGATGGCTCCATCAACAACTCCGACATCACCATTGCCAAGAGTGTCTTCTCCTGCATCGCGAATCTCGATCAGGCAACACTCACTTACAGCAAAGCGTAATACAAAAATAGGTCAATAAAAGATCCTCCTATGGCCAATCACTGCCATGGGAGGATTTTCATTGTTTATTGTATATTTGTTTATTCTTCGGACAGAGCCGAAAACAGATCAAAGGGAAACTGCCGGGGCGGCGCATGGCGAAAGGTCATGCGCTGTTTGGTTTGCGGGTGTTCCACCGTGATCGCCTCCGACCACAGCGCCACCTGCGCCTGCACGGGACTGCCGTACCGCCTGTCCCCCACGACGGGGTGCTTTCTTGCGGCAAATTGGGTGCGGATCTGATGTGTCCGCCCCGTTTGCAGATGAATGCGCACCAGAGACAATGTTTGCCCGTCCGCTTCGGCACTGCCGAGCCTTTCAAAGGTCAGCTTCGCCTCGCGCACACCGCGGCGCATTCGCTTGACGGGAAAGGTCTTGTTGGTTTTTGGGTCGTGATACAGCAGATCGGCGTACTCCCCCGCTTCCCCGGGGTCGCCGCTGACCACCGCCAAATATGTTTTCTCGCCGCTTTCGTGAAAGCTTTTGGTCAGTTTGCCGGTCAGTTTTTCGTCGGTGCAATAGACCATCACGCCGCCGACCACCCGGTCGAGGCGATGCACGGTGCCGACGTAGCCGCCCGTTTCCTGCCGAAGCATTGCGGGGACACACGGTTTGTCGCTGTCCTCGGAGAGTACACCTGCCGGTTTCAGACAGACGACCATGCACGCGTCCCGATACACAAGCTCCATCAGTATGCCTCCAGTCCGGCAATGGCGGCAAAGTCTCTGGTCTTTTCGATCACGACACGGATATACTGCACCCGTATCTCCGGGAAACGACCGATCCATTTGTGTCCCATTGTCGTGCCCGCACACAGCATCTTCCACTTGCCGCCGACCTTGCCGTACACGGAAAACGCTTCGATGCGCTGTCCGAGGGTAATTTCTTCACGCAGTACGATCTTGTTGATGTCGTAGTCGTCCAAAAGATCGATCTCGATATACGATTCCTCTGCGGTGCCGGAGTGCCAATAGCCCTCGGGCAAAAGCACATTTTCCGCACCGAACCGATTTTCGAGACAGCCTGAGCAGGACATTTTGGAAGCCTGTGCCAAGTCCTCGGTGAAGTCGATCTCCAGCTGTGCGCCGACGGACAGAAGCGTTTCCGCATCCTGCGAAGAAATGCATCCCTCCCTGTCGGGGCTGATACCGAGCATAAAGCAGGCATTCCCGCCGACTGCAGCGTACCAAGTATCGACAATTTTCGACAGAGGCTTGACATCGTATTTTTCCGATTCGTGCCAGAACCAGCCCTTGCGCATGGGCATACTGACCTCTGCCGGGTACCAGATGGCACGGTGTCCTTTTTTGTACATTTTCGCACTGCCCGGCTCCAAGTCGGTCATGCTGAATTTGCGCGGCGGCTTGACGTCACCCGCTTGCGCACTGTGCGGCGCATAGTAGTACGGCACAGTGCTCCACTCGGATTTGCGGCAGAAACCGATGTAGTTTCCGCTGAAGCGCACGTCGGGTCCGCATCCCCCAATCACTGCATTGGGTTGGAGTTCCCGAATGAGCGCATAGATTTTTTCCATATCCCACCGCTGAACGCGACCCTTTTTGCTCTCGCCGCAGGTGTTGTCCAGCCACACGCAGAACAGGTCGCCGTACTGCGTCAGCAGTTCCCGCAGCTGTGCGATAAAGAACGGCGCAAAGGCATCCGTACCGTAGCGCACATCGTGCCGATCCCACAAAGCGATGCAGATGCCGAATTTCAGCCCCTCTGCGGCGCACTGTTTCGCCGCCTCACGCACGATGTCCGTTTTGCAGGGGCTGTACTGTACGCTGTGCTCTGTCTGTTCTGTATGCCACAGGCAGAAGCCGTCGTAGTGCTTGACCGACAACACCAGCCCTTTCATTCCTGCGCCTTTTGCGACCCGCACCCACTGGCGCACGTTCAGCTTGGAGGGGTTGAACAGTTCGGGACTTTCGCCGCCGCTTCCCCACTCGGAATCCGTAAACGTATTCATGCCGAAGTGGACAAGTGCGTAAAACTCCGTGTCCTGCCAAGCGATCTGCCGCGCGGACGGCGTAACGGCGGCGACTTTTTCCAAAATTGCCTTATCCATTGCGTTCCTCCCTCTCGTGCAGATATGCTTCGTACTGCGCCTGTGTCAGCAGTTTTCGCGGTCTTTCAATCTCCGTTAATTGGAAAAGCCATGTAAACGGCTCTGTTTTCAGCGTCTGCGGCGACAAAAACAAATCATCATGGACGCAGGAGACCTCGCCGGAAACGGGGGCATGTATGTCGAACACACCCTTGAGAAACTCGATATCTCCGGCCACGTCCCCCGCATTGAGATAGTCCCCCTCGTCGCACAGATTGATGCACGAGGGGTCTTTCTGCTTTTGGATCCAGTACGCCGTCACGCCGACCACTGCTGTATCGGGGGACGGAAAACGTACCCATTCATGGGTTTTGGTGTAGTATGTTTCCATTATTCCAGACCGAAATACACCTTTGCATTATTGAACGAGATATCCTCCACGATCTTCGTGAGGGTCGGCATATCCGCCGGATACAGCCCCTGCTCCACAAAATCGCCCAGCAATCCGCAGAGGATGCGGCGGAAATACTCGTGCCGCGGATAGGACAGGAAAGAACGGGAATCCGTCACCATGCCCACAAAGCCCCCCAGACAGCCGAGGTTGCCGAGGGTGCGCATCTGCTCGCGCATACCGTCAATGTGATCGTTGAACCACCAGCCGGAACCGAACTGGATCTTGCCGGACGCCTCCGCAGTCTGGAAGTTGCCGAGCATGGAGCCGAGGACATAGTTGTCTCTGGGATTGAGGGTGAACAGCACCGTCTTGGGCAGTTTATCCTGCACCGCCATGCTGTCCAAAAATCTGGACAGAGGATAGGCAATGGCGTCGTCGCCGATGGAGTCATAGCCCGTGTCGGGACCGATGGCACGGAACATCTTCGTATTGTTGTTGCGCATGGCGCCCATATGCAGTTCCATCACCCAGCCGCGGTTGGCGTATTCCCCGGCCAAAAACTGCATCAGCGCCGTGCGGTACTTGTCCGCCTCCAAAGCGTCGGGCTTTTCGCCGCCGAGAACCTTGGAGAAGATCATCTCCAGCTCGATGTCGTCCGCCGGTGCATAGGGCACATAGGAAAAGGCCTGATCGCTGGCACGGCATCCCATCTGCGCGAAGAAGGCGATCCGACTGCGCAGTGCCGCTTTCAGACCGGCAAAGCTGTCGATCTTCTCACCGCAGGTCGCTTCCATCGCCGCAAGCCACGGCAGGAAGGTGGGCAGTTCGATATTCAGCGCCTTGTCGGGACGGAATGCAGGCAGAACCTTGCAGCGGAAGGAATCGTCTTTTTGAATCAGCGCATGATATTCCAAAGAATCCGCCGGGTCATCCGTCGTGCAGACACACGCCACGTTGGAACGCTCGATCAGCGCACGGGGCGTAAATCCGCCGGCGGCAATTTTGGCGTTGGCTTCGTTCCAGATGGCATCCGCCGTCTTTTCGGACAGGGGCGTGTGAATGTCAAAATACCGCTGCAGCTCCAAATGTGTCCAGTGGTACATGGGGTTGCCGATCAGGGACGGTATGACCTTGGCAAAGGCGCAGAACTTCTCATAGTCGGACGCATCGCCGGTGATGTATTTTTCGTCAATACCGTAGGAACGCATGGCACGCCACTTATAGTGGTCGCCGCCCAGCCAGAGCTGTGCGATGTTGTCCGGCTGTTTGTTTTCATAGATCTCCTTGGGAGACAGGTGGCAGTGCCAGTCAAAGATCGGCATCTTTTCTGCCGCCGCAAACAGCTTTTGCGCCGTTTCAGTTGCGAGAAGAAAATTTTCATCCATAAATGCTTTCATATTGTCAGACTCCTTTCAGTCATTCGTTTCTTGATATACAGCGGGCATTTGCCGCTTGTGTGCGCTCACACGGTGGTAGCGGTCGATGATCGCCTTGTCGTGCTCGGTCGCAGTGCCTTCGAGAATATAGCGGTCGATGGCGGCATAGGTCACGCCCATCTCCGCCTCGTCCGTCTGCCCCTCAAACAGTCCGGCAGACGGCGCCTTTTCGATAATGTTTTTCGGTGCGTCCAGGTAGCGCAGAAAGTCGTAGACTTCGCCCACCGTCAGATCCGCGATGGGGTTAAAGTCACACGCGCCGTCCCCCCATTTGGTGAAGTAGCCCATGTATCGCTCGCTTCTGTTGCCCGTACCTGCCACCAGACAGCCGTTGGCGGCAGCGTAGGTATACAGCGCCGTCATGCGCAGCCGTGGGGCAATGTTGGACACCGCCGCATTGTTGAGTGCTGTCAGCGCACCCACGGCATCCATCATCTTTTCCTTGAGCGCCGAAAGGTCGATCGTCTTGTTCTCGATGCCAAACTGCTTCGCCACATCGCCGCCGTCGTCCATATCCTCGCCGAAATTGCGCGCGGACTGGCAGGGCATCATGATACCGACGGTGTTGTCGCAAGCTTTTTTGCAAAGAATGCCCACCAGTGCGCTGTCCTTGCCGCCGCTGTTGCCGAACACGATCCCCTTGGCACCGCTGTCCTGCAATAGCTTGCGGATAAACGCAACCCGCTTTTCCAGCTCCTGTTCATAGTTTCTCATCTTTTTCCCGTCTTTCTTGTATAGTTCGCCGTATACCTTCCCCGAAGGACACCTGCGGCACAAAGCCTGTATCCGCCGTCAGCGCAGAAATATCCGCGCACAAATACTGCACCTGATTGGGAGGAAATTCCCTTGCTCCGAACTGCGGCTCCGCCTTACATTCGGTGGCTTTGCGGATTTCCGTGACATAGTCCCTCAGCGGTCTGCATTCTCCGCCGCCGAGGACATAGACTGCGCCGTCCCTGCCCTTTTCCGCCACCAGATACAGCGCCCTTGCGGCATCGTCCTCGTAAAGGTAATCCCACAGCTGTGTGCACGGCGTCAAGGCAGGCGATTCTCCCCGAAGCATGGCGTCCACGCAGGTACTGACCAGCGTCTCGTCCCGATCGTGTCCGCCGTATACGCTCAGCACCCGTACATGGCAGTGCCGCATACCCAGCTGTTTGCACAAAAGGCGGCTGAAATTGCCCGCCGCCAGCTTCGCCGTGCCGTAACCCGTCTGTGGGAATGTGGGCGTATCGGGGCGCAAAGGTGCTTCGCAAAGACCGTATTCCGCTTGTGAACCGACAAATACAAAGGTCTTACAGTGCAGTCTGTCTGCCAGACGCACAGCGGACAAGGTATATTCCACATTCCGAAGCTGAAGCTGCACATCCTCCCGCGCCGCGCCAAAGGTCGCTGCCCAGCCGAGATGCACAAAAGCATCGCACGGTGCGCCCTCGAATCGCTCAAGCGAGGACAAGTCGCACTCTGCCACGGTCAGCAACGGATGCGAAAGCGCAGAAAGCTTTCCCGAGCCGGGACGCACCAGCGCCGTCACCGCCACGCCCCGAGAGAGCGCATATTTCGTCAAGGCGGTGCCGATCATGCCGCCGGCACCGGTAATACAAATTCGTTTCATCGTCAAAACTGTGCCACGGGAGGAATGTACAGATTGCGCTGTATCTCCTCTGCCGGCAGGAACGGAGCCAGATCCTCCAGCGGCGCCGACACCATCGTGCCGTCCGGGAGCCGCTTGGAAGCCGCTTTCGGCTCAAAATTTTGTGTGTGGGAGACGAACACCTCGCAGATCAGACTGCCCTGTGCCGCAAGCACTTCGTCCAATGTATGCATTTCTTCGTTGTTTCGGATGGCGTAGTAGGGGTAGCCGTAGGCCGCCGCCAACTTTTCCATCTGCGGAAATTCCAGATCGCCGTTGCTGTCCGCACCGATGCCCACCAGAGGCTCGCCGAAGAAATTCTTCTGGGTCTGTCGGATGGAGTGGTAGCCGCCGTTGTTGATGAGGAAAATCTTGATGGGCAGTCGGTTGGTGAGGATGGTTTGCAATTCCTGCAAATTCATCTGAATACTGCCGTCCCCCGTCACACAGATCAGATCCTGTCTGCCCGACGCAATACACGCGCCGATGGCCGCCGGCAGGTCGTAGCCCATGGAGGCAATGGCGGAATTGATGATGAACCGCTGTCCCTCGTGGATCTCATAGCCGTGACTGCCCACCACGCAGGCAGAACCGTTACCCACGACGGTGATCTTCCCTCTGGGCAGACGGCGGCTAAGCTCCTTGATAAAGCAATAGACGTTGGCTTTTTCGCCGTTTTCATAGTGCTTTGGCTGCACAACGGGATAGGTCTTTTTCCATGCGGCGCATTGTTCTCTCCACTTTGCACAATCGGAAAGCGGTTTTTTCGGCAGTTTGTCCAAAAGCATCCGCAAAAATTCCCCCGCATCCGCACGGATGGGCAGTTCCACATGGAGCGTCGGTTTCTTGAGTTCTTCGCCGTCGATGTCCACCATGGCGACAAAGGCGCCTCTTGCCCACGTTTTATAGTTATAGCCCACCTGCCGAATGCTCAAACGACTGCCGACGGACAGCAAAAAGTCGCTGTTCTGCACGGCAAAATTGCCGGGTCTGTCGCCCATAATTCCCGCACGTCCCACATACAGCGGATCGTCGTCCGCCATCAGGTCGATGCTGTCCCACCCGGTAACAACGGGGATGCCCAAAGCCCGCACCGCTTCACGGAACACGTCAAAGGCGCCGGAAAGACGGATGCCGTTGCCCGCATTGAACACAGGACGTTCCGAGCGCAAAAGGCGCTCAATAACGGCGTCCACCTGCGCTTCGGACGGTGCATCCTCCCGTTCTGGTTCGTCATATCCGACAAGATTGTCGGTTTCAATATAGGCACTTTGTACATTCAGCGGAATATCCAGCCAGCACGGACCGGGTCTGCCGCTGTACGCCAAGGAGATGGCTTTTTCCAGACAGTAGCGGATGCGCATGGGATCCACCACCATCTCGCAGTATTTCGTCATGGACTCCACCGCTTTGCAGATGTCGAACTCCTGATCGCCCAGCGCACGAATGCCCAAACCGCTCCAGCGGGCAGTCGTATCGTAGCGCACCTGCCCGGAGAGAATCAGCATCGGGATGGAGTCCAGATAGCCGCCCACAACACCCGTCATGGCGTTGGTTCCACCGGGTCCCGTGGTGACACAGACCGCCGCAATGCGGTTATGGATGCGGGCATAGCTCTCCGCCGCAATGGCACAGGCCTGCTCGTGGTGATTGTAGGTGCAGTGCAGACGTGCACAATGACCCAGCGCATCGTTCAGATGCATGGCGCCGCCGCCCACCACGGTGAATACGTCCGTGATGCCGTGGTCTGCAAGAAAATTTGCAATGTAATCCGCTACACGTATTTTCATATTTCTTCCTTTCGACTGTCTAAAATATGACGTGCCGTGTCCAAAAGCGTGCTACGCTCCGTCGCCGTCATTTCGGCGAACAAGCGCAGAAGCTCTTCCTGTTCGACCGCCGCCTGTTCGGGTGAACGGGCAACCAGAGTGTCCACAGGGACGTCGAAAAATCGGGCGATCCTGCGCAGAACATCGCCCTTCGGCAACCTGCCCTTGCGCCAGTACGAAAGATTCCCCTTGCTGATCCCCATGATGCCGACCGCTGCCGACATGGACAACCCCTTTTCATGACACAGCTCCTGAAATTTTTCGTAGAATAAATTATGCATCTCCATCACCCTTTTGTGATTTTTTTCGCAAAGGATTGCACAGTTTATATTGAACTAAAACTATCTTTATTCGTTACCCCGGGCGTGCAAATTTTTGCACGGGTCGTTCTATGTCGGAGGCTTTCCGTCAGCCGCTTCACTGGGCGTGCAAATTTTTGCACGGGTCGTTTTGTTGCCGTTGCTTTCTGTCAGTCACTTCACTGGGCGTGCAAATTTTTGCACGGGTTGTTCTGTTGCTGTGGCTTTCTGTCGGTCACTTCACTGGGCGTGCAAATTTTTGCACGGGTTGTTCTGTTGCAGTGGCTTTCTGTCGGTCGCTTCACTGGGCGTGCAAATTTTTGCACGGGTCGTTCTGTTGCCGTGGTTTTCTGCCAGCCGCTTCACCGTGCGTGCAATTTTTTGCACGAGTCATTCTGTGGCAGTAACTTTCTGTCGATCACTTC
>JBJEQK010000067.1:0-13726 GCA_051881715.1 Acutalibacteraceae bacterium
CAGGAGGGGAGCCAAAACAGTCCGGTGGACTGTTTTGGCGTGGGGAACCCTCGCTGGGGGTTCCCCGGTGACCGGCACAAATCCCACAATTTTCCGTGAAGGAAGAGAGAAATAATTTCTTGTTTTTTTGAAACAGTGCCTTTGACTTTTCGAAAAAAATGTGCTATACTATATACGTCGAACAGCCGCAGTGCGTAGAATCACGACGAGATTCTGCGCACTGTTTTTTCTGTTTCGGCGCAGTTTTCAGGCAGCTTTTCTCCGATAAAGACTCCAAAAAAAATATTTGGAGGACTTTATGAATCAAGAAAATGTGCAACAATTTTTGGGGAAAGAGAAAATATCCAAGCTGATGCTGAAATTCTCAATCCCCTGTGTGCTTTCGCTTCTCGTCAGCGCACTTTACAACATCATTGACCAGATCTTCATCGGCAACAGTGAGCTTTCCGCCCTCGGCAATGCGGCAACCGGCGTTGTATTCCCGATCTTCATTATTGCACAGGCATTTGCATGGTGCTTTGGTGACGGCTGCGCCGCCTATCTGAATATCTGTCAGGGTAAAAAGGATACAAAGAATGCAACGAAGGCCATCGGCACGGGTATCGTCGTTACGCTTCTCTCTGCGTTGGCGCTGATGGCAATATTTTATAGTTTCCAAACACGGCTTCTCACCTTGTTTGGCGCATCGGAGAACAGTATCGGTTATGCGCAGGAATATTTCAGTGTCATCCTTGCGTTCTTCCCGATCTATATGCTCTCCAATATGATGAACGCCGTCATCCGTGCAGACGGCAGTCCGGCTTGGTCAATGGCTTCCATGATCGCAGGCGCACTTACGAACATCATCCTCGATCCCGTGTTCATTTTTGGGACAAAATGGGGAATGTTTGGTGCGGCACTTGCAACGGTTATTGGGCAGACGGTTTCCTTTGTCATCACACTGGTGTACTTTTTCCGCACCAAAACGTTCAAACTGCATGGCAAGAGCTTTATACCCGACTTCAAGGCGTTCAGAGGAGCGCTGCAGCTCGGCGCATCCTCGTTTATTACGCAGATGACGATCGTGATCATCTCCCTCGTTTGCAATATCCTTCTTGCGAAATACGGCGCTGTGTCGCAGTACGGCGTGGATATCCCGATTGCCATTATCGGTATTGAGAGCAAGGTGTTTACCGTTGTGATCAACCTTGTGGTCGGTATCGTCCTCGGCTGTCAGCCCATTATCAGCTACAACATGGGTGCAAAAAATTACGGTCGGGTCAAAGAGCTTTACAGAAAGATACTGTTTTGTACTATTGTTATCGGTCTTGCATCCACGGCGGTCTTCGAGCTGGCGCCTCGTGCCGTTGTCGGTATGTTCGGCACACCCACCAATATTCCCAATCCCGAAGACTATTGGCTGTTCGGCGAAAAGTGTTTTCGTATTTTCCTTTGCCTCGTCACATTTACCTGTATCATCAAGATGACATCCATCTTCTTCCAAGCGGTCGGCAAACCTGTCCGTGCAGTGATCGCTTCCATGATCCGGGACATTGTGTGCTTTATTCCGCTGATCATCATCTATCCCGCTGTGTTCGGCGGCGTGGAGGCGATCTTGTTCGCGGCGCCTTCCGCTGATTTTTTGGCGATGATCGTGGCGGTCGCACTGACGGTTCCCTTCCTTCGGTCGTTGAAGGATGTTCCCACGGAAGAAAAAAACAATGCTGTACTGAAATCTTCCCAAAAGGGCGTTATCGTCACGATCGCACGGGAGCACGGCTCATCGGGCAAACAGATCGGCAAGCTCGTCGCGCAAAGACTGGGCATCCCGTTCTATTACAAAGAAATGACGGCTCTTGCCGCACAGGAAAGCGGTTTGGACAAAGAGTTTATTTCAGACATCAATGCAAACTCCCCCTCGAAGCTGCACAGTCTCTATCTGAGCACCGATGTTGTACAGCAGGCTGTCACGGCGCAGGATAAGGTTATTCGCAGGATCGCCGATCACGGAAGCTGTGTCATCGTAGGACGTGCTGCCGATTACGTTCTGCGTGACTACGAGGATGTGGTGCGCATCTTTATTTATGCTCCCGAATCGTACAAGGTCAAGCGTGTTATGGAGGTCTACGGGGACAATGCCGAGGACGCAAGGAAAAACGTTCGTCGTGCCGACGAAGCGAGAGCTTCTTACTACAGAAATGTTTCCGCGTTGACTTGGGGGGACAGAAGGAACTACGAACTCATGATGGATAGTTCCGTCGGCGCGGAAGCATCGGCGGACATAATCTGTGCGTACCTTCAAAAAAGGCATTGACAAGGAAGCCCCGTGGACAGAAAGCAGAAAAATTTTTGAAAAAGTGTTGACAAGCAAAAGAATGTGTGCTATTATATCAGAGCTGTCCTACTGAAGACAGCAGGTGTGCTTTGCACATAAGGGTTTGACCCGCCTGCCGAGGAAAGGAACGAGCGCAAAACACAGACTGTATTTGTGCCCTTTTCCGGTCATTCGGGAAAGGGTTGATTTTTTGCAGGAACATGGGTTCGCCCCATGTACTATACCTGACTTTAGAGAAACACAGGAGGTGGAAACCTATGCCGAGCGAGAAAGTATTGGAGCAGAAGAAGCAAATCGTTGCCGACCTTGCAGATACTCTGAAGAATGCAGTTGCAGGCGTTGTCGTGGACTACAAGGGCATCACCGTCGCAGAGGACACCGCGCTTCGTAAGGAGCTGCGTGAGGCAGGCGTTCAGTACGCAGTCGTCAAGAACACGCTTCTCGGTCTTGCAGCGAAAGATGCAGGCATCGACGGTTTGGACGACGTTCTGAACGGAACGACTGCTGTCGCGACCAGCGCAGAAGATTATGTTGCCGCTGCTCGAATCCTCAGCAAGTTTTCCGACGGCCACAAGACATTCGCTGTAAAGAGCGGTTTCTTGGATGGCAAAGTCATCGATCTGGAAATGATCAAGAGCCTTGCAAAGCTTCCGTCCCGCGAGATCCTGCTTGCAACCGTTTGCAACGTGTTCAACGCACCGATCGCTTCCTTCGCGCGTGCCGTTCAGGCTATCGTGGACAAGCAGAACGAAGGCGCTGCTCCTGCAGAAGCAGAAGCGTAATCAACTTTTACTAAAAATTGGAGGTACATTACCATGGCATCTGAAAAAATTACTGCTATTGTTGAAGAACTGAAGACTCTCACAGTTCTTGAGCTGTCCGAGCTCGTACACGCTGTCGAAGAAGAATTCGGCGTATCCGCAGCGGCTGCTGTTGCTGTTGCTGCTCCTGTTGAAGGCGGCGCTGCTGCTGCTGAAGAGAAGACCGAGTTTGACGTTGTTCTTGCCGAAGTCGGCGCAGAGAAGATCAAGGTCATCAAGGTTGTCCGTGAAGCTACCGGCCTTGGTCTGAAGGAAGCGAAGGAACTGGTTGACGGCGCTCCCAAGACCATCAAGGAAGCTGTTTCCAAGGACGATGCAGAGGCTCTCAAGGCAAAGTTCGAAGAAGTCGGCGCAAAGATCGAAATCAAATAAGTTTCCCCTGCAAAGTGTTCCACAGTCGTCCCAACCGGGGCGGCTGTTTTTTTATGCCCATTTTCTAAAAACAGCGACGTGCTTCTTCTCAGCTGTCGGAACGGTGCGGGAAGTATTTCCTGTATTGTTCCGTGTCACTGCGCCTGTATACATTTTCGCGGACGATATGTATAATGAAGTCAATCTTTCGATGGATGGAGCGAACCGTGTCGTGACAGATTGCAAAAATGTGAGAGACGAGGCGCTGGGCGGGATTTATCGGGAATTGGCGACGCTTGTGGGCGTCGAAAATACCTTGAAAATCTATGAGACCTATCGGGGTCAGCAGGTGACGTTTCCCGTGACGCTGTACAGCAGAGTGTACCTCGCCGAGCAGATCGTCCGAGAATACGACGGCAGAAACGTCAAGCAGTTGGCGACAACGTTCGGCTACAGCGAAAAGTGGATTCGCAAAATCGTGAAAGAGAATGCGGATGCCAAAACGAATGGCTGATTTCAGAAAGAGAGGAGGATTGTTGTGGAAGCGATTCAAACAGGATTGGGGTTTATTTTCGGCGTGATACTGTTCCTGCTTATGCTCTCAAAACTGCGGATGATTTTCGTAAGCTACTACTCGCTGGTTTTTTTCTTTGTCATTTCCCTGGCGTTAGGTGTAATCCTTGCGAAAGTGCTGAGCTGGTTCATCATCATACTCTTAGTGATAGCCGTCATCGTATTTATTTATATGAAGTTGACGTCACCGCCGAAATCCGCAGGAAAATCGGAAGACCAAGCGTCGGACGAACCGTCCGATGAAACCGAAACACAGGAATAAAAAGGAGAGTTGCAAAATGGCAGACTACAAAGAGAAAATCAATGAAGTCAAGGGCAGTGTGATGGATGTCGCCGCAAACATCACGTCCGAGGAAAACAAGCAGAAGATTTCAAACGCAGCAGGTACCGTGGCGCAGAAAGCCAAGGGGATGAGCAAAAAGCAAAAGCTGATTGCGTTGTGCGCCGTTGTCGCCGTTGTGGTGATTGCTCTGATTGCCAAGGGCGGCGGCACGAAGCCAGAGGATGCGCTGAAATCGTATCTGACGGAAAAAAACTATACGCTCATTGAGAATATGAAGGTCATATATGACACAAAGATGAAAGTCCAGTCCATTACGCTCGACGGTGATTTTCAAAAGGCACATCTGTACGTCATGACCTGCGAAACGGAATATGGCAATAACCCAATCACGCACAGATTCGGTCTGTATCAGGTTATGATACTTGACGATGGCGAGGTCAATGTTGATTCCGATATGGAATGCAGTGATGAAGAGGAATTCGAGGCCTTGGTGGAAGGTCGGCTGCGCAGCATCAAAGAGAGCATCAAGCAGCAGAAAAAAAGCGGTACATTGAAGTAAGCCGATAATCGGGTATGCAAAAACAGGGCGACATGGTGCCGCCCTCAGACTGTCGAAAAACCGTGTTTTGCGATTAGGCAAGGCAGGGTTTTTCGGCTTTTATTCAGAGGAAAAACAGTTTTGCAGTCCGTGCAAATTTTTGCACGGCAGATGTTTTCAAAGAAAAGGTTAAAAAACTATAAATTCGTCATAAAGCCCCTTGAAAAATGCACGGGAATTGTGTATGCTCTATCTAACGCAGATGCGCAGGAGGTACGACATGGAACAGATGAATATTCTCGTGACCCTGGACAAAAACTACATACCCCCCTTGCGCGTGCTGATCTATTCGATGGTGCGCTCCGACCCGCAAACGCATTACACGCTCTATGTGGCGCACTCCTCCCTGACGGCGGAGGATATTGCCCTGATTCGCAAGGGTGTGCCTGAAGCGCAGTGCACCGTCCGTCCCGTGTTGGTTGAGGCGGATGTGCTGGGGGATGCGCCGGTACTGCGGCGGCTGAGTAAGGAGACGTACTACCGCCTGCTGGCGGCGTCGTATCTGCCGAAAGAGGTGGACAGGGTGCTGTATATCGACCCGGACGTCTGCGTCATCCGCCCGCTGACATCCTTCTACAACATGGACTTGCAGGGCAAGCTCATGGCGGGCGCCGGTCACCTGAACGGCTTTTTGCGGTGGGTCAACTGCAAGCGTCTGCACATCCGCAAAAATGAGGACTACATCAACGCCGGCATTTTGCTGATGGATCTGGCGAAGCTTCGTGCGCTGAACAACACGCAGGAGATTCTCGGCTTTGTGGCGAAGCACTCCCGAAAGCTGCTCCTCGGCGACCAGGATGTGATCAATGCGTACTATGACGGCAGGATCCTTGCGATCGACGCACGGATCTATAACTTGGATGAACGATATTTTGCAAGTCAGCAGAAGCAAGGCAAAATGGATTTGGACTGGGTGCGGCAAAACACCGTCCTCATTCACTACAACGGCAGTGAGAAGCCGTGGCGACCGGATTACAGCGGTCAGCTCGGAGATTTTTTCTACACTTTCCGTGACGAATTGGAAGCCTTGAGCGGAGCCCTTTATGAAAAAAATTGACGAAAAAACCGTGCTGACGCTTCGCCGTGTCGCCTGTTTGGCGGTGCTGGCGGGATTCATCGGCGTATCGGTGTTCCTGTATGTCCGCTACGGCAAGCAGCTTTGGAATATGCTGTCGGACGTGGATAAATTCAAAAACTGGATCGACGGCTTCGGTGCATGGAGCGGCATCGTGTTCGTGGCGGTGCGCACGTTTCAGACTGTTGTCAAGATCATTCCCGCCGAACCGCTGGAGATTGGCTCCGGGCTGGTGTTCGGCGCCGTCGGCGGTATGCTGCTGTGCCTTTTGGGCAGCATGATCGGGACGGTGTTTATTCTCCTGCTGACCCGAAAGCTGGGCACCCGCGTGCTGGAGCTGTTTCATCTGGACGACAAGCTGCAAAGCATGAAGTTTTTGCAGAACAAGGAAAAACGCAATGCACTGCTGTTTTTGTTCTATGTCCTGCCCGGCACGCCCAAGGATGTGATGGCGTATTTCGTGGGGCTGACGGACATGAATTTGGCGGAGTACATGATCATCTCCGGCATCGCCCGCATCCCGTCCATCATTTCGTCCACCATCTGCGGCGCCTTTCTGGGGCAGAAAAATCTGCCGCTGGCCATCGGCGTTTTTGCCGCCACAACGGTGCTGAGCATCCTTGGCGGCATCAGCTACAAAAAAATTGCTGCCCGCTATGCCGGTCGCCGGAGTAAGCGGTGAGAAATGGATAAAGGGCGATAAGTTCTGCCGTGAATGCGGTGCGCCTGCGCTTCAGTGAAAAATTTTTCGGGAGGATGAATGGGATGCTATACAGCGGAAAAAAATTAAAAGAAATCATTTTCCCTTTGGGCGGTATCGGAACAGGTTCTATCGGTCTTGCCGGTAACGGTTCTTTGGTGGACTGGGAGATTTTCAACCGACCGAACAAGGGGAGCATAAACGGTCACAGTTTTTTTGTTGTCAAGGCGCAATACCCCGATGGGAAAAGTGTATGCAAAATATTACAGGGCGATCATATCAAGGATTTGATGGGTCAATATTCCAAAACCCGCTTTGGCGGCTACGGGTTTGGGCCAAAAGGTGCGACAATGTGCGGTTTCCCGCACTTTCAAAAAATGAAATTTGACGGGAAATTCCCCATTGCCACGCTCACCTTTGAAGATGAGAACTTCCCCGCAAAGGTGATTCTAAAGGCGTTCAATCCGTTTATTCCGCTGGACGCAGACAACTCTGGCATACCTGCGGCATTTTTTGAAATCAAAATAAAAAGTCTTGCCGAGAATATTCGATACAGTGTTATTCTTTCGGTAAACAATCCTTTTGAAAGCTCCAAAAATCATAAACTCAAGCACGAAAAATATACAGCCATCCAAATGCTCCACCACGGGAAAGCGGCGGACGAAAAAGAGTATGGGGATATGACCATTGCTGTTGACTGCAAAGACGGTGTGTATCAGGAATATTGGTACCGGGGCGGTTGGCAGGATAAAGTGACCACCTTTTGGCGTGATCTAACAGACGGTCATTTTAACAACAGGCGTTATTCGGACGCGGCGAAAGGCGATGTATGTTCCGTGGGTGCGGAAGCGCTTCTGAATGCCGGTCAAAGTAAAGCCTTTCACTTTGTCCTTTCGTGGAACATACCCAACAATTATAATTACTGGAACCCTTGCAAGGATAAAGACGGCAACGACATTCTGTGGAAAAACTATTATGCCAAACTGTTTGCCGATTCTGCGGCGTCCTGTTTTTACTGCCTGGATAACTGGGACACGCTTTATAAGAAAACAAACCGTTTTTGCAAATCGCTGCATTCCTCCACTTTGGATAAATCGGTTCTGGATGCCGTTTCTTCCACACTGTCCGTTTTGAAATCCCCCACCGTAATGCGCTTAGAGGACGGCACCTTTTACGGCTGGGAGGGTGTACACGAGCATGAAGGTTCGTGCGAGGGTACCTGCACGCACGTCTGGAGTTATGCCTATGCGCTGTGTTTCCTCTTCCCGGAACTGGAACGAAGTCTGCGGAATACGGAATTTCAATACGACACCGATGCACACGGAAGAATGTATTTCAGAACAGCGCTTCCCTTGGGCAGAGGTTATGTGACCCAGCCGCCCTGCGTGGACGGGCAAATGGCTACCGTGGTCAAGATTTATCGCGATTGGAAGCTTACCGGCAACAATGCGTGGCTGAAAGAGAACTGGGACAACACAAAGAAAATACTCGAATATGCATGGAGCGATCACAACCCGTATGAATGGGACAAAGACAAAGACGGCGTTTTGGAGGGCAGACAGCACCATACACTGGATATGGAGCTTTTCGGACCTTCGTCATGGCTGCAAGGGATGTATTTGTGCGCTTTAAAAGCGGCTGCTGAAATGGCTGATTTTTTGGGGGACGCCGACAAAAAAGCGGAGTATACAGCGCTTTTTGAAAAGGGTCGAAAATGGACAAAGGAAAACCTGTTTAACGGTCGATACTTTTTTCAGAAAGTGGAGCTGGATCATAAGGCGTATACCGAACATTTTGACTGCCCGAATTATTGGAATGAGGAAAAAGGTCAACTGAAATATCAAATCGGGGATGGCTGCGAAATAGACCAACTGCTCGGTCAATGGCATGCGAACATTTGCGGCTTGGGCGATATTTTTGACAAAGCGCAGCGGCAAACTGCATTGAGAAGTATGCTGAAAAACAATTTCAAAAGTTCGTTGCGGGATGTTGCAAATATGTGGCGTGTCTTTGCCCTGAATGATGAAAGCGGCGCTGTCATGTGCGACTATCCCGACGGCTGTGATAAGCCTGTCATACCGATCCCGTACTGTGACGAGTGCATGACAGGATTTGAGTATGCCTTTGCAGGTCTTTTGATCAGCGAAGGATTGGTTGAAGAAGGGCTAAATGTTGTGCGTGCTGTGCGAAACAGATATGACGGCGAAAAACGCAATCCCTGGAATGAGATCGAGTGCGGCAGCAACTATGCAAGACCCATGGCAAGCTTTGCATTGCTTCCGATTTTCAGCGGCTTCGCGTTTGATGTCCCCAAAAAGCATATAGGTTTTTCGCCAATTCTTTCGGGGGATTTTAAATGCCTGTGGAGTATGGGCACAGGCTGGGGAGAATTTATCAAAACGGAAAAACAGTACACAATCGTCATCGCCTCCGGTTCCCTTGCGTTGAAAAGTATAACGCTGGGAGGCATCGGCGAGGTCAAAAGCATCTGCGTGGACGGACGAAAGATCCCCTTCACGCAAGAGAAAAGCAATCTTTTCTTTGAAGATATACAAGTAAAAAAAGAGCTTAGAGTGGATTTGCAATAATTGTGTTAACCGCCTGCCGCCCGCCGAAAGGCAGGCGGTATTTTTCTGCCCATTTTGCGCAGGAGGAGATGATTCGACATTCTCCCAAGAGAAGCCGAATGGGTGCGGGATTGCCCGTTGCAAAATTTTGCACGGCAACGGATGAGGTCGAACGAGGAAGGCTTTGCCGTAAACTGCCAACCGTGGGTTACATTAAGCAACACCGTTTCCCCACATCCGTCACGGTTTGTGCTGTGTTCGCTTCTCCAAGGGGGGCTTTGGCGGATGCGCTCAGTCCGTGTAGTTTTTTTCGGCATCGGCATAACATGATTATAGGGCAACCCCATTATGCAGTATTGATAGCAATTCCTCCGGCTTCCCAGGCGCTTTGTGAGGGGCGGGGAGCATCATTTTCGGTGAAAGTCCGGCGAGAAATATTCTATAGGGGAATCAAAACAAGTCATTGTGGAAATAGTGGAGAACTGTCCACAAGATGTGGATATGTCGAAAAAAGAGGAAAAAAAGAGAGGAAAAATCAGTAAAAAATCGTTGACAAATAAGAAATGGCATGATATAGTGACAATGTAAAAAAGTATAGGGGTCACTGTCTTTACACGTCAAAACAGCATACAAGGGAGGAAACTGTAAATGGCTAAGAACATTTGCAAACGCACGCTCAGCTCACTGCTCGCGATCCTGATGGTCGTGACGACGTTCTGCTTTGCGGACCTGGGACTTACTGCGAGTGCATGGGTTGACGCATCCCCGCTGGAAAGTCTCGGACGTCCGAACAGTACAGCGAGCACCTCATCCGCGAACGTTATGTTCCTTGTGCCGGAGACGATCTATCTCAATCCGGCAGGGGATACCTATGCGTACTACGTGGACTCGACGGCGTCGGGCGCACTGGTGCAGAACCCGGCGAAGACATCCGGTCAGATCGTCTTCCGCTCCGATGTACCTGTTTCGAGCCTGAAGATCACCCGCAGCGATGCGACGACCACGTACACATCGTCGGCCAAGACTACGTCCTTGACGACCACCTTTTCCAACACCGGCACTGTCCGGGACGGCGGTGTGATCGAGTGGAAGGCGACCTATGTCGTGGACGGCGTGACCTACGAATCCTTTGCTTATACCTATGTATACCAGCCCAGCACGGAAGTGATCGGCTACGCCAGCCGCGGTCTTTCCGAGTCCGGCTCCACGACGCACCGAATGATCAACGGTCAGATCTCTGTTGTGGCGGGCTTCCACTCCGCCGAGAGCAAGATCGGCAACCAAGAATGGGGCGGCACCAACGCTGTTCCCAACCCCATCAGCGTTGCCATCGACACCTCGGGTACGCGGGACTACGGTATCAACCGAGAGGACAACATCGCGAATTACCTGACCTCTAAGACAAACGGCGGTATCTACTTTGAAAATTACGGCGACAGCAACGAGTGGAAAGTGACACAGGGCGTCAGTACCGTGTCCACCGGTGCGATGACCGTTGACCGCAGCCGCTACAGCAACTTCAACCAGATCCCGTATTTGCAGGCGGTGAACTATCACTACTACATCCGCTACTCGACCAAAGTACAGGGTGTCTATTCCTATGCGATGACAACATCCACCAATGCGTATCCGGGCAGCTGGACGCAGTATCATGAGTCGTCAAAAATAGACAACGATTCGGATACGCCCGCTTCTTTCTACTCCAGCACCCGCATCAACTGTCCTATCTCCAGCACCACGGCGGACACCTTCTATCTGTGGTCCAGAATCTACTCCAACGGTCTGTATGACGGTTGGTGGGACAACAACTACTTCCAGGTCTACTCTCTTGCCAAGATCCATGTGACGCTGGTGGATAAGTCCTCCCTGCGTTCTACCTACCGTTTGGCGTGTACCTTGGCGGCGGAGTCCGGCAACTCCTACGCAGGCTACTCTGCGTTCAAGACCGCATTGAAGACGGCGGGTACCGTTTTGGGCAACCCGAAGGCGACAGCCAGCGAGATCTCCTCGGCGCAGGACACGCTGAACAGCGCCTACAATACCCTGAAGGGTCAGCTGGCGGCAGTTCCGGCGGTCTACGGCGCCCCGGACATCTACTTCTATGTCCCCGAGACCATCTACCTTAACCCGGCGAATAACACGACCTTCCAGTACTACATTGACCGCAACAACGGCGTCAACAGTGCCCTGAGAACCTCCAACAATTCGACCGGTAACATCTACTTCCAGTGTACCGACACCTCGGCGACGGTCACGGGGCTGACGGTTGCGTCCGATTCAACCTTGTCCACGGCTCCGACCATCAACGCCACCACTTCCTCCTCCAATACATTGGCCACCTACTGTAGCGGCGGTGTGCTTTCCACGGCTCTGAGCTCGGGCGGCACCACCCAGCTGACTTGGACGGTGAGCTACCTCGTCAACGGCAGAACCTATACCGCCAAGGCGTACTCCACGGTCTATGCACCGTTCAACGGCGAAGCGGCGGCCGGTATGAGACACGTCCATACATGGTCTACGGACGTGTTTAACCAAGGTATTCTTTTTGTTGCCGGCGCCCACTCTGTCACCGGCGGCGACAAGGTCTGTTCCAAGAACTTCTTGGTGGATACTGCGCCGACAAGCAACACGGGCATTTCCGGCTGGTTTTCCAGCAGTACCAACGGCGGTTCCGGCTTCAGCGAGCATAGTCACTCCTCCAACGCGGCGGACAGCCACACCATAACCGGCGGTACCGCCACGATCAACGTGGATACAAGCCGTTATTCCAACACCAATCAGCTCCCGAACCTGAATCTCGGCTTCTGGCAGTGTGACGTGGATGGTCAGGAAAGCTACGGCGGCTGGATCCAGCAGGACAGCAGCTATATCGTTGCGGACGGAAGCCTGTTGAACGGCAGCGTCGGTCAGCGGTATCGCAGCACGATCAACAGTGCGGTTTCTGCGTCAAAGACCATCGACTTCTATGCATACACCCAGACGGGAAGAGGTTCCCGAAGAAACCATAACTATTACCATGTTTACCTGACGATCAACCCTGTCAACAAGGCGGAACTGCGCAGCAAGATCAACAATGAAGTGTCCGTCGGCCGTCAGTCCATCTGGTACACATCCTCCTCTTGGTCGAGCTACTGCACCTACATGAAGCAGGCGTACAGCTACCTGTGCAACCCCGCCGCCACCGATACGGCGACCGGTATTGCCAAGGTGGACGCTGCTATTGCGGCGCTGGTGTTCAAGACAGGCACCGTTTCCGCAAAGCATTACTCTGACACAAAGAACACTGTCAACGGCAACTATAACCTCCTCGGTAGCGACAGCGCCAAAACATACAACTACGGCGACACCGTGACCGGCGGCCCCAACGTCTACACCGGCTACACCTACAGCGGCTCGTTTGGTGCATTTGACGCCGAGAAGTGGAAGGCGAAGGACGGTAATGCATCCTATTCAGACGGAAGACTTTCCAATGTCAGTGCGACTTCCGTTACCGCCGCCACCAACACTGTCACGGTCACATATTCGGCCAGCGGCTATACGCACAACGGTCACACGGTGAACAATATAAGCACCGATACCTACTATCTCGTTCCCTGTACGCCCGGCGCAACATTCAATCTTCAGTGCACGACCTCGGGTGTTGCAACGACGATATATGTGTTCTTCTTCGATGCAAATTTCAATTATGTTAACCTGAACTCTATCTCCGGCGCAAACAGTAACCTGTCGAAGTCGATTACTGCGCCTGATACGGCACGCTTTATGCAGTTCCGTTTCGACGGTAATGCCGCCGGTACCGGCACATTCAGCAACATTCAGCTGCGCAACGGCGTCCCGAACGACGTGGAGTTTGTGGAAGTGCCCGCAGTCGCATACCATTTCTATTACACGCCCAAGGAGTATACCGTCACCTACAACCCCGACGGCGGCTCCTTCAACGGCACCACAAACAACAGCACCGATACCGTCACGTATGACAACAAGTATGTGGTCGGCTCTATCGGCGGTGTCAACAAAGATACGCCCACCCGTAACGGTTACGACTTCGTGGACTGGAGCTGCAGTGCGACCGGCGGTACGGTTGCGCACCAGAGCACGGTCAGTCCGTGGAACTACGACGAAGACGTCACCTACAACGCAAACTGGGATCCCTATGACTACACCCTTGCCTACAACGGCAACGGCGGTACCAGTACGCTGGCGAACGTGACCGGGCTGGACTATGAATCCGATGTCACGGTTCCCAGCGCCAGCAGTTCTATCACCCGCACGGGCTACACCCTGCGCGGTTGGTCTCCCATTTCCTCAACGCCCTATGACCCGAGCAACGAAAACTTCTTTGCCTGCGGCGCTGTATGCGACGTCGGTCATATTGCTGACGTACAGGGCGGCGGCACGGCGGCGGCGAACGGCTCGACCCTGACGCTGTACGCCGTGTGGTCAC
>JBJEQK010000068.1:0-3033 GCA_051881715.1 Acutalibacteraceae bacterium
GGACTGTTTTGGCGTGGGGAACCCTCGCCGGGGGTTCCCCGGTGCGAAACACAAACCACACAATTTTCCGTGATGAACCTGTTTTTTCGCAAAACGCAAAAATACGGATTCGGAGATGAATCGGATGCAAAAACGCTTTCTGCAGAAAGAAAGGAACAAAAATATGCTGTTTGCTGTGATGGCTGCCGCTGCGGCATTGCTTCTGCTCAGTCTTTGTCTGACGGGATGCACCGCCAAACAAAAGTCCTACCGCGTGGACTACTGCGGCGGGAAATCTTTCTATACCGACGCCAAAGACACCTACAAAGCCGGGCAATCCGTGGAACTGCATTTTGATATGGTCGCCACAGACACCGACTACACCTTTTATCTGGACGGCGATCCCAATGCTCTGACTGTGCAGGGAGACGGGAACGGATTTGTGCTGCGCTTCGTCATGCCGGAGCACGATGTGCGTTTGGACTACAGTATGCGCAATTCCATGGAATACGTTCCCGAATCGACCGACAATAATACCCCCTAAAAAATCAAAATAGTATTTGAATTATTAGAAAGATATGGTATAATATACATAGTTTGATTTCCACATTTCATCCGCATAAAGGAGAAAATGCTATGTACAGAATATCTCCCGCAGTTTCCACGGCATATCTTATGATCGGTTTTACCGCTGTCCTTTTGGCGGAGGAGCTGCTGTTCCCGGTCAACACCTTCAGCGTCGTCACCTGTCTTATCGGCATCGGCTTATTGGTATTTTTCCTGAACTATACGGAATTCGGCGCAGATAAATTGGGCATCGCCGCTGACCTGCGGGACATCCCCTTTGACCTTCGGCGTGCCGCGCTGATCTCCTGCGGCTCCATCGTCGCCACCGTATTGCTCGAACAGCTGATCTACTTTCTGCTGGGCAAGCACGGTTTGTTTGTAAAGCCCGGGTACGATCTGGGCTATTTCGTCCTCCCGAACGCCTGTGTGCAAGAGGGCGGTCTGCTCACCTTTTTGCAATGGGCACTGCTCGGTCTGCTGATCTCGGCGATCCGTGCTTTGTTTTTTGAGGTGGGTTTCCGCGGTTTCTGCCTGCATCTCAACGCCGAAGAACAAGGCTATGAAGCAGGCAATCTGCGGCAGTCGATCTGCTTCACCGTTCTGGCCTGCATCCCCGTGATCATACGGCTGGTACAAAATCTGCGCACAAAGGAGCTCGTCGCCTATTCCATTCCCGTTGCTCTGCTGGCCTTTTTGTCCGTTGCCCTCGGTCTGTTTTTGCTCGCCTATCGGCAGGGTTTGCTGCGGTATGCGACCGGGTCGGTCTGGATCTGCGTTTTCAGCTTTTTCTTCTTTGACTATTTCAACAATTTCTTCCACGCATACCGGGATTCTCCCGTGGGCATGGCACTGTACGCTGATATTTTCCGCTTCCTGCTCATTCAGCTCGCCGCCACCGGGATCACCGCCCTGTATCTGCGCCGGCTGAAAAAGAATGCGCAGCCCGTGGATCCCAAGCAATCTTTCCGAGAGCCTCCCCGCATCCACGACGACCTGATGGATCCGTGATGCGCTTTAGGCAATACCGCACCATCGGGTGTGCGGCATTGCCTTTATTCATTTTTTTGAAGGGATTGTAAAAAATATGTACAAGCGACTGTGTGCCCTGCTCTGTGCTTCTGTGCTGCTGAGTGCTCTGCTCTCGTTCTCCGTCAGTGCCCTGCGTATCTATGACGTGTGCACCGGGGATTTCCTGTGCTTTGCCAAAGCAGCCGGTGAAAACAGCAGGGATATCCGAAGCGAAATTATCGTGAAATCCTCCAACAGACCGGATTTTCGTTTTCTGCATCCGCAGTACACTGTGGAGGGTCCCGATCACACCTACGTTGTCCGCTTCGCCGACGCCGCCGAAGCCGAAGAAAACCTTGCCACACTGCGCCGTCTTTCGGGCGTGGCTTTTGCCGAGTGCAACGACTATGTCACCGTACAGGATTCCTCCATGCGCACTGCCGCCAAAAACCGCTCGTGGGGCATTCGCTATATGCATTCGGACGTGCTGGCGGACTGGATTTACCAAAACAGACCCAACGCCACCGCACTGGTCGCCATTGTGGATTCCGGCATCACCGCCACCCACGAAATGTTCCAGGGCCGAATCCATTCCGGTGTTTCCTACCTGAAAACCGCCTATACCAAGGATGAAAGCGGACACGGTACCGCCGTTGCCGGAATCATAGCGGATGTGACCAAGGGGCTGAATGTGCGTCTCATGATCATCAAGTCCATCAACGAAAAGAATGTCGGCTCCCTTGTGGACGTCACGGCGGGCATCAAGTATGCCGCCGCCCATGGTGCGGACGTCGTCAATCTCAGCTTTGTCTCTGAGCACTGCTACGCTTCCCTGCACGACGCCATCCTCTATGCGCAGAACTGCGGCTGTTTGCCGATCATCAGCGCCGGGAATTACGGCGTGGACATGGACAAAAAGACCTGCTGTCCCGCCCATATGCAGGAACCGATCGTGGTTTCCGGCTGTACCAATTTGGGACTGCCCTATTTCAACAACTGCTACGGCTCCTCCATCGACCTGTGCGCCCCCGGCTCCAACGTGGTCGCCGCCGCCAAAAACGGTCGGTATGCCCGCGTTTCCGGCACCTCCTTTGCCGCGCCCCATGTCGCCGCCGTGGCCGCCATGCACAAGCTTTGCTACCCGGACGCCGGCGTCAGCCGCCTGAAAGAACTGCTGATCGAGAATACCAAAGACCACGGTCGAATCGGCTATGACAAAAAATACGGCTGGGGTGTTCCTGCACCGAACAAACTGCCCCTGCTCTCCACCGGCATATCGCCCACCGCCGGCTTCATCTTTGCCCGATAGAAAGAAACACCGCACTGTTTTCACAGTGCGGTTTTACTTTATCTTTACAAGTGTCTTGACACCTGTAAAGATATGTGCTATTATCCATTTTGATCCGATGAAAAGAGGTTCATCTCGGATTTTTGTGGGATTAAAAGTTTCGCTCAAGCCTTTTTAAAGGCTTGCGGATT
>JBJEQK010000069.1:0-3020 GCA_051881715.1 Acutalibacteraceae bacterium
TCTCTCAATCCCCGCCGTTCGATCTTCATCCCACAAAAATCCGTGATGAACCAAAAAATAAAAAGTTCATAGACAAAACGCAAAAAGGCTCTACGGCGACCATGTCTTAGTTGTCGTAGAGCCTGCTTTCGTTAAATGGTATAGGAAAATCATTGTAAATAGGGGCTTTTGCAAAAAGAAACTAGACACCAACCATGATACCCATTGTATCAAAGTTGGTGTCCAGTTATGGTCGGAGTGACGGGACTTGAACCCATGGCCTCTTGGTCCCGAACCAAGCGCGATACCAAACTTCGCCACACCCCGATATCTCGGCGACTTAGAAATTATATACCAAAGCCGCCGAAAAATCAAGTGCTTTTCAGGAAAAATTTCAATTTCCCTAAAATTATTCTACGTCGTTGTCCCATTTCTCCGCAATATCGGGATAGGCGGACAGCACATCCTTGAAAATCTGACGGATCTCCAGCAGACCTTCCCGGGTCGTTGCCTCAAAAATCAGCACCAATTCCGGGAGGTTGGAGGACGCACGAACCAGTCCCCAGCCGTTTTCAAACTGGACTCTGGCGCCGTTGACGTCGATCACCTTGCCGGGATAGCGTGTCTTGAAGGTCTCTACGATCTCCTCGACAATGCCGTACTTTTTGTCGTCTGCGCAGTGCGCTTTGATCTCGGGAGAGGTCACATACTGCGGGAACTTGGCGATGGCTTCGGCGATGGTATCCTCATCGTAGGACAGCGCCTCCACCAGCTTTGCCGCCACAAACACTGCGTCATCAAAACCATAGTAGTTGTCGCCGCCGATGAAGATATGTCCGCTTCGCTCGCCGGCAATATCCGCATTCAGCTCATGCATTTTCGCCTTGATATAGGAGTGACCCGTTTTCCACATCACCGGATTGCCGCCGTTATCCTGTACGACCTGTGTGAGCGCCTGGGAGCACTTGACGTCGTAAACCACAGTGATGCCCTTTTTCTTGGCAAGCAGATTCTTGGCGATATAGGCAAGGATGATATCGCTCCAGATATTGTTGCCGTTGTTGTCAATGACGCCGATTCTGTCGCCGTCTCCGTCGAAGGAAAGACCCAGATCCGCATGGATATACGGATGTGTGACCGTTTCCCGCAGTTTTGCTCTCCCCTTCAGGTCGGAGGGATTGGGGAAATAGTGGGGATATGTGATGTCGGGGTCGCAGTTGAGCTGGAATGTCATACAGCCCAAGCGCTGGAAAACTTCATAGATGAACAGGCCTGCGCCGCCGTTGCCCGCATCGAGAACGAGACGGGGCTTCTTGGGACCCATGTGAATGCGGGAGACGATGGATTCGATATAGGCATCGCGCACATCCACCTGCGTAAAGGCGCCCTCCTCCTTTTTGAAGGGTGCGTCGTCGCTGTCCACAAGGTCATACACCTCCCGGATATCTGCCGGTTCCAGCGTTTTGGAGTAGCCGTTGGCCAGTTTGAAGCCCGACCAGTCGCTGGGATTGTGGCTGGCAGTAACCATGACAGCACCCTCACATTGCAGATGGTACTGGGCGAAATACGCCATAGGGCTCAGGGCAAGACCGATATAGTAGACATGGATGCCCATCTCCCGCAAAGCACGGATGGACGCCTCGGCGAAAGAGGGAGAGCACTCCCGATTGTCATACCCGACAACCGCCTTGGTAATGTTTCTTCTCTGCAAATACTTGGCATACGCCTTGACGATGCGGTATACATTTTCGGGGCAAAGCTCCGCATCACTCACACGGCCGCGGATATCATACTCGCGGAACATACTGTTAAAAGCCTGTGTAAACATAGTATCCTCCTCAGTCAACGATGCGCACGCACTTCATGCGCTGCACATCCAGCGGTTTATCCATTGCATTGGTACGGACATTGGCGATCTCGTCCACCACATCCATGCCCTCCACCACATGACCGAAAGCGGCATACTGTCCGTCCAGGAACGTGCCGTCCTGATGCATGATGAAAAACTGGGAGGATGCGGAGTTGGGATCCTGCGCACGTGCCATGGAAATGACACCGCGGCGGTGGGAGATGGGGTTGCGAACACCGTTCATCAGAAACTCACCCTTGACATTTTCCTTGGCACCGCCCATGCCGTTGCCCAGCGGATCCCCGCCCTGAATCATAAAGCCCTCGATAACGCGGTGGAAGATCAGCCCGTCATAGAAGCCCTCTTTGACAAGCTTTTCAAAGTTTGCCACGGTCAGCGGTGCCGCCGAAGCGTCCAGCTCCAGACGGATGATCCCGCCGTTTTCCATTTCGATTTCTACCATTATATATACCTCCAAAATATATTATCTATGAATCGTCAGTTCAATTCCTTCAAAATACAGGTGTACTTTTTCCCCTCGCCGTAATACAGGTCGTATGCACCCGAAAGGGAGCTGAAATTGGCACGGTAATAGATCGCATTGCCTCTGTCTGCCGCAAGGTCGTGGACGTTGCGGATATCCTCAAGTATCTTGGCTTTGCCGTTGCCCTTGATGTAGCAAAGGGTACCGTTGCCGTAGGCATAGTCCTTGAGGAAGTAGAGATATCCGCCCTCGGTGACGCAAAGCCCCGATCCTTTGGCGTAAACATTCTCCGCCGCCAGCGTACTTTTACTGCCGCTACGGCAGTACAGCTCGTTGTCCGACGTGAGGTAGTAGACCGTCTTGCCGTCTGCGGAAAGGTCGAAGTTCATCACATGGGAGGCAAGCTCCTTGCGATTCGCTTTGCGCACATCGCAGGAACAGAGCATACCGTTTTCGTCGGTGAAATAGGCGGTCTTTCCGTCGGGAGACAGGCGGAACATGGTACCGCTGACCCCTGTGTCCGTGCAGTTCATCTTGCCGTCCAGATAGTACAGTTCCGCGGCGGAATCGGTGAAAACCGTCTTGGCAAACTTCTCCACCGGCGCAAGGATCACCTTGCCGTTCTGCACCTCGTGGGCACCGAAAACATACAGCGGATTGTACCCGGAGGAAAGCTTTATCTTTTCCGCTTCGCCGTCACAGTAGAAG
>JBJEQK010000070.1:0-13410 GCA_051881715.1 Acutalibacteraceae bacterium
CCGCCGTTCGATCTTCATCCCACAAAAATCCGTGATGAACCTTTAAAAAGGCTTGCGGATTCCAAAGGCAGCGCCTTTGGTCGCCGACCGCAGTCGGCGAAATCCTAACAAGAAAACAGCGCAGGAGGGGAGCCCTCGCCGGGGGTTCCCCGGCGACCGGCACAAATCCCACAATTTTCCGTGAGAGCGTTTCTTTTGGCTCGTGCAAAATTTTGCACGGGGAAAAGTTGTGCCGTCTATCCTACCGCAAGAAGTCCAACCTTTTTCTTCGGGTAGGATTTTATCCTACTTTATCCTACTCCGCACTGACAGCCGTGGGTGACATCAAACAACACTGTTTTCCCTCATCCGTCACGGCTGACGCCGTGCCAGCTTCTCCCAAGAGAAGCCTTGGTGCGGCAGGAAAAGCAGTGGGGTGTCACAATTACAATGCTTTGCTTACAAAGCGACCGAAATTATGCATTATTCATCAGCGAAGCGACTTCATTATTCATTAAGAAAAGTTCCTTGACATACAACAAAATTCGTTAGCCGGCTAACGTTTTTGGGGGTCGTGCAAATTTTCCGTGAAGAGTGTTTAAAAAGGCTTGACCGAAATTTTTAATCCCACAAAAAATCGTGATGAACCAAAATATCCTGCCTTATCTCCTGAAAGCCAAAATGGGCTGTACCGTTTGGTACAGCCCATGGACGTTTTATGCAATTATTCCTCGACAGGTGCTTCTTCGGCAGCTTCTTCGGTCGCTTCCTCTGCATCCTTCTCCATGGGATCCAGCAGTGCGCGGATGGAAAGGCTGACACGCTTCTTGTCGAAGTCGATGGCCGTGATCTTGACCTGAACCTTTTCGCCGATGGTCAGGGCATCCTGCGGCTTCTCGATGTGGCGGTTGGCGATCTGGGAAATATGGATCAGACCGTCGATGCCGGGGATCACTCTGGCGAATGCACCGAAGGTGGTCATGCCGACGATCTCTGCCTCCACAACGGAGTCCACGGGATAGTCGCGGCGAAGGATCTCCCAGGGGTTGTCCTCTGCCTTCTTGTAGCCGAGAGAGATCTTTTTCTTCTCGTCATCCAGCGCCTTGATGTACACCTCGACCACATCGCCGACTTTCAGCACGTCGGACGGATGCTTGATGCGCTTCCAGGACAGCTCGGAAATGTGTACCATACCGTCCACGCCGCCGATATCGACAAATGCGCCGTAAGAGGTCAGGGACTTGACAGTGCCCTCATAGATCTGGCCGACCTGTGCGCTTGCCCAGAAAGCGTCTGCCTTCTCCTTGCGCTCTTCCTTCAGGACAGCCTTGATGGAGCCGACTGCACGTCTGCGCTGCTTGTTGACCTCGATGATGCGCAGGCGAACCTTGGTGCGAAGCAGGTCTTCCAGAGGCTGGTTCTTGCTTTCGGTGGCAAGGCTTGCGGGAACAAAGACACGGATGCCCTTGGTCACGACGATGACGCCGCCCTTGATGACCTCGGTCACGGTACCCTCAAAGATGGTGCCTTCCGTTTCGGCTTCGATAATATCGTCCCACGCCTGCGCAGCGTCACAGCGCTTCTTGGAAAGCATGACGGTGCCTTCGGCGTCGTTGGTCTTCATGATGATCAGGTCGATCTCGTCGCCGACTTTCAGCTCCTTCTGGGGATCGGCTGTGGGATCATTGCTATACTCATCCAGCGGAACAAAACCGGCGTGTTTTCTGCCGATGTCCACCTGAATTTCTGTCGGGGAGAAGCCCATGACAACACCTTTGACCTTCTGGTCGGTGCTCATGCTCTTAAGCGATTCCTCCAGAGCCTCCGAAAAGTCCATTTCATCAATCGACTTTGCAGGTTCGGCCTTTTTCACCTCCTCTGCGACTGCCACTTCCGCAGTCTTTTCAAGTTCGACTGAATTGGTTTCTACGATTTCGGACATGGTTTTAAGTACCTCCTTTATAATGCCGGCAGGAGTGGAGGCTCCTGCGGTTACACCGATACAGGAACAGCCGGAGAAATCCATCCCGTGGAGTTCCGCCGCCTGCTCGATCAGATAGGTCGGACAGTGTGCCCGGCACACGGCGCAAAGCTTGGCCGTGTTGGAGCTGTGCCGCCCTCCGATCACCAGCATGGCATCCGATCGAGCCGCCAATGCAGCGGCTTCGGACTGTCGAAGCTGAGTTGCATTACATATTGTATCAAATACTTTCGCGTTTGTACAGTGTTTTTTTATGATTTTTTTACAAAAAATCCACTCTTCCACGGAAAAAGTGGTCTGTGCCACGAATATTATTTCTTTTTTAGAAATATCCGCTTCCACTGTGAGCATTTTTTCCAGCGCGGCGTGGTTCTCAAAGACGATGCTCGGTGCGGTGCAGTGTCCGCAGATCCCCTGCACCTCGGGGTGCTTTGCGTCGCCGGCGATCAGAACGGCGTCGCAGGGCTGCGAGACCAGACGGTGGATCTTTTGCACAAAGGGACAGGTGGCGTCCACATAGGCAACACCCGCCGCCTCTAATTTTTGGACGGTGGATTCGGGAACGCCGTGGGCGCGGATGATGACGGTGGTATCGGCGCTTGCCTGTTCCGGCAATTCGATGACGCCCACGCCCTTTTGCCGCAGATCCTCCACGACCTGCGGGTTGTGGATCAGCGGACCTAAGGTGCAGACCTTGCGTCCCTGTGCCACGAGCTCATAGGTCATGCGCACGGCTCTGTCTACGCCGAAGCAGAAACCCGCCGTTTCGGCGAGCTTTATGCGTCGTGTTTCTTTGCCCACTGCTCCGTGATCCTTTCCATGATAAGCTTTGCGGCATCCCGCAGCTGCTGGCTGTCGTGCTCCTCGCTCGTAATACCCAGCTGTTCAAAGGGAATCACTTCCCCGAATCGGATGGTCAAACGGGAGCGCCAGTGGGGTTTCTCGGAAAAATAGATGGAAACCGGCACCACGTCCGACTTCGTTTCCTTGGCGATCATGGCGACGCCCGCCTTGGGAGACTGGGGCACACGGGTCTTGGAGCGGGTACCCTCCGGGAAGATGCCCAGCACATGATCCTTTTTCAAAAGCGCCTGTGCATAGTGCATCGCCTTCATGTCCACACCTCGCCGCTGTACGGGGAAACCGTTCATGCCGGTGAGGAACCAGCGGGTAAAGCCCTTTTGAAACAGCTCCGCCTTGCCCATAAAGTGCAGTTCACGGGGACATTTCGCCACCATAAACACCGGGTCGATGGCGGTAATATGGTTGCTGGCCAAAATAAAGCCGCCCTTTTCGGGAATATTCTCCAAGCCGTATACCTTTGCCTTGAACACGAACCAGACCAAAAACTTGGCGATGGGGCGCAAGAGCTTGTACATGGCGTTTTTCTTGTCGGGGTCATAGTGAAAATTACTGTTACTCATTGGATTCGCTCCTTAATTATCTTTACAACGGCGGCATAGGACTCGTCAAAGCTCAGTGCCGAAGTGTCCAGCAGAACGGCGTCCTCCGCCTGCTTGAGCGGGGCAACGTCGCGGTGGGAATCGTTATAGTCCCGCTGGATAATATCCCGCAGCACCTCGTCATACGGTGTGGGCATCCCCTTTTCGGCAAGCTCTCTGCACCGTCTGTCCGCACGGGTCTCGGCGGACGCCGTGAGAAAGATTTTGACGTCGGCATTCGGCAGCACCACGGTTCCGATGTCCCTGCCGTCCATCAGGCAGTTGTTTTGCGCAGCGATGTTCTGCTGTAAGGCAAACAGGTGCTCCCGCACAGCAGGGATCGCCGACACATTGGACGCCGCCATGGACGCTTCCGGCGTGCGGATCGCCGCAGAGACATCCTCTTCGCCGAGAAACACCCTCTGTTCCCCGTCCACAAACCGCAGGGAAACCTGCACGTCTGCCAACGTGCCGATCACCGCCGCCGCATCCTTGGTGTCCACGCCATGACGCAGTGCGTTCAGACCGATGGTGCGGTACAGTGCGCCGGTGTCCACATAGATATACCCCAGCGCAGCGGCTGCACGCTTGGCGATGGAGCTTTTGCCTGCACCGGCAGGCCCGTCGATCGCAATATTGACCGCCATACTTATCCCCTCTTTGTATAAAGATCAAATGTATAGGTCAGCGCATCCTGCGCATGAACGGTACTGCGGGCATCCAGATGCCACGCAGGGTCACTGTCAAAGTCGTGCAGGAAACGATCTGCCGTTTTGGTTGCATGGAAACGGGTGATGTACGCCCTGTCGCAGTAGGGCAGAAGCGTTTCATACACCTTGGCGCCGCCGATGACGAACACGCGCTCGCTGTCGTAGCCGCTGAGCATGGCGAACAGCTCGTCCAAGGAGCGTGCCGTCCGCACACCCTCGGGGGCGAAGTGCGGGTCGGCGGACAGGACGATATTCTCCCGGTTGGGCAGCGGCTTTTGGTTCGGCAGGGACAGAAAGGTGTTGCGCCCCATCACGACCACGTTGCCCGTAGTCTTTTTGCGAAACTGCACCATATCCGCACGAACATGGAACAGCAGTGCGTTTTCAAAGCCGATCCCCCAATTCAGGGTAGCGGAAGCGATGAGATTCATAAGCGGCTCCTCCGATCGTGCGGTGTTGTCTTAAATTGCCACAGGTATTTTGAAGTCAAAGGGGTTGAACTGATAGCCGTCCAGACGGAAGCTGTCCTTGGTGAAATCATAGAAGTTTTTGACGGACTTGTCCATCTCAAACTTCGGCGCCGGGAAAGGCTCCGCCTTCAAAAGCTCCTTGACCAGCGGAATGTGGCGGTCATAGATGTGCGCATCCGCCACCACGTGCACCAGCTCGCCCGCCTCCAAGCCGGACACCTGCGCCATCATGTGCACCAGCACCGCATACTGGCAGACGTTCCAGTTGTTGGCAACGAGCATATCCTGAGAGCGCTGGTTAAGAATGGCGTTGAGCCGATTGCCGGAAACATTGAAGGTGACGCTGTAGGCACAGGGGTACAGACCCATCTCCGACAGGTCGTGATGGTTGTAGATATTGGTCAGGATTCGGCGGGAACGGGGGTTATGCTTGAGGTCGTACAGCACCCTGTCCACCTGATCGAAATCTCCCTCGGAATAGTGGTGCTTGACGGAGAGCTGATAGCCGTATGCCTTGCCGATACTGCCCGTTTCATCCGCCCAGCTGTCCCAGATGTGGGAGCCGAGATCGTGGATGTTATTGGACTTTTTCTGCCAGATCCAAAGAATTTCGTCGATCGCCGACTTGAACGCCGTGCGGCGCAGGGTGATGATGGGAAATTCCTTGGACAGGTCGTAGCGGTTGACCATGGCGAACTTTTTAATCGTATGCGCCGGTGTGCCGTCCTCCCATTTGGGGCGGACGTCGTAGCCCTCGTCCGAAACACCGTTTGCCAAAATATCGTTGAGATTGTCGATCAATACTTTGTCTGCGTAGCTCATACGATCGCCTCCGTCGGTTTAAAAATTTGTATGCCGTGCTCGATGCACTGGATGGCAACTTCCTTTGTGTCGCCGCCGAATTCGCCGTCCACCGACCACGGAACCTCCTCGCCCATAAAGTCGAACAGGAAGACCTTGCCGGAAAGTATGGTAATATATTTTTCGTCATAGATGCCCTTGGACACGCCGGACAGCAGCTTCAAAAAGTCGCCGGGATTCTTCGGCTTGCGGATCAGCACAAGCTCCATCAAGCCGTCATCGAAGCGCACCTTGTCCTTGGAAAACTTGAGCAGACCGCCGCCCACGGTATAGGCGTTGGTCACCGAGCCGAAGATGAATTTGCCCTCGACACTCTTGCCGTCCACCGTCACCCGCAGGGGGATCTCCCGAATATGCCGCAGCTCCTTGGCGCCGCCGGCAAGATACGCCGCGTAGCCGTAGCGGTTTTTGATACGCTGATCCGTGGCGTAGGAGGACTTGGTGAACAGTCCGAAGGACGCCGTGTAGCTGAAATACAGATTTTCGCCGAACAGTCCCACGTCCTGGGCGATGGGCTTGCCGTTCAGGATCAGGCGGATGGCCGCCTCGGTGTCAAAGGGGATGTTGTTGCTCTTGGCAAAGTCGTTGGTCGTGCCGCCGGGAATGTACCCGATGGGCACTTCCTTGCCGCTGGCCAAAACGCCGTTGATCGTCTCGCCTAAGGTACCGTCGCCGCCGCGGCAGACCACCAGGTCAAATTTATCCGCCAGCCGCTTCGCCGCATCCGTGGCGTCCTTGGGGCCGGTGGTCATGCGGATAAACGGTTCATACTCCGTATCCCGGAAATCGCTGCCGTAGCTGAAGGCGGTTCGCCGGGGCACGATTCTGCCGGAACGGGGATTGACGAGGATCAGTGCCTTTTTCTTTTCTGCCAATGCGCACACCTCCCATATTGCTGTATCGTAATGATTTATTTTACCATATTTTTTTGCAGTTGTCGAGATGCAAATCCATCTTTCTGTCGAGAATTTGCATTTGTAACAAAATTTTAAATTTATGCGCAATCCGTTGCAACTATTGTGCAGATATGCTATACTTTAATAAATGTAAAATCATTCAGGAGGTTCTTTATGCGTACTGGCAAAAAAATACTCTCTGCGGTCATGATCTTCTGTCTGGCGGCGCTTTTGTCCCTGCCGGCTTTCGGCGCCGGGTTCCCCGTACAGAAGCTCGATGCCCCGGACAACCTGCAGTTCCTGTTTTCCTATCCCAACGAGGGCAGTGAATGCATCGAGGCGGTCTACACCGTCCCCGACGATCTGTGCGCCGTGGCTTCCCTGTCCGTGGAGGAACAGCAGAAATACTACTCCGGCGCCTTTGAGACCTGCGTGCAGTTCGACTGGTCCGTGGACAGCAAGGAGGATTTCCACTACGACGAGACGTGGGACACCATTCAGGCCGACTGCCCCATCCAAAAGATCAGCGGCAGCTTCGCAGAGCGCTCAGAGGTGTTTTGGTTCACCTACGACGAGGCGGTCGAGCGATGCGCCCCGGGCATCGTGACGAAATCTGTCCCCGTCCCCGACGAGGATTCCGTCGTCAGTGTACATACCTTTGACTTCGACAAGCACAAGCTGTACGTCCGTGCCCGCTTCTTCGTCTACGACTACAGTGCGAAAGCGGTGCACACCTCCGACTGGTCGGAGATCGCCGATGTGGGTGCTTCCCGCGAAAAGGATGCCCCCAAGGTGAAGGACACCATGGATGCGCCCGTGCTTTCCAAGGCACGCATGGACACGCAAACGCAAGGCGTTTTCTACTACGACATCTCTTTCCCCGACAGTGTCCGTGAAACTGCCTATGCGCTCAAGGCAGTCGGCACGGAGCTGAACTTTGAGTCCCAGATCCGTATCGGCGGCGGCGAATGGCAGTACTGGATCGTGACGGATGAGCTGTTCCCGTATCTGGTGGGCACCCGTCAGTTCAGCGTTCTGCCCGATGATCTGAACAGCAAGATCGAGTACCGCTGCCGTTTGACCGGCGGCAATCCCGATGACGGCACCGCCGTCACCTCCGCGTGGAGCAGTATCTTCACCTACGAAAACGGCGAAGTGCAGCTGCTGAACAACGACGATCCCTTTGACGAAAAGGCGCAGGCCGATGCGCAGAAGCAGGCGGAAAAGGAAGCGAACAAGTGTGCCGTCTGCGGCATCTGTCCCATCCATCCCCTGGGCGTGTGTATGTTCATCTGGATCGGCATCCTTGTCGCCGTTGCGCTGATCGTCCTGTACAATGTACGGGCAAGCAAAAAGAAAAAGATTCGTGCCGCAGAAATCAAGGCTCGTCAAGAAGCTTCCCGAAGCACCGATTCGGACAAAACCGCTTCTATTTTCAATACAGACGCCATTCAGCCCATACCCGAAAAGAAAGAGGAGGACAACCATGAACTTTGATACCGTTGCCGTCCGTGCACTCAACGCACTTGCACGCCGAACCGGCAAAAAGATCGCCAAAAAAGAGGGCTATGCGGAGCAGCCCGCCCCCGCAGTACCCATCCGCATGAAGAACAAGGAGGACGACCTCTTCCGCTGCGGCTTTGCGTCCAAGATCACCATGCCCGAGGACATCCACGACCATCCCTATTACCTCGCCGGTCACCGCACCGGCAAGACCGTTTCCGACATTCTCGATCCCCTGACGGTCAGCGCTATGTGGCTCGACTGCAAGGACGGCGGTATGCTGCTCATCGGCGCAGACATGGTCGGCTTTGCCAATGTGGAAGCCAATGCCATCCGGGATTCCCTGAAGGATTTCGCAGAAAAAACCGACTGCCGCTCCATCAACATCCTCTGCACCCACAACCATGCCGGCATCGACACCTTGGGCTACTGGGGCAAGGCCATCGTCGGTCCCATCCCCGGCAACGGCAAGGATCCCGCATACATGGAGCTGATCACCCAAAATATCCGCGCCTGCTGTGAAGAAGCGTATGCAAGCCGCAAGGAAGGCAAGCTGTATATCGGCAGCATCCATGTCCCCGAAGCCGTTTTCCGCAAGCGTGAACCCATCTACTGCCGCGACGTCCTGTCCCGCATCCGCTTCGTGCCCGAGGACGGCTCCAAGGAAACGTGGCTGCTCAACTTCGGCGCCCATCCCAACACCATGGGCGGCGCCAACCAGCTGATCTCCGCCGAGTACCCCGGCTTTATGCGCGCAAAGATCAACGAAACACAGCCGACCAACGTTCTCTTCGGCGTGGGCGCCATCGCCGCCTGCGACCCCGGACAGTACAGCGAGGATGTGTACGAATGCTCCCGCATGGAGGGCGCCGCTTTGGCCGAGGCCGCTTTCCGCATCGACAACGATGTCCTGCTTTCCCCTGAAATCACGGTCGTCCGCCAGCCCTATCTCGCGCCTGTGGACAACGCTGTGCTGGCGCTGATGTCCATCGTCAAAACCGTCAACTATGAAAAAGCAGCGTACAAGGACAGCGATCTCGGTCTGGCACTGCGCACGGAGATGACCTACATACAGATCGGCTCCCAAAAGATTCTCCTTCTGCCGGGCGAGGCCGTTCCCGAATTTGTGTTCGACCACTACTCCCCTGCGGAAACCTCCGCCACGGGCAAGGGTCCCGAGATCAACGCCAAGCCCCTCGTTCGTGTCGCTGATGACGAAAACCTGATCGTGTTCGGTCTGGCGAACGACATGACGGGCTACATGGTGCCGCTGAACGACTTTATCCTCAACGAGACCGGTCCCTATCTCAACACCGCGAAAGACCGCTTCGGCAACCGGCACTACCACGAGACCAACTCTCTGAGCCCCAAGATCACACAGGTCGTTTCCGACACCTTTGCACGCATTATGGAGCAGGTCAAATAACGTGTCGAGAACCGTAACCTTTACCGTCCCCGACGCCTTTGCGGGCAAAAAGCTCTGTGCCTTTCTGCGTGGGGAGGCACAGATTTCCTATGCCCTGTGCGCCACCCTGCGCCACATCCCCGGCTCCGTCACACGGGACGGCGTGCCCATACGCAGTATCGACCGCGTGGATGCCGGCGACAGGATCACCGTCGTCTTTCCCAAAGAGCAGACTGCCCTTGTCCCCACCCCTATGGAGCTGGATATTTTATACGAGGACGACGACCTTTTGGTGCTCAACAAGAGCGGCAACATCGCCATGCATCCCTCCCACGGGCATCAGGACGACACCCTTGCCAACGGCGTGACCCACTACTTTCGCACCGGCGGGCAGGATGCAGTGTTCCATGCCGTAGGACGGCTGGATAAGGGCACCTCCGGCGTGGTCATCTGCGCCAAACACGCCTACGCCGCTTCCCGCACGGCGCCCACTGTGCAAAAGGTGTACCTCGCCCTCACCGAGGGCGTTCCCCCGGAAAGCGGGACGGTCTGCGCACCCATCGTGCGCCCCGACCCCGACAAGACCCTGCGCTGTGTGGGCGAAGGCGGCGAACACGCCGTCACCCATTACCGTGTCCTGCAAGCCAAAGACGGCAGAAGTCTTGTGGAGGTTCGCCCCGAAACGGGACGGACGCACCAGATCCGCGTCCACATGGCGCATATCGGCACCCCTCTCACGGGAGACAGCCTCTACGGCACGGCGATTCCTGCGCTCGGGCGCCATCTGCTGCACTGCCGCACGGTTCGGCTGACCCACCCCGTCACCCGGGAAGTGATGACCTTTACCGCACCGATTCCGCCGGAGTTTTTGCAGTTTTCTTAAGATTCCATTAAATTCCTTGACAGTCGCTTTTTTTCATGGTATGTTAATAGAACATTCAAGTTTTCCTTATCAGGAGGTACCCAGTATGTTTAAAAAATGTATCGCACTGCTTGTTACGGTGCTGATGATTCTCTCCCTGTGCTCGTGCAGTCTCTTCGGCAAAGAGGAGGAGGTCACCGAGCCGTCCACGGAATTGACCACCGAATGGACCACGGAATGGACGACGGAGGAGACTACCGAGGAGGAGTCCTCCACCGAATCTGTCTCCGTGCACGACTGCGCCACGCAGGGTCACCTTTGGGCAGGCGCCACCTGTAAGGCGCCCAAGACTTGCACTGCCTGCGGTCTGACTGAGGGCAGCAAGGTCGATCACTCCTACCGTGCAGCCACCTGCACCAGTGCCCAGAAATGCCGCTACTGCGGTCTGACCAAGGGTTCCGCCCTCGGTCACACCTACAACGACGCCGGCAAGTGCACCCGCTGCGGCGCATCCAAAAACAGCACAGGCAGCGCAAACTGTGACCACGAGTTTGCGGACGCCACCTGCAGCAAGCCCAGAACCTGTATCAAGTGCGGCTACCAGTCCGGCTCGCCCAACAAGCACAACTATGCGGCCGCCACCTGTGAAAAGCCCCAGACCTGCCGCAACTGTGGTGCGACCACCGGGTCTGCGCTGGGACATCAGATGTCCGGCGGCGTTTGTACCCGCAAGGGCTGCCCGCTGAACCCCAATACCGGCACGACCACCACCAAGCCCTCTACGACGGAGTCCACCACCACCTCCACGACGGAGTCCTCTACCAGCACAACAACATCTACAACGACATCGACAACAACGACCACAACAACAACGACTTCAACAACGACCACAACCACCACGGCGCCGACATCCAGCACCACGGCGACCACCCAACCGCCGCTGGTATTCTAAGGCAAAACCGCATATTAAAAAAGCCGATGGAGCATCACATTCGCTCCACCGGCTTTTTGTTTGGTTCATCACAGATTTTTGTGAGATTAAAGTCAAGCCTTTTTAAAGGCTTGCAGATTCCAAAGGCGGCGCCTTTGGTCGCCGACCGCAGTCGGCGAAATTAGGGGCAACACCGCACAAATTGCGGCGCACGCCTTGCTTGAATCTTATTCCGTCAGCTTACACATAAATCCCTTGACTTGCGTTAGCAAGTCGGCGGTCTTTCTGTGCAACCTGACGAAAAAACTTACTTCGCAATCCGCACACCCCAATTGTGCGGTATTGCCCCTAACAACAACAAAGCGCAGGAGGGGAGCCCTCGCCGGGGGTTCCCCGGTGCGCAGCACAAATCCCACAAAAAAAACGTGATGAACATTTTTCGTATGCTTACCACGCCTCGACAAGAATCTTTTCCAGATCCTCCTTTTCCGGGCGCTTGGGATTGGTGCGGGTGCAGGAATCCAGCATGGCGGCCTCCGCCATTTCGGGAATCTTGCTGAAGTATTCCTCCTGCGTGCAGACCCCCAGCTCCGAAACGCACAGGGGGATATCCATCTCCTTCATCATGAACTCCACCCAGCTGATCAGAGAGCGGACGGTGGTGATGGTGTTGAAGTTGCGCAGACCAAGAAGCTGGGCGATCTGGCAGTATTTCTTGACCTGCTTGGGATATTCGCTCTGACTGCGGCTGTGCTTGGAGATGCCGCTGTTGTACTGGATCACCAGCGGCAACAGCAGGGCGTTGGCACGACCGTGGGGAATATGGAACTGCGCCCCCAGCTGATGGGCAAGGCTGTGGTTGATGCCCAGACCCGTTGCGTTGAAAGCGATGCCCGCAAGGCAGGACGCCACGTGCATTTTCTGGCGGGCGTGGGTGTCGTTGGCATCCAGGTAGGAGCGAAGCATGAAGCCGCCGAAGATCTCAATGGATTTCTCCGCAAGGGCTGCGGAAAACTCATGGTTATCCGTGCTGACATAGGACTCCAGGGCGTGGGTGAACACGTCCATGCCCGTGTCCGCCGTCACTTTGGGCGGCACACTGCGCACCAGATCCACGTCCAGAATCGCCTCCTGCGGCAGCAGGTAGTCGGACACCAGCGGGAGCTTTGCATTGTTGGCGGGGTCGGAGATCACGGCGAAATTGGTGACCTCTGAGCCGGTGCCGCTGGTGGTGGGTACGGCGATGAGCGGGATATGCTGTTCGGGATTCATCTGCCGTGCGACTTCACGGATGCCCTTGGCCGAGTCAATGGCAGAGCCGCCGCCGACGGCGATGATCAGATCTGCGCCGCACTCCAACAGCGCGCGCACCCCTGCCGTCACCTTGTCCACAGGCGGGTCGGGCACCACATCGTCGTAGACGGTGTAGGCGATGTTCCCCTTCTCCAAACGGTCGGTCAGATAGCGGATCATGCCGCTTTTGACCACAAAGGGGTCGGAAATGATCATGGCCAGCTTGCAGTCCAGCGACTGCAAGCGTTCCAGGGAATTTTCTCCGAAATAGATTTTCGTCCGAATGTCAAAGCTTTTCAACGCGTACACCTCATTTTTTGATCGCCCACCGCATCTTGGTCGAATGGGCACGGGAATTGCGGAAGCATTCCTCGGCGCCGGGGCGGATCACATCCCGTGCGACCGCACTGTAAACGCCGTCCTGAAGCCCCTGCTTGAACGCTTTTTTGACCAGCCTGTCCTCGCCGGAATGAAATGTCAGCACCGCCACACGTCCGCCGCTTTTGAGCGTCTGGGGCAGTTTTTCAAGAAAGGCATACAGCACTTCAAACTCGCTGTTGACGTCGATGCGCAGCGCCTGAAATGTGCGCTGGCAGGACTTTTTCACGCTGTCCCTGCGGCTGCCCGCCGGCAAAAAGGAGAGCGCCTGACTGACGGCGGCATACAGCTGGCGGGTGGTGTCGATGGCGCCGCCCCGTTTGTATACCCGCAGGATCTCCCTTGCGATCTGCTCGGCGTAGGGCTCGTCGGCGTTTTCCTGCAAAAGCCCCACCAGTTCATCGTACCGCAGGGAGCGCAGTCGCTCCGCCGCCGAAACACCGCTTGTGGGGTCGAGGCGCAGATCCAAAGGTCCGTCCTGCTTGAAGGTAAAGCCCCTTGCCGGGTCGTCGATCTGCATGGAGGACACGCCCAGATCCGCCAAAACGAAGTCAAAGGGTTCGTCTGCCACCTCGTCCGCATTGGCAAAGTTCATGCGCTTGATCGTGAGGATATCGTCCCCGTAGCCCAGCGCCAAAAGACGTGCCTTCGTCTTTTCGGACTCGATGGGATCCACATCCGTCGCATACAGATGCCCCT
>JBJEQK010000071.1:0-13403 GCA_051881715.1 Acutalibacteraceae bacterium
ACAGAGTGCTTTTTTCATGACGATTTCTCCTTTGTAAAAAAATAAAGTCCTATCCCATGTTTCCATGGGACAGGACTGTCAATGACCTGCGGTGCCACCCAAATTGATGCATACTGCATCCGCTTTTGCACGTACAACTATACGCTCCGCCCGGATAACGGGTGCGGGTACCCGTCGGCTGCTACTGATGCTTTTGCACGTTCGTGCCGCCCTCAAAAGTCCATTCGCCCGAAATTCCGCTGCGGCGATCCCACCATCCGCCGCTCTCTGGGTGCTTCCTTAGGGGGTACTCCTCTTTCTCAAAGGTTTGATGATTTGGATTTGTCCTCATTATATGCTTCGCTTTGCAGTTTGTCAAGCGTTTTTTGAAAAGAATTCCACGGCGGTGTCTGCGGCGGCAGTGCGGCAAAACGGACGCGCTCGCCGCTCTGCGGATGCAAAAATTCCAGCGCATACGACCACAGGGCAATTTCATGCGCCTGCAAGGCTTCGGCACCGTATTTCCTGTCGCCGACCAGCGGAAAGCCGTGGGCGGAGAACTGGGCACGGATCTGGTGGGTGCGCCCTGTTTCAAGGGTTATGTGCACCAGCGACAGACCGTTTGCGGTGTCGAGCGTGCGATAGTGCAAAACGGCTTTTTGCACATCCTTGCCCGGTTCTGCGGCGACGTAGGTCTTGCGCTCTTGCTTGTTGCGAAAGAGCAGGTCGCAAAAGGTGCCGTTCCCCGGTTCGCCGTGGACAACGGCAAGGTATTCTTTTTGGAATGTATGCGCCCGGATCTGTGCGGACAGAATCTGTGCCGCCATGCGGGAACGTGCCAGCACCATCACGCCGCCCACGACCCTGTCCAGCCGATGCACGGTGCGCACACAGCCCTGCGGCTCTCCTAAAGTCTGCCGCAAAAGTTCCGGCACCCCGCCGGGCACATCCGTGGATTCCACCCCGCAGGGCTTCAGACAGACGAGAATGCGCGCATCCTTGTAGAGTATTTCCATGGGAGTATTCCTTTCCGAAGAGGTTGAATTTGGGGGAGGGGTATGGTACAATAACGGAGCAATTTACACAGAAAGAGGCGGTCTTTCATGGGAAAAGGAAAAATTCTGTTGGAGCTGTATCTGGTGCGGCACGGTGAGTCCATGTCCAATGCGGGAGAGCCGGAGACCTTGCCGCCCGAACGGCAGGGAGACACATCTCTGTCGCCCAAGGGGATTCATCAGGCACAGCTTTTGGGCGAATATCTGTCGCAGCTGCCATTCGACCACATTCTGGCGAGCGGACTGTGCCGGGCACTGCATACGGCGCACGAGGTGTGCATCCGCCAGCCGGAAAACGGTGCGCACTGCGTCGAGACGCACAAGATCTTTACCGAGTGCGGCACAGGGGAGGACACGGTGGGACGCACGGTGGAGCAGATTCGTGTCCAGTTCCCGACGGTTGTCGCCGCCGAGGGGATGCAGGACGATGAAAAGGTGATCGTCTACGGCAGGGACGACACGGACGAACAGCTGCTCGTTCGCGGCAAAGCGGCGATAGACTATCTGCTGGGGCGTTTCCACAACGGGGAAAGGGTCATGGTTGCCGCCCATGCGGCGTTCAATACCTTCATGCTTTTTGCGGCGCTGGGACTGTCCCACGAGCAGATCTTTGACCCGAATTTCTACAACACGAGCATCACAAAAATCGTGTTCTACGAGCCGGGCACGGCATCGTATGCCGATGTGCATTTGGAGTACCACAACGCCACGCCGCACCTGTGGCGGGAGATGCCCGAGTTCAAATACTGAGAGACGGCTACAGACACACCGCAACGGGGGCGTCGATGCGGATAGAATCCGGCGTGACAATGCAGTCCATGGCGAGGATGCGCACGCCGGCTTGCTGTGCTTTGCGCAGGGCATCGCCGAACTGCGGGTGCATGGCGTCGTGGGGGCGAAAAACGTGTACGCCTTTCATCTGAATGACGAACAGAATATACGCCTCAAATCCGTCTTGCAGGCAGTCAGTCAGCTCCGTGATGTGCTTGACGCCCCGCTGGGTGGGTGCGTCGGGAAACAGGGCAACGCCATCCTGCTCCAGCGTACAGCCCTTGACTTCGAGAAAGATTTTCCGCGCGCCCTGTTCGATGTAAAAATCGAAGCGGGAACGACCGCGGGAGACTTCCCGGCGGATGTGCGCATTTTCGCCGAACAGAGCGCCTGTCCGCAGCCACTCCTGCGCCACATCGTTGGCGATCTGGGAGTCCATGTTGATGCACAGCGTATCGCTTCTTCGCTGTTTCTCCACAGCGACGAGGTCATATTTTGTTTTGCGCTCGGGGTTCTCTGCGGCGGACAGATAGACCGCCGTCCCCGGAATCAGCAGTTCCCGGCACCGACCGGTGTTTTTGACGTGAACAGTTTCCGTCTTTCCCCGCAGCAGGACTTCTGCGATAAAACGATTCGGCCGCCGCAGAAACACGGCCGGTTCTATATGTTTGTATTGCATGCCAAAAGCATAGCACAATTTGCCTGTGCTTGCAAGCTGTATCTGTTTTGAGGACAGATGCGGCTTTTTGTGTTTTTTTGAGCGTTAGGGTTTGACGTGGCGAAACAGGTATGCTATAATACATACTGTATAGTTTTATACTCGGGAGGTGCGTGTCCTTGGAGACAGAAACGATTCTCCTGCTGGCGCTTTCCCTGCTGAACGTGTGTCTGCTGGCGGTGGTTTTGGTGCAAAACGCCAAAAAAAGCAAGTCCGATGCCGCCGAACAGCTTGCCGTTTTGTCGGATAGATTGTCCCAAAACAGCGCCTCGGTTTCTGCGGAGTTTGAGCGAAGCCGCCGGGAACAGACCCTGTTTCAGTCGGAGCTGCGGCGGGAAACACGGGAAGCGCTGGACAACATGACCCGCCAGATGCAATCACTGCGCGCGGACAACTTCGAGCAGATGCGTGCCATGCAGGAGGGCAACGAGCGCAAGCTTGACCAGATGCGGCAGACTGTGGACGAAAAGCTGACGGCAACACTGGGCTCCCGTCTGGACGCTTCCTTCAAGACCGTGTCCATGCAGTTGGAGAGTGTGTATAAATCCCTCGGGGAGATGAAGGAGCTGTCCGGCGGGGTGACGGAAAATGTCACGGCGCTCAACCGTGTGCTGACCAACGTCAAAGCCCGGGGCACGTGGGCGGAGATCCAGCTGCGCTCCCTGCTTGACCAGACGATCCCCGGAATGTATGTGGAAAATTACGCCCCGGACGCCCTTTCCCGGGAGCGTGTGGAGTTTGCGGTGCGCATTCCGTCGGGGGATGGGGCGCAGGCCTATCTGCCCATCGACTCCAAGTTCCCCATGGAGGACTATGTGCGCTACTGCGAATACGCCGAGTCGGGCAATGCGCAGGCCGCTGCGGCGGCACGTAAGGCGCTGGAAACCGTGGTCTGGAACGAGGCCAAAAGCGTGTGCAAATATATTCACGTTCCGCAGACGACGCCCTTCGCCATTTTGTATCTGGCGACGGAGGGGCTGTATGCGGAGATTCTTTCCTCGAAAAGCGGCATTGCCGAACGCATCCAGCGGGAGCTGAACGTCATGCTGGCGGGACCCTCCACGGTGACGGCACTGCTCAATTCCCTGTCCATGGGATTCCGTGCGGTGGCGGTCAACGAAAAGGCCAACGAGGTGCGCAAGCTCCTTGCCGCCGCTAAACAGCAGTATGAAAAGTTCGGCGATGTTTTGCAAAAGGCACGCAAAAAGATCGACGAGGCGGGACGCTCTCTCGATGAGGCGCAGGACCGCAACCGGATCATTGCCGGCAAGCTCAAGGGCGTGGAGTCCATGGACAGTGACGAAGCCAATACAGTACTGGGTATTATAGAATAGAAAGGACAGGGTGCAGAAGATGTTGAAACACAAAGACATTCTCGAGCAGATGTCGCTGGAAGAAAAGGCGTCGCTTTGTGACGGCGCCGATTTCTGGCATTTAAAATCTATCGAAAGATTGGGTCTCAAGCCCATGATGGTCTGCGACGGTCCCCACGGACTGCGCAAGCAGGATGCCGAGCACAAAAACGGGATCGGTTTGGGCAACTCCGTTCCGGCGACCTGCTTCCCGACGGCGTGTACCACGGCGTGTTCGTGGGATCCGGCACTGCTGCGGGAGATGGGCGAGGCGCTGGGCGAGCGGTGTTTGGCAGAGGATGTTTCCGTGATTCTCGGCCCCGGCGCCAACATGAAGCGTTCCCCGCTGTGCGGACGCAACTTTGAGTATTTTTCCGAGGATCCCGTTTTGGCGGGAGAGATGGCGGCAGCATGGATCGAGGGCGTGCAGTCCAAGGGCGTGGGTACCTCCCTCAAGCACTTTGCCGCCAACAGCCAAGAGACACGCCGCATGACGGTCAGTGCCGTGGTGGATGAGCGTGCGCTGCGGGAAATTTACCTGACCGCCTTCGAGACCGCTGTTAAGCGTGCGCACCCGTGGACGGTGATGAACGCCTACAACCGCCTTAACGGTACATACTGCTCCGAAAACGAATGGCTGCAAACGCAGGTCCTGCGCAGGGAGTGGGGCTTTGACGGCGCCGTGATCTCCGACTGGGGCGCAGTGAACAACCGTGTGGAGGGTCTGAAAGCGGGCAACGATCTGGAAATGCCCTCCTCCGCCGGGGTCAATACGAAGCGCATCGCCGAAGCGGTGCAAAACGGCAGTTTGGATATATCTGTGCTGGACACCGCTGTGGACAGACTGGTGGACATGATCCTGCGCGCCGACCAAAACAGAAAGCCCGGCTATACCGTGGACAACGGGGCACAGCACGCCCTTGCCCGCAAGATCGCATCGCAGTCCATGGTTCTGCTCAAGAACGAAGAAAATATCCTGCCGCTGCAAAAGGGCGCCACCGTTGCGCTCATCGGCGAAATGGCGAAAAAGCCCCGCTATCAGGGCGCAGGCAGCTCCCTGATCAACCCGATCCAGATCGACAACGCCGTCGATCAGTTCTGTCTGGACGGCTGGGACGTCCTGTATGCCCGTGGCTACGACAGCAAATCCAACGCACCCGATGTGGATCTGCTGAACGAAGCGGCAGGGGTGGCGGCACGTTCCGATGTGGCGGTGGTCTTTGTGGGACTGACGGACGACTTCGAGTCCGAGGGCTTCGACCGTGCCCATATGTCCATGCCCCGCTCCCACAACACCCTTGTGCGCACCGTAGCGCAGGCGAACCCCAACACCGTGGTCGTCCTTGCGGGCGGCGCACCCGTGACCATTCCCTGGGCGGACAGCGTCAAGGCGATCCTCAACAGCTACCTCGGCGGCGAGGCCGGTGCGGCGGCGGTGAAGGATATTCTGACCGGCGATGTCAATCCCTGCGGCAAGCTGGCGGAAACCTATCCCGTCTGCGAGCACAGCGCACCCTGCTGTGACAATTTCCCCGGCAACCCGGCGACCGTCGAGTACCGTGAGAGCATCTATATCGGCTACCGCTACTATGAAAAGGCGCAGAAAAAGGTGCGTTTCCCCTTCGGTCACGGTCTTTCCTACACGAGCTTCCAGTACTCCGACCTGCGCATCGACCGCACGGAGTTTGCGGATAATGAGCGTGTGACCCTGTCCTTCCGTATCAAGAATACGGGCGACACGGACGGCGCAGAGATCGCCCAGATTTACGTGGCGGATAAGGAAAGTACGGTTTTCCGCCCTGTCAAGGAGCTGAAAGCGTTCAAGAAGGTGTTCCTGAAGGCGGGCGAAGAAAAGCGCATCTCCCTTTCGCTGGGCAAGCGTGCATTTGCTTACTACAATGTATTGATCCACGACTGGCACGTGGAGAGCGGCGAGTTTGAAATTCTTGTGGGTGCCTCCAGTGCGGATATCCGCCTGCGCGGCACGGTGCATATCGAGTCCACCAATCCCGATGCGCCCATCCCGGACTACCGTGAATCGGCACCCGATTACTACACCGGCAAGGTACAGCACGTGCCCGACGAGCAGTTTGCCGCTGTCCTCGGTCACGAGATCCCCGACCCGATGAAGAGCGGTGAAAAACTGAACATCACCAACAACATCGAGGATGCGCAAAACACCAAGTGGGGCGGCAGGATCAATAAGGCGGTCACCTTTGTGACCAAAGCCGTGGACAAGGGAAATTCCGGCATGGCGGAGGCCATTGCGACCCAGACGCCGATCCGCAATTTCGTTTCCATGAGCGGCGGTCTGTTCAGTGAGGATATGGCGGACGGCTTTATCCAGATCCTCAACGACGACAATCCCTTGGAGGGCGTCGGCAAGATCGTCAAGGGCGTGCCGCATATCGTGAAAAATCTCGGCTCTTTCCTTAAAACAATCTAAATATCCGGAGGTCATCATGCAAAAAAAAGTAAGATCTGTTTTGGCGGCAATTCTGGCGGCGATGCTCGTATTTGCGAGCTTTTCCGCTGCATTTGCCGCAGAGGAAAAAGCACCGCTTCAGGTCGGTGTTGTTTCGGACATCCACTATTTTTCCGAAAAGTGCACCGGCAACTGGTGCGATGCTTTTATGAAGTATGCTGAATCGACGGCGAAAGAACGCTACGAAACGCCGGCACTGCTGGATTCTGCGCTGACGGCACTGGCGGAACACGCCAAGGAAAACGGGATGAAGTACGTTTTCATCCCCGGCGACCTGACGCCCAACGGCGAGTACGACAACCATGTGGAGCTGGCACAGCGGCTGGAGCAGTTTGAAAAAGATACGGGGATGTCCGTGATCGTCATCAACGGCAACCACGACATCAACAACTACCGTGGCATCACCTTTGAAAACGGCAAAAAAGAGTCTGCCCGCATCACGACCCCGGAGGATTTTTTGGACATTTACCAAAACCTCGGATACGATCTGGCATACCATACCTACAGTCCCTCCAAGGGGCAGGCGGGGCGTATGTCCTATTCCGTGAAGCTGGACGGCGGCTACCGTCTGATTGTGCTGGACACGAACAAATATACCGCAGATGCCACCGCTGACGGCGAGGATGTGCAGGAGACGGCCGGCAACATCACGGACGAGCTGATGGCGTGGGCGCTCGAGGAGATTCAGGACGCCATCCGCGATGGGGAGACGCCCATCGGCATGGAGCACCACGGCATCGTCCAGCATTTTGAGCTGCAGAACACCATTTTCCAAGCGTTCCTTGTGGATGACTGGCAGGAACGGGCAGAGGCTTTTGCCGATGCCGGACTGTCCATGATGTTCACCGGACATATGCACGACATTAGCATCACCGACTGGGTCTCGGACAACGGAAATGTGCTCTACGACGTCTGCACGCCGTCCCTGACCGGGTACCCCAACTACTTCCGTGAGGTGCTTTTCGACAACACGGGCGACCATCTGACGGCGGACGTGCGCGCTCTGGACGTGGACTGTGTCCAGCCCGTCACCGTTCGCGGTCAAACCATTGAACCCCCGTTCCGCGAGACCTATTCCTTCCGTAAGAGCTTTTCGTCCGACAGCATTACGGATCTGGTCATGAGCTTTTTGTCGGACACATTGGACAGCCTTTTCGACGCCATGGAGCAGGAGGGCAGTCTTGTGGGCGCACTCCAATCGCAGTTCGGACTGGATGTGGAGGCACTCATCAGTGATTATATTGATGTCCGTCTGGGCTGTATTGAGATTTTCACGGCGAAAAATGTCATGAGCTTTATCGCCGATCTGGACGAACAGCTTTGCACCAAGGTGCTTCAGGACAAGGAACACACCGAGGCGCTGGTACGGGATATCGTACAGCAGTGTCTGGATCTTCCCGTGTCCGACCTGCCCTGCACCAAGTACATCGACACCTACGGCTTCGGCGATCCGAGCAAGCCCGGCACGCTGGAGGACGCCGCGCGCTGTGCGCTTCTGATGCTCTTCGGCGGCAATCAAAACCTCGAAGAGGATCCGTTCATGGCGGATGTGCTCGACTACTTTGAAAACCGTCAGGGTGCCAACGATCTGTTCGACTTCCTGTACGATCTTCTGCTCAACGACCTTTTGCAGGACACACTTCTGGGCAGTTTGGATTTCAACATCGACACCCTCTTCCCCAGCGGTACACTCGGTCACTGCACATTCTCGATGCTCGACACGTTCCTGACGCTGATCTTCCGGGGCGACAAGAGCTACACCAACGTCATCAACTCCATTTTGGGGCTGGGTCTGATCGAGGACTTTGACAGCATCAACGGCATCGCCGACCACTTCATCGGCGAATACCTGACCCAGAGCCAGCTGGATTCCATCGGGCATACCGTTTCGTATATGGTCGGCAGTATGATCACCGAACACGGCGACGGAGAGGACAGGGATCGTTTCCTGACAACGGAAAAGAAAGAGGTCGTTGTCTCCCGGGACAACTACCGCCTGCCGTCCATCGTGACCGTGACCGTCGGCGAGGATGCCGCCACCCAGCGCAATATCAGCTGGTACACCAAGTTCAGCGTGAGCGGTTCGGACATCGAGCTTGTACCCTACAGCGAGACGCCGACCTTCAGCGGTACGCCCACGACCACGGGCGTGACGGCGCTCACCGAGCGGCACGACCGCACCTTCCCCGGTGTGGATCTGGGCATTGTCGGTTTTATGCCCACCAAACAGCCCCTGAACCGCCACACCGTTTCTCTGACGGGGCTGACGCCCGGCACGAAATACTGCTACCGTGTGGGTGACGCCTCCAGAAATTGGTGGAGCAAAGCGGGCGTGATCGAGACGGCGGACAATTCCGACACGGTCACTTTCCTGCACACCACCGACCCCCAGTCCCAGAACGCCAAGCAGTACGAGCGGTTCCATACGGTGCTGAAAACGGCGTTCTCGATGTACCCCGACACCGAGCTGGTGGTCAGCACGGGCGATCAGGTGGACAACGGCACCAACGTCAACCAGTGGAAATGGCTGATGGACGTTTCTTCGGATGTGCTCATGCGCACCGTCTATATGCCCACCACCGGCAACCACGAGAAAAAGGGCGCCGCACTGGATGAAAACTTCATCCTGCCCAATGTACCCGAACAGGATACGGACAGCGGCGTGTACTACGACTACGACTACAACAACGTCCACTTCATGGTGCTCAACACCAACGATGCCACCTCCAAAGAAGGTCTTTCCGAGACGCAGCTGAACTGGCTGCGGGACAGTGCCAACGGCAGTGACGCCCAGTGGAAGATCGTCGTCCTGCATAAGGCGACCTATTCCAACGGCTCCCACTACGACGACAAGGAAGTTGTCGCCATGCGCAAGCAGTTCAAGCGCCTGTTCCCGGAGCTGGGCATCGACATGGTGCTGGAGGGACACGACCATGTGTACCTGCGCACCGATTCCATGTACAACAACCATGTCTACAGATCCAAGACCGAGACCCTGACCTACAACGGTCGTGACTACAGCGCCAAGCTGGATCCCTACGGCACGTTCTATGTCATCAGCGGTTGTGCGGGTGTGAAGAATTACGCCGTCAAGGATGTCAAGCAGACCGACAAGCTGTTCCCTCGGGCGGAAAAGCTGGTGGACACCATGCAGTCGGTGTTCTCCGCCATTCAGGTCAAGGGCAATACGCTGTACTTTGACGCCTATACCGTGAGCGAGGACGGCACCGCCGAACGCATCGACAGCTTCGCCATCGAAAAGACGGGCAAGCAGTGTCCGCTCCTGCCGCACAACGACGAGATCCTTGCCACGGCGGAGGATCTGGACATGGATACTGCACCGGCGGTATTTGCGGCAACAGCAGAGGGATTTAACGATTTCGATCTTTATTCCGATGAAGACCCTGTTATCATCGGCGGCGGCACCACGAAGCCCGACAACGGTTCCGGCGACACAGGTTCTGACAATACCGGCTCCGGCGATGCAGGTTCCGGCAATACGGGTTCCGGCAATACCGGCTCCGGCAGCCAGAGCGGCGCAGCAAGCGGCGGCACGGACGCACAGTCCCCCGCAGATACGCAGGACGCAAACGGCTCGGCCGGCGTGACAACGCCGTCTACCTCCACCGGCACATCCTCCGGCTCCGCCGCACAGGGCGGCACGGCATCCGGCGGTTCTGTACAGACATCCGGTTCCACAGGCACCGCAGGCACCACACAGTCGGCGGCACAGGATGCGGACGGCGCAGAAACGGCGGTGCTGTATTCTTTCGGTTCCAACGGCAAGGTGCCGAAGCTGGGCGGCGAGACGCCTGTGGTAACAGCCTGCGTGCTGTTCGGCGCCATGCTGGTTGGTATGCTCGCATACAATCGTAAAAAAGATAACGAATAAAAGAAAACAGGAGGACGGCTATGAAAAGAATACTTGCATTCCTGCTTGTCGGCGCAATGGCGTTTACCCTGCTTTGCAGCTGCGGAAAGAAAACCGAGGGGGCGGACATTCCAACGGACGGCACCCATCAGCTGGTGCGCTTCACCATGGAAAACGGCGACACCTTCACCATGGAGATGTACCCCGAGTATGCCCCGCAGACGGTTGCCAACTTTGTAAAGCTTGTCCGGGAGGGCTTCTATGACGGTCTGACCTTCCACCGTGTGGTGGACGGCTTCATGGCGCAGGGCGGCGACCCCGAGGGCACAGGCACGGGCGGCTCGGATGAAACGGTTTACGGCGAGTTTTCCAGCAACGGTTTTACGCAGAATACCCTGTCCCATACCCGCGGCGTTGTGTCCATGGCGCGCAGTGCCGACATGGATTCGGCGTCCTCCCAGTTCTTCATCTGCTACGGCGATGAAAGCTTTCTGGACGGTCAATATGCCGCCTTCGCCAAGGTCGTGGACGGCATGGAGACGGTGGACGATTTCCTGAAGATCAAGCGTGTGATGGGCTCGGACGGCAACATCTCCAGCCCCACGGTGCCCATCGTGATTGACAAAGCGGAGGTTGTTTCCGAATGAAACGAATCGTCAGTGTGATTCTGGCAGTTGTCCTGATGATGACGGCGGCGCAGTTTGCCTTTGCGGAGGATGCCATGCAGTATGATAAAAAGACAGCCGAGATCTGCATCCGTGACCCCTATGTTCTGCTGCACGACGGTTTATATTATATGTATGGCACCGGTGCGGCGAGCGGCAGGGGATACGGCTGCTATGTCAGCCCCGACTTGGAGAATTGGGCGGGACCGTACAATGTCTTTACGGCGCCCGACGACTTTGACGGTGTGAAGGATTTTTGGGCGCCGGAGTGCCACGCTTACGGCGACAGCTTCTACCTGTTCGCCACCTACTATGCCCAGTCCACCGAGCACAGAGGTGTTTCCGTGTTCCGCGCGGACAGTCCCATGGGACCCTTTACCGAGATCAGCAGCGGGCACATCACGCCCCATGATGCAGACAGCATCGACGGTACACTGTATGTGGAAAACGGGGTGCCGTACATGGTGTATGTGCAGGAGTGGACGAGCAACGAGGACGAGATCGGGCGCATGGCGGTGGCGCAGATGAGCGACGATCTGTCCCGGTTTGTCTCGCAGCCCAAGACCATCTTCCGTGCCGACGATCCCCTTTGGGCAGACGGCAACAAGGTGACGGACGGTCCCTTTGTGTACCGCACCAAAACAGGCAGACTGGTGATGCTCTGGTCGAACCTGTCCAAGCAGAGCTACTGTGTGGGCATGGCGACGGCGAAAAGCATCACGGGCAAGTGGCACCACCAGCTGTCCCGGCTGTTCAGACGGGGCGGCGGCTTTGACGAGAACGGCGGACACGGGATGCTCTTTACCGACAAAAACGGACAGCTGACGCTGTGTCTGCACAGTCCCAACGGCGCACGGGACGGACGCTTTGAAACGGCGACCTTCCTCCCCGTCAAGGATCTGGGCTATACGCTGGTGCTCAAGGACAGCCGGCTGGCATTCGGCGAGCGGATCCTGTGCCTGTTGGACGGCTTGCGTGCATTGTTTTTCTAAGGCAACAGGACTGCTGTGTTTCGCCCTGTGAAGGCACGGCAGTCGTTTTCTTTGGCAGGGAACGGGTATTGCCCTAAACGGTTTACAGGGACGGAAAGGAGGTGCCGCCGTATGCGGATCAAAAAGGATATGGTGCTGCAAAAGGTGGCGGGGATGTATGCCGTTGTGCCCACCGAGAGCGCCTTGCAGGACTTCAACGGCATAGCTTTTCTCAACAAGACCGGGTGCGACATCTGGAACGGCATCGAAGCAGGTCAAACGGCGCAGGAGATCGCACAGGCACTCACAGAAAAATATGACGGCGTCACGGAGAAAGAAGCGTTTCGCTGTGTACAGCAGCTGATCGACAAGCTTGCCGCCGAGGGATTGATCGAACCATAAGAGGGAGCACATATGCAGACAACTTCGGAAAAGGAACTCTTGGAGCGCGGTGTACTGTGCCGGACGACTGTCGGCGTGAGTATGCGTCCGCTTTTGCGGGAGGGAAAGGATATTTCGTTCATCGAGCGCCGGGAGCAGCCCTTGCGAAAATATGACGCCGTACTGTTTCGCCGGGAGGACGGCACACTGGTTCTGCACCGCATCCTGCGCTTGCGCACGGACGGGATGTACTTCATCGCCGGGGATAACTGTGAGAGCGGCGAGTGGGTGCGGCAGGCGGACATCCTCGGCGTGCTGACGAAGGTTCGGCGCGGCAAAAAAATCATATCTGCACAGGCGCTGTCCTATAGGCTCTATGCCCGCTTTCAGGCTGTCGCTTTCCCGCTTCGCCGTCTGTGCAGGCGGCAAAAGCGCAGGGTGCTTCGTCTTTGGCAAAGGGTATGGACGGCTCTGCGATAAAAGACCCGATGGATCACGGATCGTCGGGTCTTTTCGTCTTTATCTACAAAAATCCGAGAAAGTAAATACGCATTTTCGTGTCGGAAACTCTCGAAAAAACTTGACAAATCGGATATTTCTGTGTTACCCTAAAAGTTGAAAAAATATGAAGCAGTGTCGATTGAATTTTGTATTTTTAAATAGTATTAGCAGATACAACCTATTTCTCACGGGGAGGAATACGTATGGGTACAACAGCCAAAAAAATCCTATCCGCAGTACTGGTCGTCGGGATCATCGCTTCCGGCGTGGCCGGTGTGATGTTGTTTGCCAACGCCGAGACGTCCAATATGCTGCAAAACGGTGACTTTGAGGATCCCGAGTTCACCAGCGGCAACTATATCCAGTACGAGCAGAGCAAGATTCCCTATTGGAATACCACCGCCTACAATACGGACGGGACGAACGGCAAGATCGAGTTTTTTCGCACCAACAAGGGAACCTATGTTCCCAATGTCACCCTGACCCCCTCCAGCGGCTTGCAGGCGGCGGAGCTGAACTGCGACGAGGAAAGCTCCCTTTATCAGGTGGTCAACACCTACCCCAGCACCATTTACGAGTGGGGACTGGATCACGGCTCCCGTACCAATCTGGACACCCTTGCTTTGATTATCGGTCCCGAGCAGGAGATCGCCC
>JBJEQK010000072.1:0-13382 GCA_051881715.1 Acutalibacteraceae bacterium
ATCAGAAAATCCACATACGGCAGGTCAGAGAGTATGTCGTTATTCTCCGAAACATTGTGCCCGCCGAATACGATCCGGCACTGCGGGTAACGCGCCTTTATTTTTTGTGCCAGCACCTTGTTGTATTCAAACGTCCATGTATAGCAGGAAAAAGCCACCAAATACGGCTGCTCCATCTTTGCCAGCACGCGATCCGGCGACTCCCGCTCATAGAAAAAGGCGCCGATCTCAAATGCATTCCGAATCGTTTCAAACTGCCATGCGTATGCCGCAAGACAGCCCGTGGCATACGGCAGATAGACCGCTTTGCCATAGGTCATGTTGGCTTGTACAAAATAGACCTTTTTCAAGACGCCTCTTCTCCTTCGATACGCATCGAACTGCGATGCATAAAACGGATTTTGAGAATCACAACATAATACTTCGCCAGATCCCAAAAGGAATTGTGCCTTACGCCATCGACCCGCTTGCAGTCCGTACAGGGCACCTCCTCAAAGCAGCAGCCCAACCGCAGGGGTTTAAAGATCATCTCCGGGATCAGGTCAAACCCGTTCCCCTGCCAGCGAATTGCTCTGTACACGGAAACGGGGGCGATCTGCGTCGGGTTGGTAAAGTCCGTGAGGTCAGAATGATACAGCCGGGCAAACAGTTTCTGGGAGAGAAAATTGACCGCCTTGCGCACCCTGCCGTACCCGCAAAAGCCGCCGCCCTCTATCCAGCGGCTGATGGTAATGATCTTTTCCGGGTTCTCCTTGGACAGGCGCAGCATTTCCGGCACGGACGATGTGTCCATGCCGTCGTCCGCAGGCCAAATCAGCATATGCGTGCCTGCGACCGCCTGTATCGCTTCACGAATGGCATTGCCCAGTCCCTGCCCGCTTTGTACAAAAAAGCGGCAGTTTTCGCTTTGGCAGATCTCCTGCACGATGTCCCGTGTCTCTTCGGCGCAGTGCTGTGCCAGCACAAACAGAAATTCGCCGCAGTCCACGGCGGAACGCAGTTTCCCGTACACATGGCGCAGGGAAAAGGTTTCGTCCACGGCGCAGATCACAACGGACAGCCTGTACGGCTCTGTCACGGCATATCACCGCCTGTCTCTTCCCGAATCTCAGCGGTGTAGACGTTCTTGCCGCCGCGCCGCCCGAACCACAGCACCTTTTGCGCATACTGCGCCCATGTGTCCGTCGGGGCGTCATCCCGAACCGCATAGCGCACATCCCGCTTTTCAAGGGGCGTGTACCGATTGGACAACAGTGCTTCAAAATAGGTTTTCCAGTCATACCGTCCCGCAAAGGTCTTTTCCCGCACGCCGACGGTTTTGAGGATAAATTTCTGGTATTCCAGCAGATCCTCAAACAGCGAATCGTCCGAAAAATACGGCCTCAGAAATGCGGCGACTGCCCTGTAAAACGCCTCCTTTTCCGACACAAGCGAAAGAAACGCATATTCCTCAAAGGGCCACGCAACATTGCCGAAACGCTCGTCGAAAACCACGACCTGTGCGCTGTTTTCCAGCACGTCCTCCAGCCTTTTTTCGATGTTTCGGAACACGGAAAGCGCACCCGTCTGCCGCAGCATGAACCGAAGCAGTGCATCATAAAAGGACGCATAGCGCACGCCCTTTTCCCGGTGCAGATACAGGGCGAACAGCTGCAAAAGCCCCAGATGATGGAAGCAAAGCACACAGCTCGCAAACAGATTCATCCGCTTCCAGTCCTGCTGCGTCATGGAGGACGTGGACGTCACCAGGTTGGAATACTCCGTAATCGTGTCCGACCCATCATGGCTCCTGTGGGGCTGGTTGATGGGGACACGGGTGACGCGGATATCATATTTTTCCATATACGCCGCCTGCCCCATCTGTGCGCAGGGAAGCCATTCGCACAGGTGAACAAACAGCGACGTATGCTGTCCGCATTCCAGCAGTTCCTCGATCCCGTCCCGAAAGCTGTCATATGTTTCTCCGGGAAGCCCCAAAATCAGATCCGAATAGGTCGGGATGCCGGCCTGCGCATAGCGGTGCAGCAGGGATTTGTAGCGCTGCAGATCCATGTTTGATCTGCCGATATTTTCCTGCACCACCGCAGACATGGACTGAAAAGAGAGGGTAACGCCCTTGTCCATGTGATGGTCGTTCAGCCGTTTGGTGATGCGAAAAACACGCTCGTCGGAATCCTTGGCATAGGAGACCTGAAACTTTTTCGGATAGCCGTAGAGGCGGTGGAGCTCGATAATCTTATCCACGATCTGCTCATCCCTCGGAAACATTCCGAAGTTGGCGTCCGCAAAGCCGAGAAATTCCATTTGGTGCCGGCTGACCCACTCCAGATCCGCAAAGACCTGCTCCAGGGGAAACAGCCGTACACCGGCCTTGGCAATGCCCCAGCTGCAATAGGTACAGCGGTTCGGACAGCCACGGTTGGTTTCGATCAGCGGAATAAACGTAAGAGCCGGGTATTCCCGCATCAGGCGCTCAAAGTAGCCCGACGCATACGGCGACGGAAAGTCGAACGCCTCGTGCAGTACCTGCGCCGACTGCACTGCGGTGTCTGCGGTGCGGTAGGAGATGTTGTGCACCGCCGAAAGCGGCGTGTTGTGCAGCAGCGCACGCAGCAGGTCACGGAACGGCACTTCGCCCTCCCGATGGATCAGGATATCCACATAGGGACACGCCTCCAGCACCCCTGTCCCGTCCGGGATCTGCTGACCGCCGAAAACGATCACACACCGGGGATAGCGCGCCTTGATCTTGCGTGCGAGCACCTTGTTGTACTCCATATTCCACATATAGCAGGAGAAGCCCACCAGAAAAGGGTCTTCCATTTTCTCAAGAACGGCATCCGGGTCCTCCCGCAGAATAAAGGATCGGCGCAGGACGTAATTGTCCGAAATATCCGCAAACTTCCATGCGTAGGAAACCAATGCGCCGATGGCATAGGGGAAGTACACACAAGCGCCGTTTTTGTACGTCGGCTGCACCATATAGATATTCTTTTGTGCCATTTTCGTCCCTCCCCCGACCGGGCGTCAGACGTCTGCAACAATGTCCTTTGTTCCGTCCGCCGACTCCACCGGCACCGTATACAGCACCACCAGATAGGTGTCTTCTTCGTAGGCGAAGGTGTGCCGCACATTCTCCCGAATGCAGAACATTTCTCCTGTGCAGAAGGTACACCTTTCCGTCTCCGCCTCCAGCGACGCCGTCACCGTTACTTTGCCCTGCAAAATATAAAAAGATTCCCGGGTGTTTTTGTGGTAGTGCCGGTTGCCGCGCACAGCGCCCTTTTTCGTATACACTGCATTGACTTGGGTGTACCCCTCGTGCACCAGCTGTGCCAAGGTGCCCCGGTCGTCCGTAAAAACAAAATCCGGCTTCAAAATTTCAATCAGCGCCATGGCAATCACACATTTCCGTATGCAGAATTTTTGATGATCGTATAGACCTTGATCAGCTCCCGGATCCCATCGTCCAAAGAAAACCGGGGCTTATATCCCATACACTCGAGCCGAGCGTTGGAGATCCGATAGTCCCGCTTGTCCGGGTCGGTGCCGATGGGCGCCTCCAGATAGGTGAAGTTCGGGAGGAAAGTGCGGATCTTTTCGCAAAGCTCCAGCTTGGAGAGGTTCGCATCGCTCAAGCCGCAGTTATAGGTTTTTCCCTGCATGGCGTCGAAATGCTCCATGGCAAAAATAAATGCCCCTGCGGCATCGCGCACGTGCAGATAATTGCGCATGAAGTGCCCCTCGAAAACGACCAGCGCCCGCTCAAAAACGGCATGGTAAACGAAGTCGTTCACCAAAAGATCGGTGCGCATTCTCGGCGATGCGCCGAACAGCGTGGCAAAACGGAACGCTACCGATTCGCCCGCTTCCAGCACCGCTTTTTCCGCGGCCATTTTTGTCCTGCCGTACAGGGAGATGGGCTGTATCGGAGAGTCCTCCGTGCAATACGCCTGTCCCTGACCGAGACCGTACCCGCTGTTGGTACAGGGAAAGATCAGCTTCTGCCCCTTTTCCCGCAGACGGATCAGCGTTTGCACCGCCTCTTGATTGGTCGTGACAGCCGCCGTCCGATCCTTGTCGCAGGCGGGAAAACCAACGATCGCCGCCAAAGGGAGGATGAAATCCTTGCCGTCCATCACGGCTCGCAAAGTTTCGGGATCTCTCGCATCGCCGTTTACGATGTGAAAAGCGTCATACCGACAGCAAGCAAGCAGAGAGTCCTGTTTGTACAAAAAGGAATCCAGCACGGTCACATCATGCCCGCGCTCCAGCAATTCCGGCACGAGCACGGAACCAATATATCCCGCGCCGCCGGTAATGAGAATTTTCGCCATGACGCACCTCCTATTGCGCATTTTCTGCGCAGATCTTGCGAATCCAGCCCTTGCACCGCTGTGTCCAAAAGCGTCCCGTATTCTGCAAAGCGCTCCCGTTCCAATAGAGCAAAAGCACCGTATATCCCAGCCACGGCAGCAGGAAGAGGGTGTCCTCCTGCACGGACAGTACACGGTACAGCCACGACTGTGTATATAGAATCAGGCTGTAAATATAGATGCCGCGGCAGCAGGCTCGGAAATGCCGCTGTGTTTCGGAATATTTTTTCCTGCTCTGTCCTTTATTCCCGAACAGAATCAGCACGCAAAAGAACAGCGAAAGCACGATCCACTTTCCGCCCTCTGCCAGTCGGAACCGCAATCCGGCCGTGACTTGCGGGGGAATACGGAATAAACGCACACTCACCGTCACCACCAGTGCAGTGAGAACGATATACAGAACCGTCGCCGGCGTTTGGATGTGCATACGGCTGTCCGCGCTGTATGCGCCGCGCCCCCGGATCTCCTGCGCCGATATGGCACAGTATCGGTAGGCGCCGATCAAAAACAGCGGGATGCCCCAGTCAAGACAATCCGGCTCCCTGACGCACAGGAAAACCCAGACCGCCACCGCGATGACTGCGCCGATGCGCATATCCGGCACCAAAGCAACCGTCAGCGCACACACGGCAAACCCGCCCAGCAAAAAAAGCTCCCCGCCGGACAAGGGACGCCCGTACAAAGCCGTCCCCCATACAGCCAGCCAAAACAAAAGATACAAATTGTGCAGCAGCTTGGTTTTCACCTTTACCATTCCCGAATCAAGAGTATGGATTGAAACTGATGGACGCATACAGCAGCCAGTGCCCCGCCAACAAAAACCACGGAACTCGGCAAAGCGTATTGCGCACGCATTCCCACGCCTGCTTTTGATGATACAGCACGAACAAAAACAGAGTGAACAAAATCAGGAACCCGTGTGCCAGCCAGCGGACAATATCCGTGGAGAACAGGAAACCGTAAAAAACCGTTACGCAAAACAGGAGCATCATGCAGACGACGGAAAAACACTTCAGTCTGTTCTTCTTTTCCGAGCGCACCACGGACAGCATGGTTTTGCAGATCAGAAAGAGGATCGGCAAAAGGCAATAGACCGACACCGCAAATTCGCCGTACCATTTCTCCTTGGGAAGCGGGCTGAGCTGCAAATTCAGTGCGATCTGCTGCCAGATCACATTCACCAGCTCCGCAGCCTTGCCGTCCCCGGACACGATCGGCGCCGCTTCAAAATCCTGCTTTCCCGTATTTCGGAAGAAAACGTATTCGTAGTATTCATTATAGGTGCAGTTTCTGGAGTAGACCACGGAGCGGAACCCCTCCATGTCATAGACCAGGTTGCTTCTTTCAAAGAGCAGGAAATACAAAATCGCCGCCACACTGACGATCCCGCTGATCCAGAACGCCCAAAGCAGGGCACGTTTATACTTGCGATCCTCTGTGCAGGAGGCCTTGTACAGCATCAGAAGCAGACAAAACGGCAGATAGCAAAACACGACCGAGTAGTGCACCAAAACCAGCAGGAAGCAAAGGGGAACCGCCAGCCAGACCGTGCGCCGGTCGGCAAGAGAAGCCATCAGCATCACGGAGAAGAAAAGCCAGTATACATCCAGCATCCCCAGCTCCCGGATGTAGGTGCCGAAGGTGTAGGTGCCCGTGAGATAAAAGGCAAAAATAACCAGACAGAGCAGCCGGTTTTTCGGGTCAGTCCGCCACAGCAGACGCTCCAGAAAAAGAGCCACTGCGGCATAAAACAACAGCAGCAAAACGCATTCGTAGACGGACATCGCCGTTTCGGAATAGACCCCGACCAAAGCCTTGTAAATCGCACCGGGCAAAAATCTGGTGCAGAACCCGAATCCGAAATCCACCGCATGATAGGTAAAGGTGATGAAGTCCACCTTCGGCCAATGGAACCTGTTCATGATCAGGAACTGGTACAGCGCCAGAAAGGCAAAGGTGCAGAGGAAAAATGTATGCTTTTTATAGAATTGCCGCACAGAAAAATTTTTCTTCATACCCTCACCGGCTCCGTCAAGGTATACTTTTCAGATTGAGAATGTTAATTTATTATATAATGATACCGATAAATTGTCAATCTTTTTCAAAGCGTATAGCTTCCTCCCCTCCCTTGATAATTCGACTATATTGTGGTATTCTATACTGGAATCTACAAAAGGTGGGATACCCATGACCGCAGTCATCCTTGCCGGCGGATTCGGCACCCGAATTGCCGATTCATGCCGCGATCTCCCGAAGCCCATGCTCCCCGTCTGCGGGAAGCCCGTTTTGGAACATCAAATCGACATCCTGCGCCGTGAAGGCATTCAGGATTTTCTCCTCGTCACCGGCTACCTCGCCGAAAAGATCGAGAACTATTTCGCAGACGGCAGTCAATTCGGCGTGCGCATATCGTACTTTCGTGAAGCCGAACCCCTCGGAACGGCCGGCGCACTGTTTCATCTTGCTCTAAAAGAAGATTTCCTGCTGTGCAGCGGCGATTTGATCTTTGACTTTTCTCTGGAACCCATGCTGCAGCAGCACAAACAAAATCATGCGCTCGCAACACTTTTCGTGCATCCCAATGCGCATCCCTGCGACAGTACCCGTGTATGCGTCGCGGACAATGCACGCATCTGTGCATTTCTGCCGAAAGCCCCTGCGCGCAAAGACGGCGCCAACTTGTCCAATGCAGGCATTCAGATCCTCTCCCCGGAGCTTTTGAAGCTTTTCCCCCAAGAGGGCAAAGCAGACTTAGACAAAGATCTTCTTCGCCCCGCGGTAAACACCGGCAGACTGTTCGCCTATAAAAGCACGGAATATGTCCGGGATATGGGCACGCCCGAACGCTATGCCCAGGTGCAAAAAGACGTGGAGAGCGGACTTGTCCGCCGCCGAAACCGCAGCTTTGCGCAAAAAGCGGTCTTTCTGGATCGGGACGGCACGCTGAATGTTTACAAGGAACACATTACAAAGCCGGAGCAGATCGAGCTTCTCCCCGATGCTGCCAACGCCGTCGCAGCGCTGAACCGCAAGGGATATTTGGCTGTCCTCGTCACCAATCAGCCGGTCATCGCCAAGGGGATGTGCACGCAAGCGCAGCTGCGCGCCGTGCATGACCGTCTGGAAACCCTGCTGGGCAAAGAGGGCGCCTATCTGGACGCCATCTATTTTTGTCCGCACCATCCCGAAAAGGGCTTCGCCGGCGAACGTGCGGAATACAAAATCCCCTGCACCTGCCGCAAACCGTCCCCGGGTATGCTTCTGCAAGCGGCGGAAGAGCTGCATATCAGCCTGCGCGAATCCTACATGATCGGCGATTCCGACCGGGACGTACAGGCCGGTCGCCGCGCCGGCTGCACGCCCGTCTTGCTGCACAGCAGCTCCGACCTGTACGCCTTCGCCGCCTCCCTCCCACCCGTGTGAGAGGCGGCCTTAATTTTTCCCCCGCTTTAGACAAAAAACAGGGAGCCGCATTTCGATGAAGAAGTCGTTTCCTTCTCTATTTCTCCATTAAGAAATAAACAGAAGCTTTTTCGGAACATTTGTCTCCGAGAAAAGCCTCTGTTTTCTTTTCCGTTTTGGGTTTCCTTCGCTTTATCCTTGTATCGTTCCGCCGCCGAGTACGGTGTCCCCGTCATACAGCACCGCCGCCTGTCCGGGTGTGATCGCCCGCTGCGGTTCGTCGAAAACAATATGCGCTCTGTCGGCGCCTGTTGGAAGAACAACTGCCCACTGTTCGGGTTGACGATAGCGTATTTTCACCTTGCAGCGAATTTCCCTCTGCGGTGCGCAGCCGCTTATCCAGTTGAAATCCGATGCGTCCGCCTCACGGTTGAACAGGTCATCTTTTCTGCCGAGAACAATATTGCCGCTTTTCGGGCAAATTTCGCATACATACAGCGGCTCGGAACTTGAAATGCCCAGCCCTTTCCGCTGACCTATGGTGTAGCGAACAATCCCTCTGTGTCTCCCAAGAACATCACCTTGCTTATCCACAAAGTTGCCGATAACCGGTTTTTTGCCGGTTTGCTGTGCAATAAAATGCGCATAGTCGCCGTTCGGCACAAAACATATATCCTGACTGTCGGGCTTTTCCGCATTGATAAAGCCGTTCTTCTCGGCGATCTGCCGTACCTCTGTCTTTCTCATATTTCCAAGCGGAAACAGCGTGTGCGCCAGCTGTTCCTGTGTCATGGCATACAGCACATAACTTTGATCCTTCGTTTCATCCAATGCTTTTTTCAGCACATATTTGCCGTCTGTTTCTTCAATTCTAGCATAATGTCCCGTGACGATATACGCACAGCCAAGAATTTGCGCACGTTCATAGAGCTTTCCAAACTTCATATAACGGTTGCAGTCTATGCAGGGATTCGGCGTGATTCCTTTTTCATAGCTTTCGACAAATTTTCGGATGACCGTTTCCCGAAAGGCATCGGTGAAGTTAAACACATAAAACGGCATACCGAGCTTGAACGCAACGCTTCTTGCATCTTCCACGTCATCGAGAGAACAACAAGTACGGGATCGTTCGATGCCGGCGTCTTCGTTGCGATACAGCTTCATGGTACATCCGATACAAGCAAAACCGCTGTCTATCATCTTTTTTGCCGCAAGAGAGGAATCCACTCCGCCGCTCATGGCGATCAGGGCTTTTTTCATCGTGTTGACCTCATTATCTCATCCGTTTCTTGTTTATATGCGGTTCTTTGACGCATTCATCGGATTGCCTGTTGCCGCAGCAATCTGGCATCCGGCAGAATGCACACGTTTTTTAAACAGCCTCCACATTGCGCGGCTTCCTCGTCGGTATTTTTATTCTGCAAACAGCGGCGTCGAAAGATACCTGTCGCCGGTATCCGGCAAAAGTACCACAATATTTTTTCCTGCATTTTCAGCCCGCTTCGCCAATTCGATTGCGGCAAAGGCTGCGGCGCCGGAGGAGATACCCACAAGAATGCCCTCGCTTTTTCCGATTCGCTTTCCTGTGGCAAAAGCGTCCTCATTGGAGACGGGAATGATCTCGTCGTAGATCTCGGTGTTGAGCACATCGGGAACAAAGCCTGCGCCAATGCCCTGAATCTTGTGCGGTCCTGCTACACCGGTGGAGAGCACCGCAGATGCGGAAGGCTCAACCGCTACGACCTGAACGGCAGGGTTCTTGGACTTCAGATATTCGCCGACGCCGGTTACCGTACCGCCGGTACCCACACCTGCCACAAAGATATCCACCTTCCCGTCCGTATCCTCGAAAATCTCGGGGCCTGTGTTTTCTCTGTGCGCCTTGGGGTTGGTGGGGTTGACAAACTGTCCGGGAATGAAGCTGTCCGGTGTTTCCGCCGCCAGTTCCTCCGCCTTTGCGATGGCGCCTTTCATTCCTTTGGCGCCATCCGTAAGCACCAGTTCCGCACCGTATGCTTTCATCAGCTGACGGCGCTCCACCGACATTGTTTCCGGCATGACGATAATGATTCTGTAGCCGCGCGCCGCAGCGACCGCCGCCAGACCGATACCCGTATTGCCGGAGGTCGGCTCAATAATCACGGAACCCGGTTTCAGCTTCCCGCTCGCTTGCGCTGCATCAATCATTTCCTTTGCGATACGGTCTTTCACCGAGCCGGCAGGATTAAAGTACTCCAGTTTGGCAATGACCTTGGCTTTCAGACCCAGTTCCTTTTCAATATGCGTGAGTTCCAAAAGGGGTGTTTTTCCGATCAACTGATCGGCAGATGTATAGATGTTGGACATAACAGTAACCTCCTGATTTGATTGTTGATTATCCTGCTTTTGACTTCCGACAGCAGGGTGTCGAAAATTTAACCGAAAATGTCGGACTGAAATGCGGTATTATTTTAAGCGTTTATCGGCTTTAGCGGCTAATTTTGTGCCTGCACTTTGGAATATCTGTACCAAAATGATCAGCAATATGACCGCCGCGATCATAATTAAATATTTATATCGGTAATACCCGTAGTTGATGGCGATTTTTCCGAGCCCGCCGCCGCCGATGATACCGCTCATTGCCGAATAGCCCAGAATCGTGGTCACAGCGATTGTGCCATTGGCGATCAAGGAAGGGATGCTTTCCGGAATCATTACCTTTGTGATGACCTGTAGAGGCGACGCCCCCATACTCTGCGCCATCTCGATCGTGTTTGGGCTTACCTCCCGCAGACTGCTTTCCGCAAGTCTTGCAACAAAAGGAAATGCGGCAATCACAAGTGGTACGATGGATGCGGTTGTACCTACAACGGTTCCGACGATCAGCCGGGTAAGTGGAAACACCAAGATCATCAGAATTAAAAACGGCACCGAGCGAAGCAGGTTGATAAGTATATTGAGAGCTTGCAGAAGCCTCTTCGGAATGGGCAGAACGCCGTCTTTTTCTCCCACAACCAACAGCACACCCAGCGGCAAGCCGATGAGAATGGAGAATGCGGTTGCAAGCAGTGTTACATAAACCGTTTCCCAAATCGCAGTTAAAAACTCCGATTCGATGATGCGCCAAGCTTCTTGCAGCGCCTGGGAGGAGAAAAGATCGTTAAGCATGTACGGTCACCACCTCTGCAAGTACATCGGGTATCTTGGTAAGATACGCAATCGCCGTTTTTACGGTTTCCTCGTCCCCTGTAATGCCGAGCAGCATAGAGCCGTAAGCCTTTCCGCCAATGCTTCTGGTGCAGGCATAGGCAATGTTGGCCTCAATGCCTTTCTCTACTGCCATTCTGGCAATAAGCGGTGAGCCGGTTGCCTCGGCGCCGTTGAAGATCACACGAATAAAATATTCGCCCGAATTTCTGACCACAAGAGAGTCCGCATTGCCTTCGGGAAATACCAGTCTGCGCGCTGCGGAAGATTTTGGGTGAGAGAAAACTTCCGTAACCTCCCCTTGTTCCGTCACTTCGCCGTTGTCCAGGATGGCAACGTGCTTACAGATGCTCTCCACCACATGCATCTGATGGGTAATGATAATGACGGTGATGCCAAGCTTTTCATTGATACTGCGTATCAGCTCCAATATCGAGTTGGTCGTCGTTGGATCCAGTGCGCTGGTTGCCTCATCGCACAGAAGCACCTTTGGGTTGGTTGCAAGGGCACGGGCGATCGCAACGCGCTGCTGCTGTCCGCCGGAGAGCTGTGCGGGATAGACTTTCGCTTTATCCCCAAGCCCGACGATCTCCAGCAATTCCAGCGCTCTTTTTTTCGCTTCAGCTTTACTTTTGCCGGCAAGCTCCAAGGGAAAGCATACATTTTTGAGACAGTTCCTCTGCATCAAAAGATGAAAGCCCTGAAAGATCATGGTGATTTCTCTGCGGATATTTCTCAAATTTTTTTCGGATAGCTTGCAAAGATCCACGCCATCTATTTCAATCGTTCCTTCGGTGGGTCGCTCCAACATATTGATACATCGCACAAGGGTGCTTTTTCCGGCGCCGCTCATTCCGATGATACCGAAAATGTCACCGTCCGGAATGGTTATAGACACATTTTTCAGCGCTTCCACAGAACCGTCGGCTGTATTAAACTGTTTGGAAACATTTTTGATCTCTATCATCATAGCCTCCGGTATTAACCCGGCAGAACGGCAGCGTTCTGCCGGGATTTCCTGATTTTATGCATTTATTGCGTCCAAAGAGGTCTGCTTGCCGCCGTAAATGCCGAGGGGTTCCACATGAATGGACGCAACGGAAACAATATGTGTTCCGTTTTCCTTGTTGAAATCATCGAGGTAAGGAATATGCTGGAAGTAGTTTGCGTCAATCTCTCCGCTTTCTACCACATTGTTGGGCTGAACATAATCGGTGAATTCCTTGATATCAAGGGTAATATTCTTTTCCGACAAAATATCCTTGGCAACACCGAGAATTTCCGCATGAGGAGTGGGAGAAGCCGCGACCGTAACGGTCTTTCCGGAAAGAGACGCATAATCCACAGTGGAATCATAACCGTCCGTGGTATTGTCCACAACGGAAACGACTGCTCCGTCATATTTGGAAGCGATGAAGTCGGCAACCTGTTTGCTTTCCAGAGCAGCTTTGAGCGCTTTGATGATATCCGCGTTTTCGTTTCCTTCCTTTACAGCAAGAATATTGCCGTAAGCGGAGGAAGAGCCTTCCAGTCCGAGCGCATCCTTGGTGGGATTGAGTTTCGCTTCAATCGCATAGTTCGAGTTGATTACTGCATAATCCACATCTTTGCGTACATTCGGCAGCTGTGCGGCTTCCACTTCTTTGAATGCAATGTTATAGGGATTCTCTTCAATGTCGAGAGGCGTAGCCGTAATACCGGCGCCATCCTTCAGCTTGATGAGTCCTAAATCTTCCAGCAAGAGCAGTGCCCTTGCTTCGTTCGTGGTGTCGTTGGGGATCGCGATAGTAATTGTATCTGTGTTGTTGCCGCAGGCGGTCAGGGAAAAGACTACTGTAAATGCAAGAACTGCAATCCATACAAGGGAAATGATCTTTTTCATGGTGAATAACTCCTTTTTCTGTTTTATGAATCATTCTTTTTCTACGCCGGATATCGTTTGGGTGTGCGGTTCCGACAAAATGACAAATGGTGTTGGGCTTCATGCCTACATCGCCACATTCGCCCAAATCGAAAATTTGCTCTAACGAGCCTTTCAAAATTTTTATTCATGTTCTAACCTGCCTTACAAAAATAAAACCGGGAGACTCCGATAAAGTCTCCCGGCAACCAGCACATCGTACAGTCCGCAAACGCTATGCGGCAAAGCATCTTGCTTTTGAGATGGAGAACACATCGGAAATAGGCGCACAGAAAGTCATGCACATGCAACAGCTCCACATGCACATCTCCATCATCATAGCAATAGCAGAATTAAAACTTTTCATGACCATGTTCTCCTCTCTTCTTGAATTGCCTACCTTTTAGGTTGGTTTTATTATAGCACGCATTACCTACCTTGTCAATAGGTAAATAAGATTTTTTTCCCTCTTCACGGATTTTTGTGGGATGGATGAAAAATAAATATTGAAAAAGAGC
>JBJEQK010000073.1:0-13369 GCA_051881715.1 Acutalibacteraceae bacterium
ACTTTTAAGGCAACACCGCACAATCGGGGTGTGCGGATTGCGAAGTAAGATTTTTCGTCAGGTTGTACAGAAAGACCGCCGACTTGCTGACGCAAGTCAAGGGATTTTTGTGTAAGCTGACGGAATAAGATTCAAGCAAGGCGTGCGCCACGATTTGTGCGGTGTTGCCTTAATCCCACAAAAATCCGTATAGATAGAAAAATACGGCGGCGAAGTTTCCTTCGCCGCCGCAATGTTTAGGGTTTCTTAGACGCGTGTCTGTTCACGGGTTGCCTGATCGAGAGTAACGATATTGGAGTTAATGTTCTTTGCGATGGTAATATCGGAGTTGTTGATGGAACCATCTGCGAACAGATCTGCCGCGAAGATTCTGTACGCCTCATCCTCATAGGAGATGGAGAGAGAGTTCAGACTCTTCATAAGGGTAATATCGTTGTTGGTAACCAGACCGTCACCGTCGATGTCGCCGAAGATGACGATAATGTAAGTTGCATCGACTTCGCCGGTATAGTCATTGATCAGAGAAACCTCTGTGCCGGTACCGATATAACCACGGTAGTTGTACTCAAGGTGACCGTTGCCGTTGACTTGGAGATACTGCTCATTGAGCGTCTGCTCATCGGGAGCGAAGTACAGACCATAGATGTAATGGTTCTCGTTGTCGATGACGGTCGTGGAATCTGCCTTGGCAACAAGTTCACAGGTCAGCGCAGCCCAGACTGCATAGAGAGTCTTGCTGCCGGTGGAGGTCACGGTGTAGGAGGTGATCGGTTCGGTCGCATTGGCGGTGGTTGCCCAGCCTGCGAAAACGTAGCCTTCGCGGGTCAGACCTGCGCCATCGGGAAGAACAGCCGATTCACCGACTTCAATCTTCTGCGCCGCAGGAGCAGTGCCCTCGCCGTTGTTGACGCTGAAGTTGACCATGGCATAGTTGACGTTCCAGATTGCATAGACGGTGATGGTAGATGCATCCACGACGTCAATGCTTTCCACTGCCACGTTGGAGCCCTTGTTCAGCGTCCAGCCACCGAACTTGTAGTACTTCATGGTGATGCCGTCGCCGCCGGGAAGTGTGATGGTTTCGCCGATCTCTGCGGACAGATCTGCGGGAGCTGTGCCCTCGCCACCGTTCAGATCGAACTTGACTGTGCCCTGAAGGACATAGACATTACCGTACAGGGTGATATTGCCTGCCGCCATGGTGTCGGGCTTGGTGTACTTCTGGGTCAGACCTTCGTCCGTGTACCAGCCGTCGAAACCGTAGCCGTACTCGCTGTAGTCAGGTTCTGCGGGAAGCTCAAAGCTTTCACCGTAATAGCCGCTGACTGCATCATAGTACTCCAGTTCGCCGTCAATGTAGTAATACAAAGAAATGGTGTACTGTTCATGTGTGGTGAAACCGTACAGGGTGGTATCCTTGCTCAGGGTCATCGGGAAAGTAGCCTTTGTGCCGCTGACACTGTCAGTCAGGCGCCATCCGCTGAAAGTATAGCCTGTCGGTACGTCATAGGCAACCATATCCGCAGTGACAGTTCCGCCGTTGTAAACGGGGATCTTGTCGATCTGCTGACCATCCACAACGAGAGTCAGCCAGTAGCCGGAGATGCCGGTGGTGCCGTAGAAGGATTCATTCTTAGCGGGCATGGTGGTGTAGTCAAAGGTCTCACCGCTGCTGTTCTTCCAGCCGCTGAAGGTCTGATTGTCATCAAGCTGAACCGTGGGCGCCTCAACTGCGGAGCCGTACACGCCGGAAACCGAGGTATAGAACTCGCCGTCCAGATAGAACGACAGGGTGTAGGAGTTTGCTGTCCATGCAGCATTGAGGGTCAGATCGCTTGCCGGATAGGTGCTCAGGGTGTAGTCGGTATTGCCGTACTTCCAGCCATTGAAGGTGTAGCCGGTTCTGGTGGGATCACCGTACGGGTTGGAAACGACATTTTCGTACTTGCCTTCCAGCGTAACGGTCTGCTGATTGTTGGAGAAGGTACCACCGTTTGCATTCAGGGTGATCTTCGCCGTGTTTCTGATATAGTAGAGATTGAGGATCAGTGCGTTTTCGGTATCACCGACAACCACGCCGGAGTCGGAGGAGGTGCAGGTGAAGCCTTCGTAGGTCTTGGCAACAGCATCGACCGTTGTGCCGATGGTGGCGTACAGGGTCTCCTGCTCATACTCGCCCTCGCCGGTAAGCCAGCCGGTCGCTGTGAGATTCTGCTTGTAGTGACGGACATAGTATGCCGCACTCTGACCGACCCACTTCGCATACAGGGTGATGTTGCTTGCAGGCATGACGAATGCATCTGCATCCACATAGTCCACGTCGGTCTCTGCATTGGTGTATGTCCAGCCAAGGAAGTCATGATACGCCTTGGTGGGTGTGGGCAGCTGAACTGCCTTGCCGACCTTTGCGGTCACGGGACTTACGGTGCTGGTGCTGTTGGTCACAAAGCTGACGGTGCTGGTGACCATGGGTTCCACCGCAAAGCGAACGTCGTTGTTGATCAAAACATAGGTGGAGTCATAGGAACCGGCAACGGGATCGTAGGTTGCGGATTCCTCGCGCATTGCGGCGATCTTACCGACCTTTGTATCTGCTTCTCTGGTGAATTCCTGCGGCATGAGAAGCTGTGCGTACTCAGTGGTGCCATCCACAATGGGAGCATCGTCACGGACGATGAACTGGAAGGAAGCCAGTGCCTGCTCAACCGTGGGCTGTACACGATCCACACCGTTGCCGGACTCTGCCACGTTGAAGTAAACATACTCGTAGTTTGCATAGTCGTCAAGCAGAACCTTATTGCTCTGCCAAGAGGCGGGATAGTACAGGTTGACGGCGGTGCTGCAGCTGTTGACACGACCGGTGATCATGGTGCTGCAGTCGGTGACGTTGGCAACGCCATTGTCGATCACGGTGAAGTACGCCGCACCGGGAGTTCTGGAGGCCGCAGACGTACCCGTTACTGCTGTGGTGAGCGCCTCGCCGTTGAGTGCGGGCTGGAGATATCTCTTATCGTAATAAACGATGAAGGAGTGGTTACTGACGATATGGTTGGCGGAAATGTAAACCGTCGCCGTGATGACATCGCCCTGAGAGACAGAGCCGGTCACATCGGTGCCCAGTCTGAAGCGAACCGTGTTGGGCTCCACTTCCCAAATTGCGGTCAGGTTCAGGCTCTGTGCGGGAACTGTGGTGAGCGTGTAAGGTTCGCCGTCCAGTGCCCAACCCTTGAACACATAGCCTTCTCTGGTTGGATCTTCAGGAGCAACGATGACGGAGCCGCAGTCCAGATCATAATAATCGGATGCCACAAAGCTGTCTGCCATCTTGCCTTCACCGGCGGAGAAGGTGATGCTGTACTTGAGCGGATTCCAGGAAGCGTACAGGGTGATGTTGTCGCCGCCCATCTTAAAGTTGGAATCGAACATGACCTTGCTGGTCAAAGCCTCGTCGCTGTACCAGCCGTTGAAGGAATAGCCGGCTCTGGACGGGGAGACAGGCTCAGCGATCACTGCGCCGATTTCATAAGTAACGGTCGTGGTACCGCTGCCGCCGTTGGCGTTGAAGGTGACGGTACGAACCGTATCGCTCCACTTAGCATAAACGGTAACGGAAGCGCTGGGGATCGTGAAGGAGCTGAAAGAGACCTGCTGGGTCAGCGCCTTGTCATAGAACCAGCCCACGAAACCGTAGCCGGTCTTGGTGGGTGCCTCGGGCGCCACGACAGGATCACCGTAAAGCGCAGTGTAGGAAGCGTAGCCGGTGCCGTTGGTAAAGGTACCGCCGTTGGCATCAAAGGTGACCGTGAAGGGCGCCTTTTCCCACTTGCCGTAAACGGTGTCATAGGTGCCGAAGGTGAATGTGGACCAATCCACTTCGTTCTGCAGCGTGATGTCGGAGCACCAGCATACGAAGTCGTAGCCCGCCTTTGTGGGAACGGTGTCGGGACCGGAATACGCTTCACCTGCGTTGCCGACAACGGGATCAATGGTTGTGTCGCCGTTGGTCACGAAGGAGAGCTGCTTGCCGGTAAGCGTCCAGCCTGCATACAGGATGAAAGCTGTGCCGACCGAATCGTTCTTGCTGTTCAGATCACCCTTGAAATAGGGGCTGGTAACGTTGATGGACAGAGGCCATGTGACTGCCTGGGTGCAGTCTTCGTCATAGAACCAGCCGGCAAACTTGTAGTTTGCACGGATAGGATCGGAGGGCTTGGTGGCCGCGCCAAAGATCGTGGTAGAGATGCTGGCGGGCACGTTGGTAACATTGGTGCCGTTGGACATGAAAGCAATGGAAGCCGACTTATACTGACCATCAAGATTTGCGATGGCGGTAGCCAGATTCTGCTTCATGGTGTCCACAGTGGTCTGATAGCGGCTGTCAAGGGGTCTGTCGTAGGCGATATCCGCCACAGCATCAATGACCTTAGCCGCATAGGTATACATATAATATTTGCCGTTGGTGCCGTCGGAATAGTTGGTGTAGAAGTCGGAGGGGATCAGCTTGACGATCTCGTCGGCTGCGGTATAGTCCGCAGAACCATACATCATACCGCTGACCCACTGGCCGTTTTCATAAACGGGGATGCAGGCATCCAGCGCAGCCTTTGCGCTGTCGATATCCGCCTGTTTGACATCTTCTCTGCCGTAGATGTACCACGCCTGCTGAAGGGCGGCATAGTACTGGCTCCAAGTGCGGAAGTTGGTGTAGTCACCGCCGTCGGAGGGAACCACATCCAGCATCTGTTTTTGCTGATAGTTACCGGCATTGGCGGTATTGATGGAAGCCAGCAGAGCAGACTTGTTATAGACAATGATGGTCAGGTCGTAGTAGCAAACCGTGTTGACATGGTAAGAGACTGCGCCCGTGACGTTGCCTTCCCACTCAAATGTCACCTGAAGCTGGACAGTCGAGTTGGAGGACAGAGGACCGGCGAACGTATCCACTGCATAGGAGCTGCCGCCGATACTGTTGCTGCCGCTGCCGGAGTTGGTCACGGAGAAAGCGGTGGACGTGGCGCCATTCACCGTCTGGCTCTTCAGGGAGGAGCCAATGTAGAACTGGGGATGGTTGGAGTCCGTGTCACGCCATGTGGCGGGCGTTCCCTTGAACTGCAGACCGGTCTGGTTCAGGTTGGTGTACTTTGAGGTATCGACATACATATTGCCGGTGGCGTGGGTCGGGACGGTGTAGTCCTGTCCGTGCTCGCCGGAGAAGAAATAACCCGCAAAGTTGGAGCCTGCCACAGAGGACTCGGTGCTGTCGATGCGGTTGGAGGACGCCATGTCGATGATACAGTTGTAGCCGCTGGCGCCGGAATAGTTGCCGTACAGCGGTTCCACCCACTCCACGTGGTCGTTTTTGGTCTCATGGGTTGCCCAGAAGCCTTTTTTGCTGATGTTCGAGGCGAAACCGGGGTTGCCGAAGGCAAGCTTCACAGCGGACCACGCCTCCGTCTTGTAGGTCTTGCCGCCGACCTTGTACGTTACGGTCCAGTTAACGACCGTCTTGGCGGTGGGATCTGTTTCCAGAGCGCCGCCCTGCATCTGCCATGTGTAGCTGTCGGTACCCATGGTGTAGTCAGAGAAAGCGACTGCGGAATCGCTGCAGGACAGGGAGACGTTCGACGCACCCGAAACCTGCAGGAAGATCGTGCCGCCGGCTTTAAGATTTTTGCCGCGTGCGTAGTAGTTGGTGCCGTAAGCTTCCAGGAACTGCGGTACTTTGAAGACGACCGAGGGGTTCGTCTCTTCGGTACGCGCAACCGTCGGTGCAGCCGAGCCGGTGACGGTGAATGCAACCGTCATGACGGAAAACGTCATAACCAGCGCAAGCAGCACACTTAGCGTACGCTTGAATTTGGACATACTTGAATTACCTCCATTCAAATCTCTACAATTTGTGCAGCCATGCGGAATACCGACAGCTTTTTAATGCTGATTTCGATACCACCACATTTTTACACTCATATGCATATTAACCTTATCACACAAATGATACGATGTCAATATAAAAAACGAAAATACCGATGTTTTTTTGTAAAGATTTCCTATACATATAGTAGAAAGTGTTTTTGCCCGATACAAGATTTTCGTTTTTTACGCTGAAAGAAATATTCTCAAAATTTTGCAAAAAGGTATTGAAAAAAATTTCTGGATGTGTTATTATATGGATGAAATTTTTATAAGTTTCATTTTATCCGACTGTATGCGTTCATTTGAAGGAGCTGTGCACCGTGGAAAAAGCATCGCTTTCCCCCGCTGTTCTGTACGAAAAGCTGGAGCAGACAACTCGTCTGCTGTGCGCAAAAGTCGGTTCCCGCTCCATTGGCAGCGGTCAGGGGCGCTATTTGCAGCTTCTGCTTTCTGGCGACGGCATCAGCCAGACGGAACTGGTTCCCCTGCTGGGCGTTTCCCCCTCCACCGCCAGTGAGCTGACGGACAAGCTTCTCGCCGCGGGGCACATCACCCGTGCGAAGGATCCGGCGGACAAGCGCCGTGTGCTGGTCTACATCACCGACAGCGGCAAAGAGATTGCGGACAGCTTCAAAAACGAGTCCGCCGCCGCTTTGCAGGAGGCTTTCGCCGTGCTGTCTGCCGAGGAACAAGACACCCTGCACGCGCTTCTGTGTGCTCTGTCCGATGGGGACAAGCCCGCAGCGATCCCCTGCCCCTGTGCGGATTCCATGATCCGCCCCGGCAAACGGCTTTAACTTCGTTATCTCATTCGCTTCGGCGATTGAAATAAAATCTACGAAAGGAGATTTTTACAGTATGGCAATTCTTGAACAGGGTCTCAACGTTATTCTGAAGGCAATTGCTTGGATCACCACTTCCAATGCTTCCCAGTATGCATACGATGCATTTACCGCAGTTGCAAACTTCATCCTGAAGCTCGTTGGCAACATCGCTGGCTAATCAGGTCTTAGTTTGTTCTGGAAAGAATATTGTTCATTCTTTTGGCCAACAGAATAAGCAAAGGGGACGCTCCTTACGGGGCGTCCCGATTTTTATTGTCTTTTTTTCAGGCATTCCCGCATTGTCGGCTCGATGCCTTTCGCCATCAGATAAAATCCGTAGTCCGTCGGGTGACAGTTGTCCACCGTGGGGTCGTTGAATAGCGCATCTGCGAAGAAATCCGCACCGTCGATCAAGTAAACATTTTTATCACCGCTTGCTTTTGCATTTTCGCAGGTCGTCTTGACGATCTCAAAACGCCGGCGGTTATCGGCGTCCCGCAGCGGATGCGGTCTGGACAGCATGATAATCGGAAGCTCCGGGTGCGCTTTTCGGATGATTTTAAAGAAGGACATATGCGTTTTTTGCAGATGCTCTGGCGTGGGTGCGTTGTGGTCATAGTCCAAAACAAATACAGACATCTCCAAAGCTGCAATATACCGCGCCATCGCCATTTCGCCTTTTGCACTGCCGGAAAAGCCCAGACAGAGATAATCGAAACCCAGTGTGCGGGAGAGGCACGCCTCGTAATCGGAACCGGGTTTGGACGCACATCCGCCCTGTGTAATGGAAGAGCCGTAAAATACGACGGGCTTTTTGACGGCATACGGCGGTGCCTTTTCCAGTTTCGCCGTGCTGTCGATGCCGATAAAGAAACGCGTCACATCATTATAAAGGGGCATATAGACCGTTATTTCCCGCATTTTCCTTGTCGGGAAGCGGACAACGCCTTCAAAAATCCCTTCGTCGTTCGGCGGAACTGTGCCGTAATGCATTTCCCGTCCGCCGTCCTCACGACCGTATACACTGAATCCGGCAATGCCGGTCTGCGCCATGTGGCTCATGCGATTGACCTTGGGCAAAAATGCCTTGAGCGCCACATAGGGTGAATCCGTCACAAAGCGAACCCTGCCGCCTGCCGTATTGGTATACAGTGCCGTGACGTCCCGGCTCGTTTCCCGCGCGACCTCTGCGGGCATACGGCGATAGTAATCCTCTTTTTCGTCCGGCGCCAACACACCGTGGAGCGAAAAAGGCGGTTTTACAGGGTCAAGATATTTCAGGCTTTTCTCCTGCAATTTTGTGGTCAGATCATATTGCATACACGCTCACCGTCCTTAAGAACACTATACAATACCCTATCTTTTTTGTCAACGAATCCAAAATAAAAAGCGTAAGTAAAAGGGACTGTCGCATTTCGATGAAGACGCCGTTTTCTTCGCCCGATAGGCGTATATAGATACGTCGAGGGCGAAAAAACGGCGAAAAAAGAAATTGATTTTATTTTGTATTTCCTGATACGAAATAAACAGAAGCTTTTCCCGAATATTTTATCCGAGAAAAGCCTCTGTTTTTTCTTTTTGTTCTTCGCGAAATGCGACAGTCCCATCGCATTATTCGGTTTTTTCCTCGAAGCTAAAGCCGTCGTCCTTGGCGTCGCAAACATAGGACTTGCCCGCCCGGATGGAACCCTCCAGCATCTTTTCGGACAGCTTATCCTCGATCTGCGACTGAATGGCACGCTTGAGCGGACGCGCACCGTAGACCGGGTCGAAGCCCGCATCGGCGATCTTTTCCGCCGCCGCATCCGTAAACTCCAGAGAAATATCCATCTGCGCCGTTCTCTTGGACAGCGCCGTCAGCAGACGCTTGGCGATCTCGGTGATGTCCGGCTTCGTCAGCTGACGGAACACGATCACCTCATCCACTCGGTTCAGAAATTCGGGACGCAGTGTCCGTTTCAGCTCTCCCATAACGGCGTCGTGGATCTTGGTTTGGCTGATGGCGCCGCCGTCCTCGCTCCCCGTAAAGCCCAAGGAACCGCCGTTCTGCCCGGTGATCAGCTTGGCGCCCAAGTTGGAGGTCATGATGATGACGCAGTTTTTGAAGTCCACCTTTCTGCCCTGAGAGTCGGTCAGTATACCGTCATCCAGAATCTGCAACAGCATATTGAACACATCGGGATGCGCTTTCTCGATCTCGTCAAACAGGATCACAGAATAGGGCTTGCGGCGCACCTTTTCGGTCAGCTGACCGCCTTCCTCAAAGCCCACATAGCCGGGGGGCGATCCGACCAGCCGGGACACGGTATGCTTTTCCATATACTCGGACATATCCAAACGGATCATGGCATTCTCGTCCCCGAACATGGTGGCCGCCAGCGTTTTGCAAAGCTCGGTTTTGCCCACGCCCGTGGGACCGAGGAAGATAAAGGAGCCGATGGGGCGTTTCGGGTCTTTCAGTCCGACACGACCTCTGCGGATGGCTCTCGCCACGGCATGGACAGCCTCGTCCTGCCCGACAATGCGCCGGTGCAGTTCTTCCTCCATATGCAGAAGGCGTTCACTTTCCTCCTGCGTCAGCTGGACAACGGGGATGCCCGTCCACTGGGACACGATCTGGGCGATCTCCTCCCCCGTCACCTCATCGGTACTGCCCTTGTTCTTTTCCTGCCACGCTTTCTTCTGCGCTTCCAACTGTTCGCGCAGGTTCTTTTCCTTGTCCCGCAGTTCGGCGGCACGCTCAAACTCCTGCGTATTGATGGCGGACGCCTTCTCGTCACCCACTTCCTTGAGCTGATCCTCCAGCTCTTTCAGATCCGGCGGGGCTGTGAAGGCACGCAGACGCACTCTCGATGCCGCTTCGTCCACCAAGTCGATGGCCTTATCCGGCAGGAAACGGTCGCCGATATAGCGCGACGACATCTTGACCGCCGCAATGATGGCTTCGTCCGTGATGCGAACCTTATGGTGCGCCTCATATTTGTCCCGCAGACCCCGCAAAATCTCGATGGCCTCGTCCTCGCTCGGCTCGCCTACAGTGACCGGCTGGAAACGGCGTTCCAGTGCGGCATCCTTTTCAATATTCTTGCGGTACTCCTCGATGGTCGTGGCGCCGATGACCTGCATCTCCCCTCTCGCCAGAGAAGGCTTGAGGATGTTCGCCGCATCCACGGCGCCCTCCGCAGAGCCTGCGCCGACGATGGTGTGGATCTCATCAATGAACAGGATCACATCGCTTGCCTTGACGACCTCCTCGATGACCGACTTGATGCGTTCCTCGAAGTCGCCGCGGTACTTCGTGCCTGCGACCATACCCGTCAGATCCAGCGCCACAATGCGCTTGTCCCGCAGGGTTTCCGGCACTTCGCCGGTGGCAATTTTCAGCGCCAGTCCCTCGGCGATGGCCGTCTTGCCGACGCCGGGTTCGCCGATGAGACAGGGATTGTTTTTCGTACGGCGGGACAGGATATGGATCACACGCTCGATCTCCTGCGCTCTGCCGATGACCGGGTCGATCAGACCCTTGGCCGCCGCTTCGGTCAGGTCTCTGCCGAACTGGTTCAGGGTCGGCGTATTCGCCCGGTTTTTCGCTTTCTTTGCTTCGCCCGAGCTCTTGTAGCTGCCACCGCTGCCCATGGCCTTTGTCAGATTGGTCAGGATATCCTGCACCGATGCGCCCAGCTCCCGCAGGATCGTCACGGCGGCGCTGTCCGTTTCCTTCAGCAGGGCGAACAGCAGATGCTCCGTGCCCACATAGGAGTGTCCCATGGCTCTGGCCTGGGCAATGGCAACATCCATAATGATGTGCTTGCAGCGGGGGGTGAAATCGTTGGGGGAAAGGATGGTCGGCACACCGATCCCCACTGTGTTGCGGATCATGTTTTCCACGCTGTCCGCCGTTATCTTGGCGGCAGACAGTGCGGACAGCGCCACACCGCCCTGCTCATTGAGCAGTCCCAGCAGCAAATGCTCACTGCCGATGTAGGTGTGTCCCATCTCCTCCGCCTTCTCGATGGCGGCATTGAGCGCCGCATTGGCTTTTTCCGTAAAGCCTGTAAATTTATACATCATATAAATGCATCTCCTTAGGATAGAATGGCGGTGCGCACCGCTTCCGCACGGATCGCATCCCGCTCCTGCGGCGTCAGGTCTCTGCCGCTGGCCGCATTGATGGTCGCAGGCTGCATCTGCACGATCAGTTCACTGATCTTCTCCATGGGCATCTCATACACGTTTCGTGCCGCGCCCATACGCACCAGGGAGATCAGCTCCATAAATTCATCGCCGCTCAAAAGCCGTGCACTGCTCAGTACGCCTTTGGCACGCCAGATGCGGTCGATCTCGTTTTCATTTTTGACAAGCTGTTCCTGCGCCGCCCGCTCCTGCGCCACGATCTGCAAGGTGATGGCGCGCAGGTTGTCGATCGCCGCCTGCTCGGTGATGCCGAGGGTGATCTGGTTGCTCAGCTGGTAGATACTGCCTCTCGACGACGAACCCTCGCCGTAGGCGCCTCGAATGACTAAGCCCAGCTTCGACACCGTTGCCGCAAGACCTGTAATGCGTCCTGTGGCATTGAGTGCCGGCAGGTGCAGCATGACAGAAGCCCGCATGGCGGTACCCAAATTGGTCGGGCACTGGGTCAAAAAGCCGATGCGCTCATCGAAAGCGTATTGCAGACGGCTATCCAGCATGGTGTCGATCTTGTCTGCGATGTCGTACGCTTCCTCCAGCGCAAGTCCCGCCTTCATCACCTGCAGGCGGATATGATCCTCCTCGCAGAGCATGATGGAAACACTCTCGTCCTCCGTCAGCAGAAGCCCTCTGCCCTCCCGGTTGGTGGTAAATTCCGGGCTGATGAGGTGACGCTCCGCCAAAGAGACCGCCTGCGAACGGGTCAGGCTTGCCATGTCCATGTAGCGGAAGGAGTTACTGCCGTCGGACAGCACCGCATCACGGATGGTTTCGCTGACCTTTTTCTTGCCCCGCACATCCAGCTTTCCGGGGAAGGGGTATGCGTCCAGATTTCTTGCCAGCCGAATTCTTGTGCTCAGGACGATATCGCCCTGATCGCCTTTCTCGATATACCACTTATTGCTGTTCATTGTAACTTCCTCCTTACGCTTCCAAAGTGCGGATCTCGTCACGAAGCTTTGCCGCCTGCTCAAAGTCCTGCGCGGCTACGGCTTCATCCATCTGCTTTTTGAGCGATTCGATCTTCTCTTCCCGAATCTCCTGCTCGGACTTTTCCTGCACGGGTGCGTGCTTGCCCACACTGCCGGAAACTTTGCCGGTGTGGCGGATGCGGCCGTGGATCCGTTGCAGGGACGGCAGGAGCTTGTCGTAGAAGCTGCGGTAGCACTCCGCACAGCCCAGCCGACCGTCCCGGACGATGTCGTTCCAGGAACTGCCGCACTTGCGGCATCTGGCGCCGCCGGTCAGCACGCCCTGGTCGGAGACATTCTCTCCGAGGAAACCGCCTAAAAGATCGCTGAAATTAAGTCCCCAGCCGCTGAACACATCCTTATAGCCCAGGGACGATGCGCACTCTGCGCAGAAATGACTTTCCGAGGTCTCTCCGTTGACCACTCGTTTGATATGGGTAGTTGCCTCTCTTTTTCCACAGTTTTGACACAACATATAAATCACCTTTCCTTTTCATTGTTGATGGATCGACAGCAGAAGCTGCTTGAATACCGAAGCCCGAACCGGGTCCCGCATCGGCTGCGGCAATGTGCGGAAACACACATCGGACGTGGCCGCCAAGAGCATTTTCGCCGTCTGTTCGTCCAAGATATTGCTGTAGGTCAAATTCATGATATGCGCCCGACAGGTCTGCTCCGACACGGCGTCGCCGATGGAGTTGATCACGTGCATGAGCGTCAGTTTCTGATCCGTGTGCACCCGGCTGATGCGTATGTACCCGCCGCCGCCGCGCCGGCTCTCCACGATGTATCCCTGCTCCGGCGTAAAGCGGGAGGAGATCACGTAGTTGATCTGGCTCGGCACACAGCCCACGGTCTGCGCCAGCTCGTTGCGCTGGATCTCTGTGTAACCGTCCTGCTCGAGCATCTCCAAGATCATTCGGGCGATGTTGTTACTCAGGCTCATGGTTCTCATCTTCTTTCTTGTTTGACTTTGACTTTCCTTGACCTTTGACCATAGTATAGACTTTTTTGACCAAACCGTCAAAGGTCAGAAAAGGTCAAATTCATTCATCTGCTATGGATTTTAATTTGTTTTCTCTCTTTTTCTCTTTTTTTCTGAATTTATCTAACTTTTTTAAAATTGAAGAAAGTTTGACTTTCTGACCTTGCGGCGCACGGTTTGTACGCCGCAGGCAGACAGAAATCAAAATTTACGACGGCTTTCCGCTGTGCGGCGGTTCTTTGCGCAGTCTTGACCTTTTCCCCGGTGTGGTGCGCATGGTCATCCTCGACAGGTGCACCTTCACCGGCTGCGGTGCGTCGGAATAGGGATCGGGCGTCAGCTCCTCCCCGATCTCCATGGCGTCGTCCTCATAGGGCGTCTTGCCGCCGAAGTTTTTTGCAGACATAGCTATTCCCTCCTTTTTCATCGTTCCTCACGGAAAATTGTGGGATTTGTGCCGGTCACCGGGGAACCCCCGGCGAGGG
>JBJEQK010000074.1:0-13364 GCA_051881715.1 Acutalibacteraceae bacterium
TTATCTTTGCCCTCTGTCCGCAAGCTATCCCCCAACTTTCCGTGATGAACCTTTAAAAAGGCTTGAGCGAAATTTTTAATCCCACAAAAATCCGTGATAAACCGAAAAAACCGGCAGGGAAAGTTCCTTGCCGGTTTCGTGATATGCGGATTTTATTTTCTGTTGTCGCGGCGGGGACCACGGTTTCTGTCGTGACCGCCTTCACGGCGGGGACGGCGGGGCGGTCTCTGCTCCTCACTGATGTCGTTTTCGGGGGTCATGCCTTCCAACTCGATGAGCGCATCGCGGCGGGAGAGGTTCAGTCTGCCCTGATCGTCGATCTCCGTGACCTTGACGATCACTTCATCGCCGACAGCGACCACGTCCTCCACCTTGCCGACACGCTTAACGTCCAGACGGCTGATGTGGACAAGTCCCTCTTTGCCGGGAGCGATCTCAACGAAGGCACCGAAGTCCATGATGCGGGTGACGACGCCCTTATAGAACGAACCGGGTTCGGGATCCTTGGCGATGGTCTCGATGATGGCGAGGGCACGCTTGGCGTTGTCCAGATCAATGGCGCTGATAAAGACGGAGCCGTCCTCTTCCACGTCCACCTTACACTCACACTCTGCGCAGATCTTCTGGATGACCTTGCCCTGCTTGCCGATGACGTCGCCGATCTTGTCGGGCGAAATCTTGGTGGTGAGCATCTTGGGCGCATACTTGGAAAGCTCTGCACGCGGCTCGGCGATCACGGGCAGCATGATCTCGTCCAGAATATAGCAGCGGGCGGTGTAGGTCTTGTCCAGCGCCTCACGAATGATGGCGGGGGTCAGACCGTGCACCTTCAGATCCATCTGAATGGCGGTGATACCCTTTTTGGTACCGGCGACCTTGAAGTCCATGTCACCGAAGAAATCCTCCAGACCCTGAATATCGACCATGGTCATAAAGCGGTCGCCCTCGGTGATCAGACCGCAGGAGATGCCGGCTACAGGCGCCTTGATGGGCACACCGGCAGCCATCAGCGCCAGCGTGGAGCCGCAGACGGAACCCTGAGATGTGGAACCGTTGGAGGACAGCACCTCGGACACCAGACGGATGCAGTAGGGGAATTCCTCCACAGAAGGGATCACGGGCAGAAGGGCACGTTCGGCCAGCGCGCCGTGACCGATCTCACGACGGCCGGGGCCTCTGGAGGGCTTTGTCTCGCCGACGGAGTAGGAGGGGAAGTTGTAGTGGTGCATATAGCGCTTGCTGGTCTCGCTGTCGATGCCGTCCAGCAGCTGGGAATCGCTGATAGGGCCGAGGGTAGCAACCGTCAGAACCTGCGTCTGCCCTCTGGTGAACATACCGGAGCCGTGTACACGGGACAGCAGATCGACCTCGGCGTTCAGGGGACGGATCTCGTTGATGCCGCGACCGTCCACACGCTTGTTGTCGTCCAGCAGCCAGCGGCGGACAACGTACTTTTGCAGCTTATACAGGCAGTCCTCGATCATGAATTCCTGATCGGGATAGATCTCGTCAAACTTTTCATGCACGGCGGCGTAGATGGGCTTCAACCGCTCGTCACGCACACGCTTGTCGTCGGTGTCGAGGGCGGCACGAACGTCCTCGATGGCAAATTCCTTGATCGCCTCGTACATTTCGGGGTCGGGATCGTTGGACGGGAAGTCGATCTTCTCCTTGCCGACCTCGTCCCGGATGCCCTTGATGAATTCCACGATGCGCTGGTTTTCAGCATGACCGAACATGATGGCGTCGTACATCTGATCGTTGGGCACTTCGTTGGCGCCGGCTTCGATCATGGCGACCAGATCGCTGGTGGATGCAACCGTCAGCTGCAAATCAGAGATCGCACGCTGCTCTGCGGTGGGGTTGATGACCAGTTCGCCGTTGCACAGACCCACGGAAACGCCGGAGATGGGGCCGTCCCACGGAATCTCGGAAATGGAGATGGCGATGGAAACACCGAGCATGGCGGTGATCTCAGGGGAGCAGTCGGGATCCACGGACATGACCGTGGCGACAACGGAGACGTCATTGCGCATATCCTTGGGGAACAGCGGACGGATGGGACGGTCGATGACGCGGGAAGCAAGAGTTGCTTTTTCGCTGGCCTTGCCCTCACGGCGCTGGAAGGAACCGGGGATGCGACCCACGGAATACAGCTTTTCCTCAAAATCCACGGACAGGGGGAAGAAGTCTACGCCTTCGCGGGGCTTTGCCGCCATGGTTGCGGTACAGAGCACCTCTGTTTCGCCGTAACGGGCGAGGACGGAACCGCCGGCGAGCTGTGCCATCTTGCCGACTTCGGCAACGAAGGGACGACCGTTGATTTCGGTCTTGAAGGTTTTGAAATCCTTGAAAAACATTGAACAAAACTCCTTTTCTATTTTGTTCCGCACCTCGTTTCGGACTTAGCAATAAATCCGCGGCTCAAGGGTTGAGCCGTCGATTCACTGCTAAAGCCGCGGACGGGAGTGCGGTTTTTGCCCTACAGCAATACAGGGGTGACCACAACAGCCACCCCTGTGATTGGAAACTTACTTACGCAGACCGAGTCTTGCAACGATGGAACGGTAACGCTCAATGTCCACCTTCTGCAGGTAGGCGAGCAGGTTACGTCTGTGACCAACCATCTTGAGAAGACCACGTCTGGAATGATGATCCTTCTTGTGGGTCTTCAGGTGCTCGGTCAGGTCGTTGATGCGCTTGGTCAGGACGGCGATCTGTACTTCGGGAGAACCGGTGTCGCCCTCGTGGGTCGCATATTCCTGCATGATTGCGGTTTTTTCTGCTGCTGTCATGGTTTTTCACCTCATTTAAATATTTGCCGAAGCTCCCAGTACAGGGTAGGTGTGTGCCGCATGGCGGCTTGCTCCCATAACCGAGAAACAGGCAAAAGTAAGTATAACATAGTATGTCCGGTTTGTAAAGCTTTTTTTCGGAAAAAGTCTGTTGCGTGCGTTATTTCACGATTGCAGAGCAAATCGCTTCGCTGTTTTCCTTCGCAAAATCGCTGAGCGAGTAGGAACGAACACGCTCTTTCACAATGTTCGGCATTAAAAACCCGTTTGCTGTGAGTTTTGCACAGCGGTTGATGACGGTCTTGTTGGTCACGTGCAGTTGTTTGCTGACTTCGATAGGTGTAAATGCAAACAGATGGTTTTGCAATAAGAAAGCCAAAAATTCTTTGTCCCTCGTATTCAGGTGAGACAAAGCAGAAGCCAGCGCATCCGCTGCACCGGACAAGGAAATTTCATAGGCTTTCTTGGAATACAATTCGACCATTCGCAAAAAATACTCTATCCATATTTCAGGATGTGGCGGGTTGTCTCTGCCGGAATAGTACAGTGCAGGCAGACCCATTTGCAAAGCGGCGTAATACGCATCGCAGTCGTATGCAAAATACTCTTCGAGAGAGCCGATGCCGTTGAATCCGTAGCCGAACAAATCGAGGATATATCCGGACATCAGTCTTGCGGTTCTGCCGTTGCCGTCCTCGAACGGATGAATGGTTACAAGCTGATAATGCACCACTGCGGCTTGAATCAACGGATGGTCGTCTGTTGTGTTTATATATTGTACCAGTTCGTCCAACAGCTCAGGGATATCTGAATACTCAGGCGGAATATAGTCGGGAGCGCCTGTTTCGCTGTCATAAACGGCAAACAGTACACCGGGAGGTGTTGCGCCCCTGATGCCGATTTTCTCTTTGGACGCTCCCTTTAAAACCATTGCCTGAATCTCAAGAATCAGCGCTTTGGAGAAGGGGGCTTTCTCTTTCAGCTTTTCTTCAAGTACGTTGAGTGCCAGAAAATAGTTGCGAATTTCTTGCTCAGGTTTGAGAAAATGCTTGTGCGAATCCTGTTCTATGGCGTCGTTGGCCTGCGCTTCCGTAAGGGGATTGCCCTCGATTTTATTGGAGGCATAGGAGCTTTTCTTTTTGGAGTTCTTCCGCAGTCTGTTCATCGTGATTGCAGGCAGCTGCACCGTCCCCAAAGAAAAGCGGTTTTCATCTATTGCAGATATTCTTTTTACAATGTCATTGGTCAAAGAAACCCGAATCATAGCACTCTTCCTTTGTGTTTTTACACCATACAGTATACCACGAAAAGCAGATAAATTCCACTATTTTTTCACTATTCTTTCACTATTTATACTGCGAAACGGAAAACGGTTGCGTTACACCTGCGTATTCTCTCGTTCGAGCAGGTCACATTCTGTGAGCTTGCGCTCGGTGATGCGATACGTTTTGACCTCAAAGGGGCGCAGAGACAGCGTTTGCTGTATATGGAACCGCACTGCGTTCAGTGTGACGCAGGCGGTGTGTGGGAACGGGTTGTACAGGCGCAGGATATAGCCGTTGCCGTCCTCGGCGCACTTGAAAGCGGTTTGCTCCACCTTGTCGCCGTTGATGGTGAAGGGCGGTGTGGGTGCGGTACCCTCTGCCGGCGGGTAGAAGGACAGCGCCATGGGCGGCAGATGCATCCGCCACGCTTCACGGGGTGTGTCGGTGCGAACCGTTTCTGCATCCCCGCCGAGAAGCCGGAACGTGAAAGAACGTTCCCCCTGTTCCATGTGCGGCGTGTAGCGATCCTGCGCAAGGATCTCCCGTTCATCGATGGGATGGGCGCAATACGCCGCCGAACGCAGGAGCGTCATATATAAGGTTCCGCCCTCGGCGCTGTTTCCGTAGACGGAGTCCATGCAGACGGAAAGAGCATGGCGCCCGTCGTCCATGCGGACAAATTTTTGCGCGCAGTTTTCCCGCCCGTCCTGCGGAAATTTTTCCTCACCGTAGGCGACTTCCCCGATGCAGGCGGCAGTTTCAAGGGAAGTAGGAATGCCGAATTTGAGCATTTTCTGCGTCTGCGCCCACTGGATGCGAATGTCGATCTGCAGTGCCGGCGAACGTGCGGACAGGGTATAGCGGATCACGGCACGGGAACGGTCATAGCCGAGGGAGGCCTCCAGCACGGTGCGCACATCGCCGCTTTCCACACAGCGCACAGCGGGAAGCGGATGGGACAGCCCGCAGAAATCGCTGTTTTCTTCGGGCGTGAGCAGATGGAATGTGCCGATACGGTCGGGGAAGGCGGTGACACGCATCCCCCACGGGTCGCAGTCGTCCGCAACAACGTGCAGGGCACAGGGTGCATTCAGCAGTTCCTTGCCGTCTACGGCGTAACCCGTGAGCCATCCGCTTTCCCGGCTGACCGTTGCCCGGACACGTTCGTTTTCCAGCACGAAGCAGCCGTCCTCCTCCTTGGCGGCGGGAATGGGCTTTTTCGCAATGCGGGTAAAGGCACAGTCAAAGCGGTTCATCTGCATGGGTTGGAGCGTGGCATGGAACACGACACGCTTGCGCCAGTCGAGATTCAGGGAGCTGTGCTCCTTTTCACACTGGGTCGGCAGCGGTTTGTCCCCCTGCCAGACCTGCGGCATGGAAAATTCATCCGCCCAGTTTTGATCCCACAGCATCATCTCGCACGAAAAATCGTCCTCCACAGGGAACGGGTGGGGGTTGTAAAGGAGTATCGGAATTTTGTCGGGTGTTGGTTCTTTCTGTCCGCCGGACAGGGCGAAGAAGGCACGTGCCTTGACGCGGGAGAGAATCTCCAGCCCGTGGTCGAGCATCCGCAGCGCCATATCCTCCGCCGGCTGGATGGAGGAGCCGGGAAGCATATCGTGGAACTGCACCGTCAGCAGATCGTACAGCGCATCCTCCAGCTCTTTGCGGGGGTAGATCATCTTGCCCTCCCAGGAAGCGGCCGCCGCCATCTGCTCGGTCAGCAGGTAGGTACTCTCCAGCAGGCGGTATTTCTGCTTGACACGGATCATGCTGGTGTAGCATCCCGGTGACCACGGGTTCAGATCGCCCTCGTAGCGGGGCAGTTGCTTCCCGCTTTCCCGCACGGCACGGAAGTAGGCTTCGGGCGTGGAATGCAGAAGCGTGATGCCGTCTTTTTCTGCCTGCTTTTTGAGTATGGCAATGGCGTTCAAATCCTGTTCGGACGGACCGCCGCCGTGATCGCCGACGCCCCAAAGACACACCTCGAAGTCCTCATCGGGGCATTGCTCCATCACGCGGCGAATCTTTTCCGTCGCCTTGCCCAAAGCGGTGTTGTAGCGGCAGTGGCGGCAGGCGGTGATCTCCGAGCCGTCGTAGCCGACCCATGTGAACAGGTCGGCAGGAAGCTCCAAAAACCCGGGGCTGGGTCTGCCGAAGAGATAGCTGTCAAATCCGGATTTTTGGAGGATCTGCACCAGCCCCCGGGTGTGTCCGAAGGGGTCGAAGTTGATGGCGGTGGTCGGCTCTGCGCCGAATTTTTCGCGAAAATACGTCCTGCCGAATTGAATCTGCCGTACAAAGCCCTCGCCGGAGGGCATATTGCAGTCCGGCTGTACATGCCAGCCGCCCATGATGTGCCACTTGCCCTCTTGAACCAGCCTTTGAATGCGGGCGAACAGCGCAGGCTCATATTCCTCGACCCAGCGGTAAAGCAAGGCTTCGTTGTGGTTAAAAACAAAATCGCCGTATTCCTCGCAGAACCGCGCGGCAACACGGAATGTGGATAAAGCTTCTGCGGCGCCCTCCTCCCATTCCCATTGCCAGACGGGATCGAGATGGGCGTTGCAGATCAGATGAATGCGTTTTGACATGAGGCACCCTCCTTTGTGACGGCAATATCATAGCATAAACCCGCACCGTCCGCAAGAAAAAACCTATTTGGGACAGGACAGAAGAAGTAACCGAGGAGACCGAAGAAAGAGGGTTCCCTTTTTATTATACTATTCGTTGTCATCTACACCGCACAAATTGCGGCACACGCCCCGATTGTGCGGGGTTTAACTGCCCGGCTGTTTCTTTTTGATTCGGTTTAGTTTTTTGTTCAGCGCAAGGATGTTCTCCTTCGGCACTTTACCGCCGCCGAGCATCATGAACACCCGTTTCACCGGGAAGCCCTTGGCCATGCCCCACACCGTTTGGATGGACTGGGCGTTGAGCGGCATCCCCATGACGTCCATGCCCTTTTTCCCTTTCTTTTCCTTGGGCTTTTGCTCGCCGCCGGAAAGCGCTTTCTTCAGCATCGGCACCATGCCCAGCAGGACAAGCTTGCCGCGGAAGGTGGCGCAGATTTCGCCGATGGTGTCGTTGACGGACAAATACCCCGCCGGCGCTTCGATCTCGAACCAGTTGAGAACGGCGCCCTCCTCCTTCATGGCGTAGTCCGGGTTGAACGTGTCCGCCTTGCGCAGATTCGCCGTGTCGGTGAGGTCGCCCGCCTTGGCGGTGAGGGTGGTCTCGCCCACGTTTTTGACCTCAAAATAGAAGAACGGATAGTCCCCCTTTTGCTGTTTGCCGACGCTTTCCCCGTTGGCGAACAGCTCCACTTCGGGCTGGTTGGAGTAAACGGTCACCTTGGTTACATCCTCCACTCTGTCCACATACCGCTTCGAGCAGATGTGCAGCACAGGCTCCTGTGACCACCACGCCTTGTAGGCGTAGAAAGCGTCCTTTTTATACTGTCTGTCAAAGGTGACCAATCCCTTGTGGTTCATGCCGTTTTCGCCGCCCTCTGCCCGGGCGTCGGCGGCAAAGTCGAACATATTCCACAGGTGCGTTGCCCAAATATATTTTCTTGGTATGAATGTTTTGATGAGCTCCTCGTGGTAGTGCGCCTGATATTCCTCGGTATAGTCCCCCTGCTTGGGGTCGGAGGTGTGCCAGTTGAGCGCCTCACAGCCGTATTCACTGATGCCGATCGCCTTTTGCGGATACGCCTTATGGAACTTGTCCAGCCACTCGCCGTTCATCTCCGTGGTGCCGCCGTACCAGCCGAAGTAGTGGTTGTAGGAGACGATGTCGGGGATGTGGACGTATTCGCTGTGGATGTCGCACATGGTCAGCACCGCCATGGTGGTGACCCTCGTCTTGTCCAGCCGGTGCACCAGATCGTTAAGAATGCGGTGGTTTTGGAGCATGGATTCATCCTTGGCGCCGTTCATGGTGATCTCGTTGGACAGACCCCACGCCACGATGCAGGGATGGTTATAGTTTTGCACGATCAGCTCTTTCATCTGCGAGACGGTGTTGTCCAGACCGTTCGGCATATGGCGGGAGATGTAGGGGATCTCCGCCCAAATCACGAGACCCCGTTCATCGCACAGGTCGTAGAACGCTTGGGCGTGCTGATAGTGTGCCAGACGAATAGTATTCGCACCGACCTCGCAGATCAGGTCGATATCCTCTTTGTGGTGTTCGTATTGCAGGGCGTTGCCGATGTGCGGTCTGTCCTGATGGCGGCAAACGCCCCGCAGAGGGTATTCCTCGCCGTTGAGGATAAAGCCCCGTTCGGGATCCACGGAAAAGCTGCGGCAGCCGAAGCGGGTGGAAACCTTGTCCGCTTCCTCACCCTGTGCCAAAAGAACCGCTTCCGCACGGTAGAGGTAAGGGTCTTTGCGGCCATGCCACAGATGCACGTTTTCTATCGTAAAGGTCACTTCGGGATTCTTGCCCGCCACCGTTTCGCAAGCGATGATCGTTTCGCCGTCGAAGATGCGGAACTGTACCGTACCCTCGCAGAACGCCTGCACCGTCACATCCGCATTTTTGCCCTGCACCGCCGGGGTGACTTGGATGCCCGGCGTACCGCAGTAGTCCAGCTCGAAGTGGTTTTCGGGGACGGAAATCAGGGAAACATCCCGATAGATGCCGCCGTAGAAGGTGAAGTCTGCCGTCTGGGGATATACCCGGTCGTTGGGGGCATTGTCCACGGAAACGACCAAAAGGTTTTCTGCCCGCACGGACGGAATACGCATACGGAATGTCGAGTAGCCGCCGTCGTGGCTACCGAGGCACTCACCGTTCCAGTACACTGTGCAGGAGGAATTGACGCCGTCAAATTGCAGATAGTGTACCGTGCCCTGCGAAAACAGCGCGTCGTCCAAGGACTTTGCAAACCAGCACTGCCCTCTGTAGTAGTCGTTGCCGCCGTCCTGACCGTCCTCGCCGTTCCATGTGTACGGCAGGTCAAGCTGCTGCCATTCCGCAGGCAGAGCCGCCGGCAGGCTTGCGTTTTTAGAGAACCGCCAGTCCTTGTTGAGAAGTTGAACACATCTTGACATTTTCTTTCCCCCGTTCCGTTTTTTTGACATTGTACCATTTTTTTGCAAAGGGTTCAAGCGTTCACAAAAAAGAAAGATCGGGAACGGTGCGGAGCCGTCCCCGATGCACAAAGTGTTATGCGGTTGTCAAAGGCGGATAAACGCCGTTTCCAAAAGCCCGACCAAACGCAGAGCAAGGCGCAAAATCAACGGAATGCTCTGCGTATAGGAAAGATAGACGGCGTTTGCGCCGGTGGTGTCCTTTACGGTCGGGTTCGAGATAACGCCCGTTCCGCTGCTGCCGCCGGTCAGGAGCATATAGTTGTCCTTTTCATTCGGCAAATCTGCAGTGAAATTTGTCACGATGGAGTTGAATTGTTTGTCTGCACGAAAGGCGATGTGCGTATCTCCGTCCGAGGAATACCAATAGCAGAAGCAGTCGTGGAAGATACTGGTGCGGTTGGTGGTCGTGCGGAAGGCCGTGCCGAACTGGTCGCTGTAGCAGAAGTCAAACCAGTTTGTGCCGCCTTCGTCTAAAAAGCCGCAGCTGTTTACATAGTCGGTATAGTCGGAATAGTACAGCGGATGGATGTTTTGCAGGTGATTGCCGGAGCTTTTCAGCTGAACGCCCGTATAGACGAAGCCGATGCGGATATTGGTAAAGGTGTTGTCGTACCCTTCGATGAGCAGACCGATGCTGTCGGTGGAGCCGGTGCCGATGATGTTCAGAGAGCTGATGTCCGTATCGGAAGAGCCGCCGTTTGCGCCGCGCAGGATGTGCAGACCCACCACCGTGTGCTTGATGGACACATTGCGCACCATCGTCTCTCTGCCGCCGTCTATGGAGATGCCGTCCGCAACGCCGCTGCCGTCAACGATACCGCCCTCGAAAGAGTAGTTGCTGCCGTTGGTGTGGGTGTCGTTGGCGGGATAGGTTGCGCCCAGACGCACCACGGCCTGTCCCGGTTCCCAGTCGCCTGCCGCTTTCAGAACGGCAAAGTCTGCCAGCTTCAAGGAGACGCTTCGTCTCGGGTCAGCAGGTGTGCACAGGGGTTTGGACAAAAGGTATTCCCCGTCGGCAAAGAACAGTGTGCGATTCGGGTTGTCCTCGATGAGCTGTTGCAGTGCGTCGGCAACGTCCTTGCCCGTATTCGGCGCAACGAAGTCCGCTACGGTCAAATATCCCGTGTCCTCGGCGAACGTGTCGATTGCGAGTGCAGACAGCATCCATACCGCCGCCAGCAACATCGCTGTCATTTTTTTCAGAGTGGTTTTCATCCATATGTCCTCCTTTTTTTATAAAATTGTATCGTAGTACCGATACGTCCCCAGAAAAATGATCCAGTTTCCCGCCAGAACGAACAGATGAAACAGGGCGTGGAAATAGCGAACTTTTTTGCCCACGAAGTAGATTGCCGCCCCGACGGTGATGCAGATGCCGCCGAGCAGTACGGCGTGCAGGAAGTCTTTGTCGGCTTCGCCGCCGGCATACACTGCACGCATCCCGAAAACGGCGATCCAGCCCAGCAGGACATATGTGAAGATTTGCAGTACGCTGAAACGCTTCAAGTCCATGAATGTGAGCAAAATGCCTGCCGCCGACAGCACCCAGATCAGCACGATCATCCAAACGGAAAGCTTCGGCGCCTTGCCGTACACGTGCGCCAGAAAAAACGCCGTCACGGTGCCGGAGATCATGATGTAGATGTTGGCGTGATCCAACGCCCGTGCCACCTGCTTTTTGAAGCCGGGCTTCAGACCGTGGTACACGGCCGAGCCCAGGAAGACCAGCAGGGTAGAGAGCAGATAAATCACGGTGGAAAAGCTTTGTATGCCGCTTGCTCTCCCGCTCTGCAACCGCAGGAGAAAAAAGGCGCCGACAAGATACATCGGCACACCGATAGCGTGGGTGATGCTGTTGACCCTGTCCTCGGCAGGGGAGTAGTCGGGCAGAGGAATATTCTTCAAATTAAAAATCGAAATCGCATCCTTTCCATTTCGCTTACCGCGGGAGCATCAGCATACCCTGCGTGATCAGCAGTTCCCCCAAAACGTAGGTGAGCATGACCGTGAAGTGCCTGCGGAACACGAGGTTTTTGTTTTTGTGGTAGCGGACAAGGAACAGGGTGCAGTCGGAGACGAAGAACAGCACCGCACCTGCATATGCCACAGCGGCGCCCCACGACCGATCGCACAGCAGCTGCATGAGGGCAAAGACATTCATCGTACTGTTGCACAGCAGATACACGTACATCGGCACGAGCATCATTTTCGGCGTGGACGGCGTCAGGGAACGGATGATCCATGCCGAGATGCCGTAGTACAACAGCGCCGCCGGGATCACCGCCGCCCAAAGGATGTGGTGAAAATTCACCTGCCGTGCGTACACGGCGATAAACAAAAAGTGCGTGAACATAAAACTGATGCCGCCAAGGACAAACCACTTGTTGCCGTTCGGCATCAGCAGGATGTCGCCCAGCCAGCTGGTCGCCAGCGCTGCGACCAGCAGTGCGGAGGGCGCATCGGCGGCGAACAGGTAGTACAGGAGGAGAAACAACAGTAAAAACGGCTTTGTCCGCCTGCGTTTTTTGCTGTCGTCCCAAAAGGAATCCCACAGATGCCACACTGTCGCCACAGCAAGCAGAATCAAAAACAAGTACTGCATTCCTTCTCCCCCTTCTTTTTAATATTCTAATGGAAGGAATACTGCAAGTCAAGAAAATTTTGTCACCGCCACAGTGTACAATTTCGGACAAAGTGTTGATTTTTGAACAGGCGTGTGCTATACTTACGGCGGAAATGAGGTGCGTATGCAATGGCAAATGTTCGCAATGACCGTCGGGTCAGCTACACAAAAATGGTGCTGAAAAATGCGCTGATCGAGCTGATGCAGGAGAAGCACATCGGCAAGATCACCATCAAGGAGATCTGCGAGCGGGCGGATATCAATCGAGGCACTTTTTACACCCACTACACCGACCAGTTTGACCTGCAAAACCAGATTTTTGAGGATCTGCTCTCGAGGATCAGTACCTATATGGACCAAACGCCCTACGCCTCCGGCACCCCGGAATCCATGACGATGCTGACGTGTATTTTCCGCTTCACCTATGAAAACCGTCAGCTGGTCAAGCTGGTGTTCAGCGACCACAGCACCATCCATTTGCAGGACGAGATCCTGCGATTCCTTTCGGGAAAAAAGATCCTTCGCAATTTTCCCGTCCGCAAGGAGATGGAGGGCTACCTCTACCGCTACATCGCCTACGGTTGTGTGGGCATCGTGCGCGAATGGCTCGAAACGGGCACCGACTCCCCCGAGACCATTGCCGAGCTTGTTATGCAGCTGACCGAAAAGGGCGTTTCCGCCTTTGCCTAAAAAAATTAACTCCCTTGCCGAGGACAGTTTTCCTGCCCGGCAAGGGAGTTTTTTTATGAATTGTCGGTTTGCTTTGCGCCGAGGAGACGGTTCAGCGGTGCGCGCAGATACCGGCTGAACAGCTTCACGGTCGTGCCCGTGAGCAGTGCGGCGATGACTGTGCCCTCCCGGATGCCCACGATCTTTCCGTGGAAGAAGAGCAGAGACAGTACCAGCGACGCCAGTACGCAGGAGATGTCAAAGAAGATTTTCACGTTGCCGAATTCCTTGTGTGTCGTGTCGGAGATGGCCTTTACAAAGGCTTCGCCGGAATTCATAATGACGTTTGCAATTACCGCCAGTGCGATGCCGAAGCCGAGCACTGCCGTGCCGAGGACGACCATCACCAGCCGAACGGGATAGTGGTTCACCGGGATAAACCGTACCAGCCACATTCCGAAGTCCGTGAACCAACCGAACAGAAAGGACAGCGGCACCTGCAAAAGCTGGATGGGCTGAAATTTTTTGCGCAGTATGAGGATCTGCCCGAGAATCAGCAGACAGTTCCACAGGATCAGCCATGTACCAATGGAGACGGCGTCGAAGCGGGCGTTCAGCACATTGGCGACCGAGGAGATCGGCGAAATGCCCAGCTCACCCCGTTTGGTGAGCGCTACACCCATCGCCGAGAAAAACAGTCCGAAAATAAACAGAATATATCGTTTGGCAGTTTCGGTTTTGCTCATGCATCCTTGCCCCTTTCACAGCCGCATATAAAACATGGCGCTGTACCTTTCCTGCGCAAATTATACCACATCTCCATCCCGTAAACAACCCAGAAATCTGTAAAAAATGCCCTCATCACGGAAAGTTGGGGGATAAGGAAAAAAGAATATTGAAATAGAGCATA